>CAZFHP010000007.1:0-41429 GCA_964519365.1 uncultured Pseudomonadota bacterium
GTGATACATCTGTGGATAGCTTCAAACAAGGCTTTGCATAAGAATAACTAGCACGAGAAAGGCCTAAAATCCAAACTAGTTTTTGATTTTCTTTGAAATATTCAACGAGATACGGAGCATATGGCGTTGTTGGCTTTTCGGACAATTTCCCCTCGGCAGGAAACCAAATATTGACCATTAGCTCTCTGTGAGGATAAGCTGGATCATCATGCAATGTTTCTTTACGCTTGGTGTCAATCCAATGGTACGTTTTAACTCCAACAGCATATTTACCTGTTGGCTTCGGAAAATAAAATGGTGACTGAAACCAGATAAGATATACGACAAGACCAGCTGTTAAAACAGCGATTCCTGAAACAACGTAAAGAAAATATTTTAAAAGACGCTTTAAAAGCCAAAACATTTTTGTCCCTTTCTATTGATCCATACTAAATAAAATCAACATAATCACGCAGGTATGTAACCGTTTGTAAAAGCATCTGACGCTCTAAAATATCTAAATACTCTTCTGCGCTTTTAGAAGGTCTTTTCAAACTCAGTCTCGTTTCTCGAATCACTTGCATCACCCTGAATGGGGCATTATTCAGGAGCTCGCACAAAAATTTATCTGGATGTTGTGCTTCAACTCCGTATTCTTTAATCGCTTGAAATGGAAAATCAGTAAGATTCATGGTTACTATAATTTTTGCTTTTGCACAAATAGCTGCAGCCACAACATGCCGATCATGTGGGTCAGGTAATACTATATTTTTTACAAAATCGTTGTAGCCAACAACAAGACAATCTCTAACATGCATATTCATTTTTTCTTTGATTTTTTCTAACCGTTCCCGCCCTAAATCAGGCCGTTTCTTCAAAAGACTTCGAATCCATTCTTGATGTATATCTTCGGTCCATTTTGCTTGATAAAGATCTGCAAGAGCCAAACGCATAAAAAGATCTCTTAGAGGAGCTGAATATAAAATACAAGCATCGTAAATCACAGCAACTTTAGGCATCGCTATCAATATCCCATATCAAGATCTTGAGCTTCTTCTGCCAAATCATCCAAAACTTTGCGACGAGCTTCATCAATTTTTGCTTTGTAAAACATTAAATCTTGAAGTAAAACTTTTCTACGATTGCCTACCTTACGAAAAGGAATTTTCTTTGATTCTAACAACTGTATAAGATATGGACGAGATACGTTAAGCAAATCAGCAGCTTCTTGAGTTGTTAGTTCCGCAAGTTGAGGAATCAAAATAACCGCATTTCCTGCCGCCATTTCTGTTAAAATAGTTGCAAGAAGTTTAAATGCCGATACAGGTAAACGAATTGTTCGTTGTTGCCTTTTGGACTCATCAAGCATGATGTCAATCGACTTGACCTTCTTCAATGAGAGATTTGATAAAATTTGGCTGGATTTACGAGCAAGTTCAACCTCTTTTGCGTTAGGAATAACTGATTCTAGATTTTGAAATGTTTTCGTTGGCATAGAATATCCTTCCCTAAATTAATTCAAAACAATACGATTGCTATGGCTTATTTTAAGCATATCATAAAATCGAATTAAATGCAATAATCGAAATAAGCGAAACAAGAATTAAAACCCCATTTGTACAAATCGTACATAGCAATGTATAACTTGTACACATCCTCAAATTAGTCCTCTATTATATTTCTTCAACCTCTTCATATCGCCTAATACCACCATCTAATAACTCTGACGGTTTATTCTTGAGATACTTATCGAAGAAATTCACAAGATACGCGTTAACAATTTCTGTTACTCGAAAGCCATCAATTGTTCCCAGACCCAAAGCTTTACCGGCACCCAAAGCTACCAAATTTCGAAGAACAAACGATTCAGATTTGCTTCCGAATGAGCTATCACAAAAATCCATGTGCCCGGCACCATTAACAACAAACGTATACGTGTCATGCTTGTTTGATTGTGCAAGTTGTTTGAAAGTTGGTAAGTATTGGGACTTCATCATCCTTTCTTCTTCTAGTGAGCTTATTTTAAATTGCTTCCAATCATCTTGCGTCAATGGGTGCTCAAACATATCAACATTATCACCGCTAAGCATAAACATACATGGTTTTGCAAAACTCTTTGTCACATCAGGACCAAACAAGAAACTTAATTGCCTCTCTCAAGCCATGATGTGCTTTAATACTAGTATGCCTCCCTCTCAATCCATCAAGAATTACTTGTTTGTACCTAAATGGATACGTTACAACGTTACATGGGTCAAGCGAACAGGTAAGTATTTCCAAAATTACCCCATCTGGTTGTCGACTTAACCAATCCACTCCAGATTTATTGTCATAGCAGGCTTCACACGTGTAACCAAGCGTTTTCCAAAAAGTTCTTCTAACTCGCTCACAACAGCCAGGCCTCTTGCGTTTCATGCCAAACACTTGGTCTGAGAATCCAGAAAATAGACCTCCCATTACAAGCACAACTAAAAATAATTTTTTAACGTTTTTCATATTCTTATCCTCCCAATTTTATAAAATTTCTAAGCCATTTACAAGGTGTACAATATTGATCTAGGAACAAGTCTTTTCTGAAACCGATAATTTGTACACGGGCGACCATCAGCGTAATAAAATATGTCTTTCATTATAATATCGGCAACATATCCTAATTTTCTGTAAAGCCCGGGGCAAAAATAATCTGCTGTTCCCAGCTCTGAATATACACACCCATGATCTTTTGCTATTGCCTCGATAAAACTCAAAAAAATTCTGGATAGTTTTTTCCCACGTAATGATTTATGCAACCAAACCATATCAATATGTAGGTGTCGGATCTTTGACTCTTTACTTATTTTCCCAAAGCATCCACCAATAACTTTGCCATCTTTATTTCGTACAAATACACCAACGGTACAAAAAACTTTCGCATCAGGAACAAATTCTTCTTTCTCAATTTTCTGTTTGATTTGTCCAGAAAAGAATTCATCTATAACTTTCTTTTGCTCTTCTTTGCTGCCTATTGGAAGCCACGCTGTATGTATCGAATATATCTGATTTTTTATGGCAATAGGTTTTAAGTGCTTGCACAAATTATAGCAACTCCCACCAGCTACAAGATCTCGACCCGTATTTTTGATAACATAACCACATGTCAAAAATAAACTTCGTAAACGCTTGTACTTATCAGCAATCTGAACGTATATTTTATTTACGCCTTTTTTCAAAACAAACTGTTCGATATGCTGCATAAAAAATATAAACGTTTGTGGATCACGATCAAGAAAGCTTGCTTGAAATAGCGCAAAGCCACCAAAAAGAAATGCCCCTACAGCACCACATATTTGTTGTCCTAATTTATTTTTAAGAGCAAAAAGAATGGGTTTGACATCGGTTCTTCCCAAAACCTCTCGCGTGTGCTCACCTAAACCTTCACCTAAAGCATCAGAATCTAACTCTGCAGATGGCATCGATTGTGTAATTTCAAGTTCGTTATCTTCGTCAGTCCAAAGCGTATGACCTTTAGCAGGATGCAGATAATATTCGTCAACACCAAGTTGTGGAGCAAATGTTACCCGAAGAAAATCTTGGCTATCACAAGAAATAACATATGCATGATCGTGTGGTTTGAAGCAAATTGCTAATGGTCGTTGAGCTGGATAAGCAGGCGAAACTGCTAAAACAGATAACACAAACAATACAATATTACGTATTTTCATCATAACCTCCATGGTTTTAATGGTTAAATACGACCGGACCTTTTATTTCCAAACTGACACATTTGCAAAAAAATATCAAAAAAGACTCACAAAACGGTATTTTTTCGAATTTTTAGTTTTTCATTGCTTTATTCAAAACATCCTTGTAATCTGGAACTATAAATTCCAAATTACAAGGATGTTTTATGAAAAGACTAGAATTTCTTGAAAAAATTGATTTTCAATTCAAAATTCACTCTGTTTGTGGGCTACTTGGGCCTAGACAGGTCGGAAAAACAACTTTAGCCAAACAATACGTTCAAAATATCCCTAATGCTCATTCTTTTGACTTAGAAAATCCATTTGATCTGACACGGCTTGAAAATCCAATGCTAACACTTTCAAATATTCAAAGTGATCTCATTGTAATCGATGAGATCCAGTTTCGCCCAGATTTATTTCCAATTCTCCGTGTTTTAGTTGACGAAAAACCACGCAAGTTTTTGATTTTGGGCAGCGCATCACGAGACTTATTGAAACAATCTTCAGAAACACTCGCAGGCCGTATTGGATACATTGAATTAACTCCTTTTTCAATTACCGAAACACAAGAATATAAGTTATTATGGCTTCGTGGGGGTTTTCCAAATTCATATCTTGCATCTTCAGATCAAGAAAGTTATGGATGGCGCCAAGCATACATTTCTACTTTTATGGAGCGAGATATTCCAAACCTTGGCTTTAATATCCCACCAAAACTAATGAGGCGGTTGTGGATGATGCTTGCCAATAATCATGGTAATATTCTTAACATGAGTGAAATTGGCAAATCGTTAGGAATCACACATCATACGGTACGCAAATATGTCGATATTTTGGCTGGAACATTTATGGTTCGCCTTTTAGAACCCTGGTTTGAAAACATAAAAAAAAGACAAGTAAAATCTCCTAAAATTTATATCCGTGATAGTGGGATACTTCACACATTACTTGGTATCCAAAACAATAACGAACTTCAAGTATCCCCTAAACTCGGCGCTCTATGGGAAGGCTTTGCACTAGAAGAAATTATAAAAAAATATCAAGCTCAACCAGAAGAATGTTTTTTCTGGGCAACTCAAGGTGGGGCAGAGCTTGATCTTTTAATTATCAAGGATGGAAAGCGTATCGGTTTTGAAGTCAAATATACCGATACCCCAAAAATCACCAAATCAATGATCTCTTCATTGCAAGATCTAAGCCTCGACCATCTTTATGTTATTCATCCTCTAGGCGAAACGTTTCCTCTTTCAGATAAAATAACGGCTCAAGGCCTTGAATCTTTTTTCAAAAAAATATAAAACGCTAACGAAATAAAAGGGACCAACAATGAAAAAGCTTACACACACAACGCCTCCTGAAAACTTTTCACCAAAAGTTGAAATCTCAAATATTTTCTGTCAGGTAGACAACACATTTTTGCTCATCCAACGTAATCCCGATAAAATATGTGGTAACACCTGGGCTATTCCCGGAGGGAAAATAGACGATTGTTTTATTCTTCATATCTCCGAACTTTCAAAAATATGAATATTTTGAAAAATCTTTTTTCCTGACTTATTCACACTTTCTTTAATTTCTTCTTCACAAAGTTTTGTAATTTTATAATTCTCAACAACCGTTTCTCCATCTACTAAAACAGTATGAGGTTTAATATCTGGTGCATTATAAAAAAGTGAAGAATAAAAATTTCCATAACACAAAGGGAAAAAAACACCCCGTTTTAATTCCCACAAGAGTAAATCGGCGCTTTGCCCTTCTTCTATGCTCCCTGTTTGGCTTTTACCAAGCATTTTGTATCCATTAACCGTTAACCATTTCAACAATCTATCATTTGTAACAGTTTGTGGATCACGATTTTTTGAAGAATAAAGCAATGATGCAAAATAAGCTTCATTCAAAATATTATTTGTATTGTTGTTACTACAAGCATCTGTTCCTAATGTAATATTAACACCCGCTTTCATTAATTTATCTATTGGTGCAATACCTGCTCCAGTTTTTGCATTACTTACAGGACAATGGATAATAGAAACATTATTTTTTGCAAGAATTTCTATTTCTTCTTCATCAATTGCAACGGTATGAATCAAACTCCAAAAAGAATTTAGAACATTTAATTTTTCTAATAACCTTATTGGAGTTGTCCCTCTTTTTTCTTTGCAAACTTCTATGTCTTCTGGACATTCACTGAGATGCATCCAAACCTTGCTATTATACTTTTTCGCTAACGTGTTAAGAAAAACTAAAAGATCATTTGAAGCACTTCTAATAGAAGCTGTACCTATATGAATATCCAACTTCTCAGTTTTGTGTGTTATTAATTCTGCAAAGCTTTCTTCTATAGAATTCATATCAACAACCTTAGGAGCTTTATCAGATGTTTCCCATTGATCATTAAAAAAACACGAAACCGATCCTTTTACACCAATTTTTTTATACGCATCAATCACAGGCATAGGGTTAGATGCTACAGAACAAATTGTTGTTGCCCCAGATTTTATTGCATCCATCAAAACAAACAATGCTTGTACATGTCTATCTTCATAAGTCTTTTTAAAGTTTGCATGCATTCTATTCAAAAGAGAGTGTGTATTAAGATTATCTAACAATCTACGATCAAGAAGTTGATTGGGATGCAAATGAGCATTTATAAAGCCAGGAGTTACAAAGAAATCATTTGCAGAAAAATTACTGCAATTCTTTTCTATAATTTTTAACTCTCGAATTTTTCCATTTTCTATCCTGATATCAACACGAGAATGCCCTTGCTTCGTGTTACTAATTATTACATTTTTTAAAATGCTCAAATTATTGTTCATTTCTCCAATGTTTAAACGATCATCAAATTTAAGATCCTTGAGATTGGACATGATCTCCTCTTTTTTGAATTCAAAAAACATAACAAAACCTCGCAAATTATATGGATCCCCAAAACCTTCAACGAGTAAATCGGCAAACGCAGCGCCACACCCTCCTGATTCGACCTTTTTCATTCTTGCAAAAACATTAATTTTTTTACAAAAATCTAAAATAAATAGCTCAAGATATTTGAAATTATGAAACTTTTGTTCTCGACACACTCCAACGGTTAAAGCGTGTTAGATTCTGGATTCAATCAGAATGCGCCAAGTTTGGTCTTACAGCCTCTAGCCCAATTGTTTATACCCTAACAATGTCGCTTCAACAAATAAAGTAAACGCTTATTTATAATAGCAGTTTACATCGTATTGTACAGTATTCTTTGCACATTCATCCAACCGCTAAAAAACTCAAGACTTTTCTATTTGCACATATCCCTTCTCCTTTTTCTGACAATATTTTTATAGCCTTGCACACAAATAATGTTTGCAGCATAATAAGGCTTATAGCAAAAGCAATTTTTTAATTTAAAAAATAGGATTCAAAATATGAAAAAGATTTTAATTATTATTGCGGTCCTAATTCTCATCATTGCAGGCAAATTAGTACTTTTATCTTATTTAGATCTCATCCCACCCATTAACGAAACAACAAAAACCTGCTTAGTCACGGGGGCGTCATCTGGTATTGGACGAGAAATCTCTAAAGAAATGGCCAAACAAGGCTGGAAAGTTATTGGTATCGCTCGACGAAAAAACAAACTCAAAAAACTTGCTCTTGAACTTGGAAATAAGTTTATTCCCTATACATGTGATGTTAGCAATCCCAAAGAAATACATCAGGTCTCTGAAACCATAAAACAACAAAAACTTCGCCCAACATTATTTTTCTTAAACGCAGGAATAGGCGCCCCCAGCGCAAAATTTGAACCCATGTTTTCAAAACACAAACAAACGTTTGATACGAATTATTTTGGTGTAATTTCATGGATCGATAATTGGATCAACGATGTAAAAAACTTTGGTGGCGGAACGTTTATCGCAACGTCATCAGTTTCGTCACTCTTTGCAACCCCCGGAGCAGCTGGGTATAGTGCAAGCAAAGCCGCCGTTAATAATTGCTTCCAATCACTTCGTTTAGACTATCGAGATAACAATATTGGGTTTGCCATCGTTCTTCCTGGGCCAGTCGCAACAGAAATGCTTAAAACACCTAAGCCTTTACCATTCACACATGATGCTTCAGACGAAGCAAAATATATTATCCAACAAGTTTTTAACAGAAAAAAACAGATTGAACCCTCATGGTTTTACTCAAGCATATTAAGATTTTTAAACTGGTTGCCTGATATATTCGTAATAAAGCTATTAGGAACAAACTCACAAGTCACAATCGAATGGCATGAAATAACACACGAGACATACCCAACAATACGACCAATCCTCGAATCTTTAGAAACAGTCAATGTTAATGCGTTTTTACCGTTAGTCAAACCATATGCATGGAAGCATGACAAACGACTAGTAAACGTCCCAGAAGAAAAGAGACCATTCATAGAAGAAAAAGTCACGTCAAATATTATTCAATCGCTCAAATCTAAGTACAAAGAAATAATAACCAAAATAGAAACCGGGCTACAAAATAAAACTCTTCCAATTGTTTATCTAGCCATTGCAAAAGATAATCAGCAAAAAATCTTAGGCTTTGCATTGTTTAAAAAAGAATCGATTAAAACTAATTTGTCTTCACGCTTGCTCAATATTACTGAAGGATCACGTGACCAAATTGATTCAACCCCTGATCAGGATCAACTTTATGTATACGTGCTCGCAGTAGATCCCAAAGCTCAAAAAAAAGGCGTTGGTAAAAAACTCGTGTTTTCAGCATTTCAATATTGTCCAAAAATTAAGAATCTTTTTCTCAAATCATCGGCTCATGAATCAAATAAAAAAACACAGGGGTTTTATGAGCATATAGGTTTTATTCCAGTACTTAAGGGCATATTTAATGCTCCGGGTTGGGAGCGAGAAAAAATTGTGTACATGTACGAAAAGTAATTTCTATGAACCAATATAGAATATCGGCTTCTGGAATTATTATTCACAGGCAAAAAGTAGTACTTGCACAATGCAAAGATCCAGACGGAAAAAGTTTTTTTGTCGGCCCTGGTGGCGGCATAGAACAAAATGAACCAATAGAACAAGCACTTATTCGAGAAATCAAAGAAGAAACCAGGCTTGACATTCAACCTATTAAAATACTTCTTATCGAAGACTTACTCACTACCAAATATCGTATCCTTAAAATTTGGTTCTGGTGCGAAATTCTTGGAGGCACACTTGCACAACAAACAGATGAAGCAATCGCCGAGGGGATTATCGATGTAAACTGGTATAGCAAAGAAGAACTTACAAATAAAACAGTCTATCCAGCAATCTTGCTTGCTACTGATTGGGATTTGTTCGCACAAGAAAACTGGCAAACACAATGCTTGCCACCCGTCAAAGCTGTTTTTTGATCTGTAATTTCTGAGGCAAGCCCTTCACCCAAGCAAAATCTGGACAAAGTTTAAAAAATATCCAGGATCAAGATCATCTTCTATCATCCAGCAAGCAGACAATATTGTCTGAACATAAACCCAGTCCCATATACGTTGCTCATCAAGATTAAAATTTTTTGCAAACAACATAATACGGCGCTGAATTATATTTTTTGCATCATTTTGTTCAAGTAATGTTGGCATGGGATTTCGAATAAAAGCCCCTACTTCATATGCTGGCTCACCAATGATGCCTTTAGGATCAATCGCTATCCATTTATTTTTTTCACATGAAAGAATATTCCCATGATGCAAGTCACCATGCAAAAGAACGTTCTGAGTTGGCGTCTGCAACAGACTATCACGAAGCTCCCGTGCCTTTTTTATAAACTGTCTGGGAATATCCCAGTCTTTGTCTAAAATAGACAACCAGTCTGAAATGTGTTGAAATTGTTTTGATTCTTTAAATAAAACCCTATGAAGCCCATCCATTATCTTACATGTAATTTTTATTGCCTCTTCGTCATGTTCTGGAAATAACGATTTTAAAGATTGCCCGGGCACGGCTCTTTCCAACAACAATGCACCCATATTCATATCGGCACCAAGAACCTTGATGCACTTATGCCCCTCAAAACATTTCAGAGCTGCGGCTTCTCTTTGCATTGCAGATTTGTCAAAACCAAGCTTAAGAATTACATGCTTTTCTTTTTGCATACCGGCAAGAATATAATTGTATGACAATTCTTTCAGAGGCTGCAAATCAGATAAACCCCATTTTACAGCAAGCTGATCAACCAAATTCTTTAAATTATTTAACCAGACTTGCCCCTGCTGGCCATACAAGCGTTTCATATTTTCTTCAAACAACATATTTCTACTTTCCTAGTTTTATCCCATGTACATACAAAAACATTGCCACAACATCTCGTGCTTTTTTGAGCAAAACACTCTTTTTACACGCTTCTTGCGTCGGCACAGGTTCTTGAATCTTTTTAAGCACAAAACCAACTTGCATCAACTGATTTATATACGTCGAAAGCGTACGATGATATCTCGTTTGTACAAGTTCTTGGGTGTCTGATTTATCTGTTTTTTTCGTAAGAGCAAAACGCATTTCCCATGGACCCTCTTCAAAATACCCCGAACTAACAATCTTTATTTTTTCACCCCGTTCATTTTTTATCCACGTATAATGTGGCGGAGAAAAACACGGGTGATGCAGACTGAAAAATAACGAACCTCCGGGCTTTAAAACCCGGTAAAATTCTTGCAGCGCTTGTTCATAACCTGGGCCGTCCATAAGGGCCATGGTTGAAAGAACCGTATCAAACGAATTATCTTCAAAAATAGACAGATCCGTAAACGATGCAACGTTATAGTCTATCCCCAATGGGTTCTGCTTCTCTTCTTCTTGTGCAAGCCTAATCATGTTTTCTGACAGATCTATACCCGTTATATGGGCTCCCTGCTGGGCAAAGAGACGCGTATTATACCCTTCGCCACACCCGGCATCAAGAACTCGCTTGCCCTTTATGTCACCTACAAATTTAAAAAACGCCGGATTGTTAAACAGGTCACGATAAACATCTTTACCACTTCGAACTTCTTGCGCCCAAAATTCAGCCTGTTTATCCCAGTGATCTTTTTGTTTGTTCATAGTTTTGCTTTCTACTGCCCACCCCTATTTGTTTCTATAGACCTCTTTGCAGTGCAGCTGCATAATTGAACTCATAAAAATATTTTTTCCAAATTTCATCAGTCGTATTATATTCGTTCTCATAAACAAAATGATCAACAAGCGCCTCCCGTGTACGTAAAATTTCTCGTAGTCGCCCCTTATTCTTTGGATCACCAACTGTCAAATCTATAAGTTCAAGAGCTCGCTCAAAAGCTTTTTTGCTTCGATCAAGATTTCCCTTTTGTTTCCATCGAATCGTCCGATCGACATCACAACCGATGTTTGCTAACTGCTCAACAAGAGACAGCTCAAACCAACGGCCCGCAGCTAGCTTTTTGTGTATAATCACTGTATCACCAATTTTTTAACAACATTTCTTATTTTTTCTTGCACTTTTGGATCATCAACACATCGACTCCTATTTCCCCATGATGGTCGAAGATTTATCATCGAATCAAATTCAATAAAATCGTCTTTTTCAAAATCTTCTGGATGAAAATTTATGCCCCAAAGATTTTTCTGCTGTGATCCCTGTTCTAATAATAAACCCTCTTGGTCCGCATGCAGTTCTGCATCTACAACCATAATTTCTTTATCAATATCAACAACAGCTTTAACGATCCCTCCAAACATTTTTTCTGACATCTTTTTTAGTTCTTCAAGCTTAATTCTTTCTGTTACAACCTGCACAATATTCCTTTCATACATTTTTTTGAAATTTACTACCCCATAAGTTTTTAAGAACGTAACATAAATATATCCTAACTTAAAGAACTTTTTATTCCATCAAAACCATACAAATAGCTCTTTAAATTGCTTTTTTTTGCCACACTAAGTAATTTTTTACAAAAAACACTAAACTCTATTTACTATAGGCCAAACAAACAACAATCCTCAAATAGACAGATAAAATATTATGAAAACAAAAACAAATTTTCTTCCCGAGCAAATAAATCACATAAAAAAAACAATTGCTCTCAATGCAACTCCAGATGAATTTAAGACATTTATGTATCTGTGCCAAGCGTATAGTCTTGACCCGCTTAAAAAAGAAATATACTTTATCAAGTATGGCGGCAAATCGACGATTATTACTAGCAGGGACGGCTATCTTAAAATCGCCAATGCTAACCAAAATTTCGACGGTATTGAAAGTGATGTCGTCTATCAAGGCGATACCGTCACCAAGCGTGATGACGGCAGCATACACATAACGTATGGCCCAGAACATCTGTCGTTTAATAAAGCCAAGCTAACAGGGGCTTTTTGTAGCGTATTCCGCAAAGATCGTGCAAAAGCGACAGCTGTTTTTGTAAGCATAAAAGAATATTACAAAAAAGAAGCCCCCATTTGGCAACGATACACCAACGCCATGATTCTTAAAGTTGCTGAAGCAATGGCACTCAAACGTGCATTCTCTATTAGTGGCCTTGTTACAAAAGAAGAAATCGAAGGACCAAATCAAAATGGCAATGAAACACTTTAAAAAAAAGCACAATGGATCATTTATTGTTTCAACAGTTATTGTCGCATCTATTATCACATCAGCAGCTTTGACATTTGGCTATCTTATTATTCCTAATTCTCCACAGATAATTGGCAAATCAGTTCGCCGTGTTAAGACAGAAGAAAAAGTTGTTGCACTCACGTTTGACGACGGACCCAATCCCCCATTTACGTATGAAATTTTAGATCTTTTAGAAAAGCATGATATCAAAGCAACGTTTTTTGTTGTCGGCGAACGGGCACACGAATATCCTGGAACTGTTCAAGAAATATATCGAGCAGGGCATGAGCTGGGCAATCATACATGGTCACATAGTGTACTTATTTGCAGATCATGTCAGTTTATTCGTGATCAAATAGAACCGACAGATAAATTATTACGTGATTTAGGATATGAAGGACCTATTCACTTTAGAGCTCCCAAGGGGCTTAAATTTATAAATTTGCCAAGAACTCTTGCTAAAGATAACAGAGAACACATCTTATTTGACGCTGTCGCTTGGGATTGGAGTTCCCCCGGAAAAAACAAAATCGTGAAAAACGTCATGAAAAGTGTCAAGCCTGGATCAATTATATTACTTCACGATGGCTGTGGAACCCAAGAACAAACTGTTCCGGCAACAGAAATAATTATCGAAAAGCTCAAGAAAGACGGCTATAAATTTGTAACTATTTCTGAATTATTAAAAAAACGTTTTTGACGAGAAAGCAAAGATTTAACAATTTTGCGAACTTTTGATGCAAAACAAAGTTTACGTCTTGATTTGCGTTTTTGTTTTTGAGCTTTAATTTCTCGTTTTTTTTCAAGCTTTTCTTGCACCAATCGCTTAAGCTGTTTCATACGCTTAAAAGCCGAACCTTCCCCATAAAGCTTTATCCAGTCAATCGTTGCCTTTTCCCAAAATAAACACGTTTCTCCCCTATCAACAAGAATAGGTAAATTCATGTGCATTGCTTCGTTGCAAACATTAGGACTTGGTTGTGTTATTAATAAGTCTGATATTGCCATAAGATCGGGGATTTTCTTCGTAAATGGGATAACTGAAAACGTCACTGGCCCAGATGCTTTAATCCGTTTAATTCTTCGAGCGAGTTTCTTATTTTTCCCAACACAAACTAATACATGAATGGGTACATCAAGTTCGACCAATGTCTTTACGTAATCAATTAATCTATTAGAACCAGAACCCCCTCGCATAAGCAAAACTATTTTTTTCTTTGCAGGAATTTTCCATGTTTTGCGAATTTCAGGAATATTCTTTGGAAGAAAAAACTCTTTACGCAAAGGACACCCAACTTCTTTTACGCATTTTGATGGGATACGTTTTTTTGCCAACTGCTTTTTTATCCGTGGTGTTTTAGACTGAACCGTCATCATAAAATTATGTTTTTTACATCGGTCCATATTCAAAAGCCAAAGCGTCAGGTCAGCATCTAGCGTAATAATCAAAAATGGAATCTTATGGTGCTCAGCCGCCCAAGCAGCTGGGTAATTAAGTAACGGGATTAACGAAATTAAAAGATCAGGTTTTTCTCTTGAAAGTATACGCGACAAACGTCTTTTAAACGACCCTCGCGTCATTTTAAAATACAGCTGTCCCGGGTAGCGAATAATAAAATTTGCGGTTCGTAGCCAACCATTCTGAACAAGACTTACATGCATCGCTTCGCCATCAAACACAGGCTTGAAGAAATCATAAATAGGATTGATGCGAACAATATCATACTCAGGAAACATGTCTTTTAAAACATCACAGGCAGCCATATGACCATTGCCACCTTTGCTTGTAAGAACAACGACTTTGGGTTTTTTCTGTATAGCTTTTTGGGAACAACAAACACATGTACTTGTTAAAAAAATTAGTAAAAAAAAAAGTTCCGCAAAAAACTTTTTCGCAACTTTTGACAAAAAAATCACTTTATTCTTTCCCCTACAACAAAGAGCTTATCTAACCAGCAAAATCTAATGCTATCTTAACAAAGCTCGCCAACGCTTTTATTTTCTGTTCTTTGTAATCAAGCGGTTTTTCCCAAGACTTCTTGGCATACGAATCAGTTATCGTAAGCAAAGCTATCATATCGATATTATTAAACGTTGCAACACTTAGCAACCCCGCTGTTTCCATTTCAACCGCCAAAACACCTTCTTTTTGGTACACATCTACTTCTTCTTGTGTTGTTCTATAAAACCCATCTGTCGTTACAATTGTACCAAGTTTATATGTCACGTTATTTTTTTTGAGAAACTTTATAAGCTTATTCTTGATCTTACGTGATGCATATACATATTTACTTGGGACTAGATAGTGATACGATGTCCCTTCGTCACGAATAGACCGTTCACAAACAATCAAGTCACCTATTGCAATATTTTCTTGGAGCCCACAGCACGTTCCAATAAAAATAATATTCTTTACACCCCATGCAATCGTCATTTCCAATCGTATAGCAACATGCGGCGCTGTCATTCCCAAATGTGCGATGGCTACTGATGGATAGTCAACAAAAAAGTATACAGGTGAAAAATAACCATCACATTGTTCTGTACGATATTTTTGCAAAACAGTTTTAAGCAACAAATTATCAGCACACACAATAAGTGTCTTGGGCGGAGCATGCTTTGGGTATTTGCCTTTTGCTTTAATGCGCTCTAAATGTTTTTGTGGTGTTAAAAGCGCCTGGTATTTATGTTTTTCTGGTACATGTGGAAACCTCTGGCAAGGCGCTTTAAAAAAATAATACCCTGCTGTAGAAACTAATACCCCGAAGAAAAAAGAAAGCACTATTAAATTTTTTTGGCGCATAAACGTCATGATATAAACCTTTCGCTTGCTATTTCTCAAATCGCCCGTCAAGATGTTTAGCTAAGAATTTTTCTACAGCCACAGACAACCTAAAAATATTTTCTGGACGAGCTACCCCATGCCCTTCGTTAGGAAAAAACATATACTCGTGATCAATATTTTTTTCTTTCAAAACAGCAACTAGCCGCTCTGACTCTATTGGCTTAACGCGTGGATCATTTCCACCTTGGGCTATTAAAATTGGAATCTTAATTTGATCAACGTTAAAAAGTGGCGACCGTGATTTTAAAAATTCAACGTCTGTTTCTGGATTACCAATACGCCTATACCATTTTGCCTTGCCCATTGGACGAAACGAAACAATCGAATCTAAAAGTGTAATCAAATTACTTGGCCCCCACAGATCAATCGCACAACAAAAAACATCTGGTGTAAATGTCGCACCAACAAGAGCTGAATAACCACCAAACGATGACCCCATAATGGCTATTTTTGTTGGATCAGCTATCTTTTCTGTAATTGCCCAGTTAACAGCATCAATAAGATCATCGTGCATCTTGCCACCAATCTCACGATCCCCGGCGTTTAAAAATTTCTTCCCGTACCCCGATGACCCTCTATAGTTCACATGCAAACAAGCATAACCTCGATTTGCCAAAAATTGTGCCGTTACATTATGTGGGGTGTTACCATACCCCCAAATATGGCGCCACCATGGGCCACCGTGAACATCAAGTACCATTGGCAAATTTTTTGCCTGCTTGCCTGGAGGGCACGTTAGATACCCATGTATTGTAAGCCCATCTCGAGATGTAAAAGAAATTGGTTTCATCGATGCTAGCGTGTACTGAGTCAAAACGGGTCTGTCATGAAAAAGAAAATCTGCGCGTTTCGTTCGTCTATCGTAAAGATAATAAGCCATAGGGCCGTCATCATTTTCAAAGCCAACAACCCATCGCATGTTATCTGAACTACGGTCTATGTACGACAAATCACCTTTGTTAAGGGCTAAGATAATCTTGAGATCTTGTTCAAGATCTCGGCTTAAAGCTAGCCATTCTTTACGCGCACGTTGAAAAGAAACAAGCTCTGGCTCATACGTATCTTGATTAAGCGTAACAGTATCAACGTCGTATTGGTTGTCAACAGCAAGTACTTCTTTTTTGCCTGTCATAAGATCCATCTTTACTAACTGTTGCGTATTAGCACCTGTCGAATCAATCAGATATAAGCTTTTGCCATCACGAGAAAAGCTTACAGGGCGAGAGCCTTCAGGCGGCACCGAGCCAACTAATGAATCTTCAAAACCCCATGTTAATACGCGTTCCCACTTACTATCTTTATTTTCTCGTACAAGTAACGCCGAGCTCCCATCTGTGTTAGCCGTAACAGCTGCACGCACACAAAGCTTTGAATCAGCAAGCCATGTATCAATATTCCCTGGATTTTTTGCCTCAAGATCTAATTTCCCCGATAATAAATCAAGACGATAGGCATCAAAAAGCTTTTGGTTCTCTTTGTTCATGACAACCAAGATATCGTTCGGAAAATTTTTATCGACAGTGTGTATATATGCCCGGACGCCTTGGAATGGCGTCATATCAACTGTCTCACGTGTATTTATATCAGTTCGATAAATATGCCAATTCTCATCACCGTCTGCATCTTGGGCAAAAAAAATATGCTTATTATTTTTCGCCCAGACAAACTCTTGAATATTACGATTCAAATTTGTAACGGGCTTACTATTATCTTGCCCAATCGCCTTAACCCATACAGTAAGCACGTTATTCTGGGGGGCTAAATACGCAAGTTTTGTTCCGTCAGGCGAAATACGCACACATGTTTTTTCAGGATTACCAAATAATACGAAACGGGGAATAATCGGAACTTCTTTACTCTTGATTGTTTTACCTTGCCATAAAGAACAGCTGGTAAGCAACATACACAAACTAAGAGATGTTATTAATTTTTCTTTCATATCACTTCCTACAAATAGCCATGATATGTCCACCAGCTCCCATAATACTTCTATCTTTTTCAATAACTTCAAGAAAATGCAATAAACCGTCCAATGCCTTAGCTTCTTTTACTGTTTCATTTAATGCAGGAAGTAAAGTAACAGGCCCTTCAACATTCCTTAAGAGTACTTCTTTGAAGCCAGAACTTTTGACCTCTGACTCAAATTCGTCGATCTGATGGAAATATCCCGTCGTAAATCTTTTTGATCTTGGATTACTATAAATTCCTGTTTTTAACATTTTTTCTAGCATAGACGCATGGTAGGGATCATGTAATCTGTTTTTCTTTGCTTCATTGAAAACAACCCCACTTCGCATAATAGCAACAGCAAATAACATACCCCCAGGTTTTAAAATTCGATGAGCCTCACGCAATGCTTTTAAGCGATCTTGTTTTTCTAGTAAATGATAAAGTGGCCCAAACAATAAAACAATATCAGCAACCCCATCTTTAACGTTAAGCGCTCGTGCGTCACCAACAACAATCTCTGCCAACGCAACCCCTGTCTGATGCATTTTTTTAGTTGCCTGTTCTATATGTAGCGGAACAATATCTACCAAGTGAACTTCATACCCCTGCTCTGCAAGGGGAAATGCATAAACTCCTGTCCCTCCGCCAATATCATAGACAACGGCAGGAGGCTTTGGTAAAAAACGTCGTAAAATAGATTCTGTTCTCAATCGCTCAACAATACCCTGAGGATTAATAAAAAGTCGTTTTGCCTCCCCGCCCCAACGAGTGTAATTTTGCAGAAGTTCGGCGTCAGAAGAAAACTTATTCGATGGGACATTTCTTTCTGTTGTATTTTGCCCACAAGAAATAAATAAAAATAAAACAACGATCATGTAAGAACAACTGAAGAAAAAACGTATTTTCTCATATAACTCAAACATAAATGGTCTCCCTTCTTAAAACACTACTTATCCGAACCTATTCGTTAATCACAATATCAAAACACTTTAACAACGACATAACCTCTGGATACGAAAATTTCGCTTTCTTCGCTGTGTTTGTCGAAAGATTGATCACGTAATTTTTAGCATTTCTAAAATCAGACTTGTTGAGATTACACTCATGGAATCGAGTTCCCAACAAATCTGTATTCGAAAAATTTGCACCAACGAGCTGGGTGTTTGTAAAAGAACAATCTTTGAGTTGGCTTTTAGCAAAAGACGTCCCTTGCATAGGCAAGTCAGAAAAGTTACATTGCAATAAGATACTTTGCTTGATATTAATTCCAAAGAACGTTTTGTTGCACAGGTAAAACTTTATCCCAACAAGCTTGCAATCGCTAAATATAACATCTCGCAAAAAACATCCAGTAAGATTAACAAAACTCAAATTACATTGCTTGAACACGCATGAATCAAATTTTGCTTTATCCCATGAACTGTTCGTAAAATTACAGTTTTCAAACGTGCATGAATCAAAAGAAAGTTCTGGAAACTTTTGATTCGAAAAATCTTGGGTCTCAAATATTTGTTCTTCTTCTCCCAAGGCTAACTTTGATCTCATACTTGTCTTTCTAACCTCGAACGTGAGACCGCGAAACATTTACCGTATCAATAATAATAGTTCCCTTTTTGCGAGAACGAGCTTTTGGTTTTACATCGATCGTCACATCCTGACCAAGTTCATTTAAAAATCGAAAAAGTCTTTCTAAAGAAAATCCTGAAAGCTTTCCACTTAGTAAAGCTGAAACTTTCGGTTGATCAATCCCAAGAATAACCGATGCTTGTTTTTGAGTAAGCTTTTTCTTTTTGATAATTGAATAAATTTTACTCGCCAATTCTGCTTTAGCTAAAAGCTCTCCTGAATTTGGCAAATCCAAATCAGCAAAAACGTTCCCGCTACTTTTTTCAATTTTTTTTGCCATGACATAATTCCTTATACATTTCTTGAGCTTCTTTAAACCTCTTCTGTATCAAATCGATTTCTTTTTTGGGAGTCTTAATCCCTTGCTTTGATTTTTTTTTAAATGCATGAAGAACAAATACAAATGGTGGCATCTTTACAGTATAGACTGCCCGAAAAGTTCCAGCCTTTTCGTTTTCAATAATCTCTATGACCCCAGACCCACGAAAGCCCTTTAATATCTTACTGTGTATATGCCGCTCACCCTTTTGAGCGAGGTAAAGAGCAAAACCAAAACTACTTTTAACTTCTTTAGGAAATTTAAGAAGATCTTCTTTGCTCGATCCCATCCATACTATCTGCTTCAATACACTATCTCCCTTGCGATAATCCCATATATGCCAAATCTAGCATACTTGTTAACAAATGTAAATAAATCTGATAAACTAATGCCAAAAATACAAAAAATAACCCATAGAAAGACCTATGAAAAATCCAAAAAAATCTGATCGTTGGGATGCTAAGCATTACAAGAAGCACTCAAATACACAATTTAAAGGGGCCCTTGCTACTCTTAAAAGCTATTCTTTTAAGGGCAACGAGGACATTCTTGATATCGGCTGCGGGGATGGTAAAATCACAGCACAAATAGCCAAACATATTCCTGACGGCTCTATATTAGGAATCGACACGTCTAAAAATATGATCGAAGTATGTAAAAAAGATTTTGGGCACATAAAAAATCTTACGTGCAAACATGTTTCTGCCGAAAGTTTTGTTGCAACAAAAACGTTTGATCTAATCGTTAGTTTTTCTACATTTCATTGGATCAAAGATCAAGAAAAAGTTATTACAAATATTTTTGACTGGCTCAAACCTGGCGGCACTCTTGTTATTATGACGTCTGGTGGCAATGCTCCTGCAATAGAAAAAGTCTTTGAAAAAGAATACTGGCAAAAAGAATTACCCGTTCAAACAAACGAAACATGGCATGGCAAAACAAGCATCGATTATCAAAATATGCTTAAACAAGCTGGCTTTATGAATATCAAAATCGAAACCATTCAGGCTTCTAGATTTTTTGAAAACAAAGACGCTTTTATTGGCTACGCAATGGGATGGGTTCCCCATGTAACAGGCTTGCCCCACGATAAAGCTCTTACGTTTGCTCAAGATCTTCTTGATAGTGTTCGCACACACATGAAAACACCAGACCCAGATGGCAAAATCGAACTTGTCTCGCCATTAGCTTTGATTTGGGCAGAGAAACTATAAAGCAATCACTCCGATAAGCGCTCTATTCTAATCGCCTTCCCATACACAATCGCTTGCGCAATTTTCTTGTATGCCCTATTTAAAATGCGTGCAAATGTAGGCTGCGATATCTCCATTTTCTGAGCCGCATCAGTTTGATTAAGATTATCAACATCGTGTAATTTAATTGCTTCAAACTCATCCGGCTCTAATATAATTTCTTCTAAGGCTCGCAACGGAATACCCTGTGGTTTAAAAAAATAAGTCGTAGGACTTTCTCTTAAACATCGAGGTTTTCTTGGTCTAACCATTTTTATTTGTTTGCTCTTTTTCTAAAGCTTCTATCTCTGCAGAAAGTTGCTTTTTGTATTCTTTCAAACCTGCAATTCTTTCTTCTACGCTTGGCTGTTGCATCATAGGACAACCTTCGGGCCCAGCAAAATAACGTCTTAACCCTCGCCGAAAACCAGAATATCCTCTTCTCATCCATCCACAACCTCTAGACTCATCACAACATCTACCCATACCTCTTCCTGTTCGTGGACCACGTCCATCAGGCCCTGTTCCATCAAATCTTGGCATAATATCCCTTTCTTTTAAAACATGTTCAACGTGAATACTCATTATGAATATATATTCACATTATGGCTCTTTTTCATTCTGGTGTCAAGGGTTTGCCTCAATTTTTTACTATGGCATACGGCAAAAGCTCTCTCAGCGCTACTTTCTTATCTTGTTCTATTATCACCTCTGTCGCCAAATTTTTCTCGTCAATTAAGTTCAAAAACTCCCTACACCGGCCACAAGGCGGAATAATAGTTTCTTGATTACATGCAACAATCGTTTTGATATATGTTTCATCTGTTTGCCCAAGCATCGCTGCTACTGCTGAGTGTTCTGCACAAAAGCCAATTCCACATGATACGTGAATACTAACTCCTGTAAAAATCTTATTCTTGTGCGTTCGTAATGCACACCCAACTTCTTTGATCACGCCACCATAAACTTTCTTGCTAGCAGCAAGAAGTTTTGCTTTTTCGATTAACTCTTTATCTTGTTCTGTAATCATGCAACTCTCTCTCTTTCACCGACTTCTTCGTAAAATTTTTCGAGATACTTCTCCATAAACGTATGCCGTTCTTGAGCCAATTTTTTTCCAGTATCAGTATTCATAAGATTTTTAAGCAATAATAGTTTCTCATAAAAGTGATTAATCGCCGGACTTGTATTATTTTTGTATTGATCAAAGGAATCATGCAAGGCTGGCTTGACAGCAGGATCATAAATCTCTCGTCCTTTATGCCCTGCATAGGCAAAAACACGCGCTATACCAATTGCGCCTAGAGCATCAAGCCTATCAGCATCTTGAACAACGTGACCCTCTTTTGTTAACTCTTCAGCAGCTACTTTGGCCCCTTTGAACGATACATTCTTAACAATATCGCAAACATGCTCAATCGTTTTTTGTTCCATATCAAACGGCTCAAGAAATTCTCGTGAAACTTTTGGCCCAACCGTTATATCACCACCATGCAACTTCCAATCTGCAATATCATGCAAAAGCGCCGCAAGCTGAACAACAAACATATCAACATCTTCGCCTGCCCCAATTTTTATAGCGTTTTGCCAAACCCTATACACATGCCACCAGTCATGACCAGAAGACTCTTGAGATAATTTTTCTTTTACAAAGTCTACTGTTTTTTGAACAATCTGCTCTTGGTTCATACGGTTCTCCCAAAATATATAACTCAACTTAAAATTATAATTTTGTAGTATGCCAGGAAGATTGAGTCCAGGCAAAGATCTTTTTATTTGACAAGTTTGACAAATATATAATTCTTGCGTATGATTAAAACTGTTGTGATAGTTTTAATTTTTAACCAATCAAAGGAGCTTTGTATGAGAAATACACGAAAAATTTCTCAAAACAACAATCCCTTTTTCGATATTCTAGCGTTACCTGGCTATTTAAATACCACGGTTAACGCCAAACATACTATTTCTATTTTTTCTACAGAACAAAGTTCTGTCTCTCTTTCTTCCCTCTCTCTTTTCTGGCCTTGGGCCTAGCATATCTTTTCCCACATTTTTTTAATCTAATTTTTATTTAAAACATCTAATGCGTGTGTTTTGTATGCATACCACAAGTATGTAAAAACATACTCAAACTATAATTTTATGAATTTAAATATTTGAAAGAAACTAATCATGAAGTATATATTTTTAATGCTAAGCTTTATTGTTTGCTTAAATAGCTGTTCAACAAATAAAGTAACAACACCCAATACGCGTAATACTAAAGAACAAACAAATATTATACAAAAACGTATTGCAATTATCACACCCGTAACCCATCCGTCTTTAAAAAAAATACAAGACGGATTTGTCCAAACACTTACAAAACAAAACAATTGCTCGTTTAATTTTTCGGTGTTTAATGCTAACGGAAGCGAAACATTGCTTCGCTCTCAAATTGAAGAAATAGCAACCAGTAATTTTGATTTGATATTTACAATCGCAACTCATCCAACATGTCTGGCTAAAGAAATTTTACAAAAGAAAAACAATACGACCCCTATTGTTTTTGGGGCAGTAGCAAACCCCCATACATTGGGGTTAATTTCAACAAAAAAACAATCACAATCTTTTGTTACAGGGGTAAGTGAAACAATTGATCACAAACAGCAACTCGATCTTCTTCTATTGCTCAAGCCAACAATAAAAAAGATCATATTACTTTATAATCCAACTCAAGGGACTGGCCTGGAAGAAAACAAAAACATAATCTCAAAAATTTTAGAAAAAAAAGAAATAACACTAACCAGCGTTCAGGCCTATAACACCAATGAAATTCAATCAAAAATAGCAGGACTAATTCAGGGCAACGACGCGTTGCTTGTTTTAAAAGACAACACCGTAGTCCCGGCAATACCATATCTGGCACAACTTTGTTCTCGCTATGGAGTTACACTGTGCACATCAGATCTGGATTCCTGTAAGCACGGTGCTGCTTTTAGTTTTGGCGTTAACGAGCGGGACTTTGGAATCCAAGCGGCAAAAAAAGCATTGCTCATTCTCCATGAGAAGAAACACCCTTCAACTATACCTGTTACACCTCTGACAAATTTCAAACTTCTGTTAAACCATAAAACCATGTGTGCGCAAAATTTAATACCAGATTCACATCTCATGTTTCTCATAAAGTCAGGAAAAATAATTTAAATTTTAATTTTTAAAAATAGAGGTATTCTCATGATAACAACAATCTTAATTATTTTAGAACAAAGTACGCTTTATTTTCCCCTTGTACTAGGAGCTTATGTGAGCATCTCGCTCATGAAAATGCCAGACTTAAGTATTGCTAGCGCATACACATTTGGGGCTCTTTTGGCCAGCAAATATATGCTTTCTGGCAATACAAATAACACAAGCTTTTTGAATATAAATCTCTTTATCACCATTACATTAGCCCTCTTGGGAGGGCTAATAGTTGGATTAGTTTCAAGTTGTTTAACACAAAAAGCCAAGTTTCCACATCTTCTATCAAGTATTCTAACGGTTGGAATCTTTCACGGGATTAATCAAATCGTTTTAGAGGCAGGAACACAATCTCTTACTCATATACCAAATTGCCTTGCAATCATGCCATTGATTAAAACAAACCCTGAATTAATAACGCTTATTGGCCTGAGCATCTTACTCTTCTGCGTTGCTCATTTGTTTTTTAAAACACAACTAGGATATTGTCTAACAGTATACGGGAACAATCCACAATTTTTTGAACATCATAATATTTCTGGATCTTTTGTTTTTTTCTCTGGAATTTTAATAGCAAACGCTCTTGCTGGCCTTTCTGGTTATTTAGTGGCACAGACAAGTAGCTTTGTTGATACAACTATGGGAGCAAACATGGCTCTCTTTTGTATCACGGCACTTATTTTAGGCAAAACAGTTGCGCGTATTAAGCACCCAGTATCAATAATTATTCCTGTTGCTGGAACTTGCAATTATTTTATCATTCAACAATTACTACTGAAGGGTGCATTTAATTTAAAGTACTTTACCATGCTACAAGCATTTATCGTTGTAATCGTCTTAGCAATCACAACAATAAAAAAACGAGCCCGTAACGGTAACCAATCTACTGATTCATTAGGAGTTTGATCATGAATATAAATCTCACAATTAAAAATCTCTCGTTTACATTTAAGAAAAACAATCAATTGTTTTTCCAGAACATTTCTTTTACATGCCATAAGCATAGAATCTATTTTGTACAAGGACAGAATGGAACAGGCAAGTCAACACTCCTACGCTTACTTTGTGGGAACATAAAGCCAACAGAAGTCATAACAGGAACAGGAAAGCTTTTTGAAACTTCTTTTGACTTTACATCAAGAACTACCCCCGATTTTTTAACTCAAACAGTTAGACTTGTTCCCCAAAATGTAAATTTTTTGCTCGCAACCAATCTAACCGTGAAACAAAATATTACATTGGCTAATCTTACCAGTTATCCAAATCTTAAAAAACTGCCCCAACAAATAAATCATGAACAAACATTTAAAAAATTCGGCATTAACAAGCATGCGCCGGTCAATCAACTTTCTGGGGGGCAACGACAAATATTGGCGATCATGATGGCACTTCAAAAACCAACCCGTGTCTTATTGCTTGACGAACCAACAGCGGCATTAGACAAAAAAAACACGCTCCTGGTTATGGATTTTATTGCACAGATTGCAAAACAATTGCCTCTAACCGTAATAATCGTTAACCATAATCAAGAGATTATTAATAATCACCCTAATGCTGGACGACTAGATTTAGTAATCGATCCGAAAACAGGCAAAAGATTTTTAAAACAAGAATAAATTATTCCTGAAAAAAAAACTTAACTGATTTGGTTACAACCCCGTTGGCACATCGACAAATTCTACGTCAACAGAAAGCTCTTTTTTTACAACCTCTGCAAGAGCTTTGACACCTACTATTTCAGTCGCATGGTGCCCGGCAAAAATAACGTTAAGCCCCATATCTTTTGCCATGTGATATATTTCTGTCGCATCGCCCGTTATATAAGCATCAACCCCTGCGTTTACTGCTTCAATAAACTGTGGGAAGCTCCCCCCGCCAGAACAGACGGCTATCGTGCGAATCTCTTTTTTGCCAAACGGCAACGTTTTGCATGTTGCACCGGTAGATGTTACAAGTGTATCTACAAGTTCTTCAAGCGTTTTTGGTTTGTCTATTTTGCCTGTAAAACTGATATTCTGGCCATTATAAAGCGCAAATGGCTGGTCTTGCTCAAAACCTAGAATTTTAATTAGCTGGGCGTTATTGCCAACTTCCGGATGTTTGTCTAGGGGAAGATGGGCCGCGTAAAGCGAAATCCCGTTTTCTAAGAGTAAAGATATACGACGTTTCATGTAACCCTGGATACGTGGGTCACCTGGACGCCAAAACATACCATGATGTACAACCAACATGTCAGCTTGTACTTCTAATGCCTTTTCAAACGTTGCTAGCCCTGCGTCTGTTGTAAACATAATTTTACGAACTTCTGATTTGCCCTCGACCTGAAGCCCATTCCAAGAATCATCAGGAATACTTGTGATATCAAGATAGGTATCCAAAAAACTTGTTACCGCGTCACGTTTTGCCATAATTGGCCTTTCTGATTACATATTTTTTCAAATTCAGGCATACTGAGAACTATGAAAGAGTATAAACCAAAAATAGCTAAAAAAAAGAAATTCGGGCAGCATTTTCTGCGCAAACAATCTGTTGTCGATAACATGATTGCTCATGTTACCGTCGCATCAGAAACGTCTGTGCTCGAAATAGGCTGTGGCGACGGCTTTCTCACGCGTGCTATTCTTGAACAAACGCCATGCAAACAACTTGTGTGTTTTGAAATAGATCACGAATGGACTGAGTATGTAAAAAAGACTATCGACGACAAACGGCTTGATGTTCGTTTACAAAATATTCTCGATGTCGATTTAAATATACTCGAAAAAGATAAGCCTTGGGTTCTTCTTGCAAATCTCCCGTACCAGATAACGTTTCCCATTATGTTTTTATTACAAAAACATAAAAATCTTTTTCAAGAAGGCGTTGTGATGGTCCAAGAAGAAGTCGCGCAAAAAATAGTTGCCTCTCGGGGTAAACCATATTCTGCAACAAGTATCTTATTACAGTATCATTTTGATTTTAAATTACTGGAAAAAATAGAGCCTGGAGCTTTTAGCCCCCCTCCGAAAGTACATTCGAGACTCGTCTATTTTAAGCCTAAAAAAGAGATAATAGCGATCCCAGAAGAAGAAAAATTCTGGAAATTTCTAAAACTGTGTTTTCGATTTCCACGACAAACACTCAAAAATAATCTTAAATCGACACACTATAAAATAAAGAATTTGCCAGAAGAGCTTCTTAAGCTACGCGCACAACAAATGTCTTTTGAACAATTTCTTGAATTCTGGGAAGAAATTAGATTGTCTGAACCACGATAACCAGGATTGGTCAGATTTACAGGATTTTTTTAATCAAACGATTTTTTAAAATTCAAATTAATTCGTACTATCCTAAGTTCTACAAAAATAATGCGCTGATCATAATAGGCACATCGCTCTTGCACTTATCTCCGGCTTCTATTCGATCAAGCAGCTCTTGCGGCTTAACCCAAAAATATTCAACAAAATCATCTGTGTTATAATCTGGAACGCTATTTACTTTCAAACTATAAACCCGCATAAATGCAGAGGTCCCATCTTTGTATGGATTTAAGCACCCAATCTCTTCATGCGGAACAGATGACGCATCTATGCGCAACTCTTCCTGTAACTCGCGAGCAAAAGCATCTTTATAGCTCTCACCAGACGACACGTGCCCGCCCATACTTGCATCTAGACATAATGGAAATAATCGCTTTGTCTTTGTACGCCGAGGAATCCACAACATCCCCTCATCATTTATTAAAAACGCATTGACAACTCGAAAGTTGGACCGCTTTGATGCATACACTTCTGACCGTAATTTCCTATCAATCACACAATCTTCGCGATCAACAATATCTAAAAACTCATCGTTATTTTTTTGGATTTCTCTCATAACTTAGATTTCTTTTATAAATAACATTCTGATCATAATGGGCAAATCACTCTTACAAGCAACCCCAGAATCTATAAGCTCAAGTAACGCTTGTGGCGTAAGCCTAAAATACTCTTGAAACTCTTTCCTATCATAATCTGGAATATTATTGGATTTAAACAAATAAACTTTTGTAAAAGCTGCTGTACCATTATTATATGGGTCTAATTTTCCAAGTTCTTGATAAGGCATAAGGCCAACATCTATACGTAACTCTTCCATAGCTTCACGAGACAATGCTTGTTCATACGTCTCTCCCGATTTAACATGCCCGGAAACACTCGCATCAAGACATGATGGGAAACTAGGCTTATTTGCTGAACGTCGAGGAATCCACAGTTCTCCGTTATCATTTATCAAAAAAGCGTTTACAGCCCGAAAATTGGACTTTTTCTTCGCATAGATCTCTGACCGTAATTTTTGACCAATCACTCGATCATCACGATCAACTATATCTAAAAGCTCATCTGACATAAAAAACCTTTGCGTAGTTACGTAGTATGGTGGAGATGAGCGGATTCGAACCGCTGGCCTTTCGCATGCGAAGCGAACGCTCTACCAACTGAGCTACACCCCCGTGTCAAACCAAAGATTAGTTTAAAAAAGTTCTGAAAAAAAATAAAGCGTTTTTTTCGCTTTCTCAAAACTCACTTCTCGTTTAACGCTTCAAGCATACGCAGATAATCTTTCTGACTCTCGTAAACCATTTGTGATAACAAGCTTACAAAAAGATCATACTTTTTATCATTGCTTGCCCGAACAGCTTCTAGATAGTCTTTACGTAACACAGGCGGGATTATAGTCACAACATAGCCTAATTGTAATAACGCAAGATTCATTAAAAGGCGAGCCGTTCTACCGTTGCCATCAATAAACGGATGTATGGTTACCAAACGACAATGCAAGCGTGCGGCATATTCGACAGGGTGATACTGTTTCTGAAGCTGGGGCATGTCACCAATAAGATCATTCATACACATAGAAATTTCGTTCGGCTTTGGAAACATAACATCAAAACCCGTAACAAAAACAACCTGCGATCGATATGCCCCGGCGTTTTTAGCATCAATGTGATAGTAAAATAATCGATGTAAATCTAAAATATTTTTTTCTGTAATTTCTCTTTCATGAACCAACGAAAACATCAAATCATACGCTTGACTGTGCCCAACTACTTCAAAATGATCTTTAAGCGTTTTGCCACCAATCGTAATGCCATCTTCGATAATAATTTTTGTTTCGGTCTCTGTAAGAGAGTTTCCCTCGAGGCTATTACTTGAATACGTTAGACCAATACGAAAATATTCTTTAAGCTGTTTGCGTGCATGATCATCTAATGGTCGGTAGGCATTAATTTCTTGTTGAAGTTTATCAACATCACTTATTCTGTTTTTAAACATAATCTATTTCCCCTTGTTCTGAGCAATCCAAGCAACAGTATCGTTATGTATTATTTTAAGCCCAACAGCCTGATATTCAAGCATTTTTGTAGGGCGAGATACCCAGTTAATAATATCAGGCTCTCGTAATAAAAAGCCATAATCAGAACACGCAAGATATTTACAAAGTTCTACAGGAGAAATAGAAAGAACGTTATACCTCTGGGAAGAAATCCCGTGTTTTTTGAGCTCGTGTATAAACGGCTCTTTGTCTTGCGAAAACACAAGCATAAAACTTTTATAATTTTTTTTATACTCGCGAGCAAAATAAGCAATAGTCTCTTCTACACATTGCCATGGACGAAACGAGCCACTATAGCAATAGACTTGAGCATCTGACGCTATACCAAGTTTATTACGAATGAGCTCTCGCCAAGCCTTTACCTGTTCCTGCTTAATTCTTTCTGGAATATCTTTCTGGGCAATAGATATATTTTCTGATCGAGCATTAAACTCTTTGACTAAATAGTCTTTAAGCGCAGGGCTTACTGATTCTATATGGGCTTCTTGATAATCACCAAAAACAGTTTGTTCTATACGGGCTAATTGGGCATAACGCACGCGCGTTACTATGTTTTTCAAAAAAGCAAAAATTTTATTTTTACTTTGCTTATAAGTTTGAGTATAACGATACTCTTGCGCACATAAGCCCCGGGCCTGAACAGTAACAGTAATATCTTTAAATAATTTATTATTACGCTGAGTGTGCTTAACAATAAACCCGGCTAATGGCCCCCGGGCAATAATACTATCAGGCAAGCGATCAAGTATTATTTTTTTTAACTTTTGCCCGGCGAACAATAAGCTTACTTTACCCAAAAAGAAACTTTTTGGGCATAATTTTATGTCCAAACGATCATGAGAAATAAGAGAAGAAATATCTCGTGCTTGAGATAAATCATGTTTTCGCTCAAAAGAGACAAGTGTGACAGCAAGATTTTTGTCTTCTTTAAGTCTTGCTAACAGGGGTTGTAACACTTGACTCTGAAAAACAGAATTTCTCATACTGTCGTAAAGAACAAACATAAGTTTTTTGTTTTTCACACAAACCCCTTTCTTTTTCTGCAAAAGCTATCGTTTCTTTTTCTCTTCACGTATAATAATAGCTTAAGTAACATAAGTTGTAACGATATAGAGAGCGTGTTTATGAAATTTATAAAATTATTTGAAGAAATTACGATAGAAGATATTCCAAGCGTTGGCGGAAAAAATGCTTCGCTTGGCGAGATGATTCAAAAACTTTCTAAACATGATATTCTTATCCCCTCGGGTTTTGCCGTTACAGCCGACGCATACAGACATCATATAGAATCAAACACGCTTACTGAAAAAATTACAGAATTACTTAAACAAATCGATAAAAATAATTTAGACAAATTTGCCAAGCTTGGACAAAAAATAAGAGATTTAATCGCTCAAGCTCCGTTACCCAAAGAGATAGAATCTGAAATAAAAGAAGCATATAAAAACATGGGACAAAAATATGGGCAAAACTGTGACATTGCTGTACGCTCTTCGGCAACCGCTGAAGATTTACCTGAAGCTTCTTTTGCAGGGCAACAAGAAACGTTTTTAAACGTTAGAGGCGAGCAGGCACTACTAGAAGCATGTAAAAATGCATTCGCATCGCTTTTTACTAATCGAGCAATATCATACCGTATTGATCATGGATTTAATCACATGGATGTTGCACTTTCTGTCGGCGTACAAAAAATGGTTCGTTCTGATAAAGCAAGTGCTGGCGTTATCTTTACTCTTGATACAGAAAGCGGCTTTAAAGACGTTGTTTTTATTAACTCTTCATATGGCTTAGGCGAAAACGTAGTCAAAGGTACGGTTAATCCTGATGAATTTTTTGTACATAAGCCAACGCTTGAAAAAAACTTTAAGCCCATTTTAAAAAAGCGCTGCGGCAAAAAACAAATACAGATGATATATACAAACGATAAAAATAGCCCAACGAAAAACATTCCCGTTACGCCAGACAAACAAGAACTATTCTCACTTACAGACGAAGAGATTTTAACCCTTGCTCGCCAAGCCGTAATTATCGAAAAACATTATTCTGACAAAAAAAATCGTTGGGTTCCCATGGATCTTGAGTGGGGCAAAGACGGAGATGACGGCAAACTCTATATCTTGCAAGCTCGCCCAGAAACAGTACACTCACGCAAACAGCATGAACTTTTCTTGGAAGAATATATACTCGATAAAAAACATGCAACTCAAGACAAAATCATTGTTCGGGGCAAAAGTGTTGGTAAAAAAATAGCATCCGGCAAAGCCCGTGTTATCGACAGTGCCAAAGAAATAAGTTCCGTTCAAACAGGGGAAATTCTTGTTACAGACATGACAGATCCAGACTGGGAACCAATCATGAAAATAGTTTCTGGAATTATCACCAATAGGGGAGGGCGCACATGTCATGCCGCTATTGTAAGTCGTGAACTTGGCACTCCTGCTATTGTCGGTACACATGATGCAACGCAAAAAATACAAAATGGCCAAGAAATTACACTCGACTGCAGCAACGGCGAAACAGGCTTTGTCTACGATAGCATGCTTGATTTTGAAATAAAAAAAACAGACATTTCAAATCTCAAAAAACCTCCAACAAAACTCTTGATTAACATTGGCAATCCTGATATTGCCTTTAGTACTGCCCATCTGCCATCAAATGGCGTTGGGCTAGCTCGTCTTGAGTTTATTATCAACAACAGTATCAAAATTCACCCAATGGCACTTGTACATCCAGAAAAAGTTACTGAAATAAAAGATCAAGAGGCAATCACAAAACTCACCCATGGGTATAACGACAAGCAACAATTTTTTATCGACAAGCTAGCACAAGAAGCAGGAACAATTGCCGCTGCGTTTTATCCCAGACCTGTTATCATTCGTATGTCAGATTTTAAAAGCAACGAATATCGACAATTAATCGCCGGAAGCTATTTTGAGCCAGAAGAAGAAAACCCTATGATTGGTTTTCGCGGCGCATCACGGTACACCCATGAAAACTATCGCAAAGCATTCGCACTTGAGTGTCTGGCCATGAAAAAAATACGTACCGATATGGGACTAACAAATGTCAAGCTCATGATTCCATTCGTACGCACGGTTAAAGAAGCTCAAAATACTATTTTAGAAATGCAAAAATACGGGCTCAAACAAGGCGATAATAATCTAGAAATCATCATGATGTGCGAAGTTCCCTCAAACGTTATTCTGATCGATCAGTTTGCCCAAATCTTTGATGGATTTTCTATAGGCTCAAACGACTTAACACAGCTTACGTTAGCTGTAGACAGAGACTCTGGACTTGTCGCTGATATTTTTGATGAACGAAATGACGCTGTAAAAAAAATGCTTGAACTGGCAATTACAGGAGCTCACAAACACAACAAACCTATTGGCATTTGTGGGCAAGCCCCATCAGATTATCCAGAAATAGCAGACTTCTTGTTAACTCTAAACATAGACTCAATATCTTTAAACGCCGACTCTATTTTGGACATAATAGCTCGATTAAATAAGAAAAAAGATTAAAAATAACACAAGAAGTTAGGGCCTGCGTGTATATCACGCAGGCCCTAACTTCTTGTGTTCAAATGTTTATTTATCCAGCAGGGAAATATTCAATCACGTTACCCTTTTTAATCTTCCATTTGCGCCAAATATTCTTCGCATGATACACTTTTTTTCTGTTTCTAATCTTACGCCTTTTGCCTGGATTCGTATCATTCAAATAAAACCATCTTCCTCCAAACAACATTTTTCCACTTTTGTTTTTAACTTGAAAACGTAATAAGATCTTTTTATAACTATCCCGATCATTACTTCTATCTCGAATTTTCCCTTTTTCTACTAACTCATCAATAAGATTTTCATCGTAGGATAAAGTAACCATAAGATTGCACTGTTCTGCAATCCATTTTGATGTCATGCCTACTAAGCTCGCAGAATCTCCATTTTCCATAACAAAATTTAAAGTCTTATTTGGATTGCCCGTATTAATCAAATCAAAAAGCCTACCCAGAGAATACTTGACCCCTACATGTGGTACAGGAACACACCCCCTTTTGCTTTTTTTGGCCGCGGCCCCTTGAAAACATACTATCCCAACGGTCATAGCAATCACTATTGCTAACAACAATCTAGCTCTTTTCATACTTAATCCTCCCCCTAGCCGTTTAGACTCTATTGAATTAGCCTACGGTAAAACATTTGAGTGCTACCGTAGGCCAATACACGTTTTAGTGTTTTACAAATCAATTTACTCTACAGGAGCATATTCTAGCACTGAACCTTTTTTAATCTTCCATTTTCTCCAAATCTTCTTGGCGGGATATGATCGCTTCTTTACTTTTTTCCCACGTCTCAACCCAACTTTTGTTTTAACTTTACCTGGATGAGGGTCATTCAGATAAAACCAATCACCATTAAAAAGCAATTGCCCCGAATCATCTTTAACTTGAAATTTTAACAAAATGTGTGTATACGCTTTTTTATCATTTTCTTTGTCTCGAAGCCTTCCTGCACTCACTAACTCTCCAATAAGATCATGATCATAATACAAAGTAACATTGAGATTTCTATTATTTTCGTCTTGATTAATAAAAGTTGTAAGATCTGTCGCAGGATTCCCATTTCTTCTAAAAAACTTTGAAGTCTTTTTACTCATGGTAATCAAATCATATATCGTACCAAGAGAATATTGGACTCCAATCCTTGGGACAGGAATATATCGTTTTCTCGACTTTTTTTTCGCCGTTAACATTTGAAAGCATAAAACCCCTGCTACAGCAATAGCAGCCATTCCTAGTAATAATTTCTTGTTATTCATAGTACCTTCCCCCTTCGTTTAGATCTAAAGAGATCTACAATCATACATCAAACAATCCACGGATCTGTTTATCCACATAAAATATCGAATTCTCTTCTAAATCTAGAATAATTTAATTCAAAATAGAAAATCAATGCTTTTGGGAAATCTATTGGAATTTACGATAAATCCAACACAAACAGGCTGGATGTATTAGATCCAGCCCGTTATAAGCACGTAATTTTTGCTTCGTATTAAATTTCTATTTTTCTATTGAGGTGTATAAAGCGGATCTATTCTTGTTCCACTACCATCAAGTGCCCACTTTTCCCAGATATCTTTAGCAGGATAAACGTTTCCACTTATTCCACCAGGACACGGATCATTCAAGTAAAGACGATAGGTATTAGAACCAACTGTAAGCTCAAAGTACAATAAAATATTTTTATACGCTTTTTCATCATCACTGTCTAGACGACCTTGAGAAATCAATTTATCTATAAGATTTTGATCTTTCTGCAATGTAACTCTTGTACTATTATTTGCAAACCATGTATGTGCTCTTTCTATTACATGAGCCCCCGCTGAACCATCAACGTTTGTCGAGCTCCCAGAAACAGGATTCCCATCTCTCATTTTAACAAGAAAGTTCGAATTATTGCTTGGATTATTAACGTTAATCAACTCAAATAATTCTGAAAGTTTATACTGATAATTACTTCCATAGCGAGGAACACGAATTTTTCCGCTATTAGTATACGTAGCAACACTTGCCCTTAATTTCTTAAAATAAAACACCCCACCAGAAACGATAGCAATCGACAAAACCCCCAATAGTATGTGCTTCTTGTCCATAATTCCCCCTCAATATGAGTTATCCATAAAACAAATTTCTGCCTATTGTTATGATAAAATAATTTATATCTGAAAATCAACACTTATCAGGAAAAATTTGTTTCTTGCAGATTTAGCCTATTCGTATTAGGCTTTACATGTACATAACGTTACATAATAGGACACTCACATGCTACCAATAATTTTAAGCTCAATAGTTACAGGAATAATCGCGGGGCTTGTATATGCCCGTTTTTTTTATCACTCGCTAAGCACAGTTCACCAAAAATATGGAACCCATAACAAACAAATATCCCATTCAAAAAAACCTGAAAAAATAATTCAGCAAAAAATAATCTCAACTTCTTTCTTGTTTTTTGCCATAAGATACTTTGCTCTTTTTGGATTCTTGCTTTTTTTCTTTATTCTCTTCAAACTAAACCTTGTGATATTTAGTATATTTTTTATCATCGCTTTTTGGATGAGTATTCTTGCTTTATGCAAAACAAAAAATTAAAAACCAAACAAAGTAAAATAAGTAACGATGAATATTGAAATCTTTGGCTATAAAGAAATAACGCCATTTAAATCTCTTGGGCTAACAAGCCCCTTTTGGACCATTCATCTTGATACACTTATTTATACCTGGGTGGCAATGCTTTTTCTTTTCATACTTGCTCTAATTGGGCAGGGACTCATGAAAAAAAAAATAAGCACCTCTTCATTAGCATTTGAAAAATCTATTATCTTTTTTATGAATCTCTACAATGAATCTTTTGCTACTTTCAATATCAATCAGTTTTCCTTTATCATATCAATCTTCTTTTTTACGCTTTTTTGTTGCCTTGTAGGACTTATTCCATTTCTTGATGAATCAACTAAAGATCTAAATACAACATTTGCCCTTGGAGCAACAAGTTTTTTTTACGTGCAATCTCAAAAAGTCAAAGCCCATGGTTTTTTAGGCTATTGTAAAGAATTTACACAACCTTTTTTAGTACTTCTGCCACTTAATATCATTGGAGAATTCGCAAAAATTGCTTCAATGTCATTTAGGCTCTTTGGCAATATTCTAGGCGGATCAATCATACTTTCCATGATTATCCAAGGCATAGCAGCCTATCAGGAATATTTTCTCGGTTATGTCGCGATTGTTTTACTTGCGATACTTATCACCCAAAAAATAATGTCTCAAGAAAAATACCCTCTATTTTACAAAGCTCTAAATATTGCAAGCGTTTCTATTTTTTGCATAGCCTGGCTTCAAATGTTTTTTGGTATCTTCGAAGGAATAATACAAGCGTTTGTTTTAACAATGCTGACAATAACGTATTTAGCAACAGGTCTTGATTCTGATTAAAAGAAAGAAAAGTTATGATTTCACCAGAATTTTTACACTACCTTGCAACCATTATACCCCTCACATTTGGTGTTATCGGAGGCGGCCTTGGACAAGGAATTGCAGGACTAAGTGTTTTACACGCAATGGAACGACAACCAACAGGGAATACAAGTAATTTTAGGGCAATGGTAATAGGGCTTGCTTTAATAGAAAGTGGCATTATCATCGCTCTTGTCATGACACTTCTTATGCTTTTCACGGCCCTTCATGAGATTACATGGCCCATGGCCCTAAGCGAACTTGGAATAGGATCTGTTATCGGCATTGCTGCTGCATCTATCAGTATCGCATCAAGCTTTATTGTAAAAGCATCGTCTTCATCTATCGCTCGACAACCTTTTTTTGCGCAAAAAATTATTTCTATGATGCTCCTTGCACAATCAATTATAGAGGCTCCAGTTATTTTTGCTTTTATTGTCGCCCTTTTAATAAGATCTGAAATCCATAATACGATGACTATGCTTGATGGAGTTAAAAATGTTGCGGCCTGTTTAGCCATTATTTTTGGATGCATAGGACCATCTATAGGACAAGCAATTTTCGGCCATGCAGCATGTTGCTCGATAGGTCTAAATAAAAAAACATACAATAAAATATTTTCTTTTACGTTACTTAATCAAGCTGTTATTGAAACCCCACTGATTTTTTGTTTACTCATATCGCTCATTCTTATATACACGCCATTATTTGATGATCAGGCTATTTTTCAAGGGTCTATTTTGCTAACATCTGCTCTGACAATTGGATTCGGAGCTTTGGGAACGGCAACAGGACTCGGTTATACGGCATCCAAAAGTTGTTATCAAATTGCGTATGACCCTGAAAACTATTCTCTAATTTTTAGAATGACACTTATCATACATGCCTTTATCGAATCTTCTATAATTTATGCAATGATTATTGCTCTTCTTCTTATTATGAAGGGTGGATCGTGAACAAAAAAAACAAAAAAATACATGTCTTGTATATCATAACAAAGCTCGAACTTGGCGGAGCCCAAAAAGTTTGCCTGTCTCTTTTAAATGGCATAAATCAATCATCTGACCAAAGAGCATTATTGCTTTCAGGCAACACTGGCCCACTTGTTCAAGATGTACAAAACAACAAACATGTTTTTTTACTTGACTCGTTTAAACGCGAAGTCGGCATCAAAACAATTTTTCTAGAAATAAAAAGCTTTTTTTCAATTATTAGAATTATCAAAAAACTTAAAAAAAAATATCCTGATATCATTATCCATACACACAGCACCAAAGCTGGGATTATGGGACGATGGGCAGCTTTTTTTGCCGGCATAAAAAAAAGAATGCACACCGTACACGGATTTGGATTCAATGAATACCAATCAACATTACGCTGGTATTTTATTTATATTCTTGAGTATCTTACAAGCTTAATTACAACACACTATGTCTGTGTATCAAAAAAAGACCAATTAGAAGGAGTCAAACGATTTCCTAATTTTAAACAAAAAAGTTCTTTAATTCGTGCAGCTGTTGCATGGGATACTTTTTTTCTCCCAGCAAAACAAACAAACTTCTTTGATACTCAAAAATCTTTTACCATTGGAACAATCGCATGTTTCAAACCACAAAAAAACATATTTGACCTGCTTAAAGCGTTTAAACAGACACACCAAAAAGTTGCTCCTATACAATTGAACCTTGAAATTATAGGTGATGGCGAACAACGGCCACACATAGAAGCTTGGATCAAAAATAACAACCTAACAAGCGCTATTACGTTGCTTGGATGGCAACATGACGTTCGCCAATGGCTTCATTCATGGAACCTTTTTGTTTTAAGCTCTTTATGGGAAGGACTGCCATGCGCAGTTATAGAAGCCCGTTTAAGCAAAATCCCTGTTATCGCTTATAACGTTGGTGGAATTAACGAAGTCGTATTCAACAATAAAAATGGCTTTATTATTAAACCAGGAGACTGGCAAACGCTTGCAAATAAAATCTCACATTTAATTACAAACCCTAATCTTTATAAACAAACATGCCTGTACCCCGATGACCTCTCTGATTTCAATAATAAAAATATGATAAAAAAACATCTTGATCTTTACCATAAACTTGTATAACAAAAAATAATTTTGCAAAATATATTTTATTATTTTGACTTTTTAATTTTTTTTCTGATACTATACGCTTACGTGAAATTCCTAAAAGTATAAAGGAGTCCCAATGAAGCAATGTGTAAAAATTAAAGTATCCGGAAAAGTTCAAGGGGTTGGATATCGTGAATTTGTCAAAAAACATGCTCAAAAACTGAGCATAGAAGGCGCAACTCAAAACTCTGATGATAAAAAATGCGTTTTAATACAAGCATGCGGTCTATCTGAAAATTTAGATAAACTCATTGATTCTCTTTATAAAGGAACCCCTAAATCAAAAATTGAAGATATTCACGTTGAACCACTTATTAACAAAAAAAACTTTCGAGAAGTTTTTAGAATTCTTGGAGAATAGTGGTGACCCCAAGGGGAATCGAACCCCTATTTTTGCCGTGAGAGGGCAACGTCCTAACCGTTAGACGATGAGGCCACTCTAAATCCCATAACCTATTCAAAAATCATCTATTTAAATTACACAAATCGATACAAAAATCTACAAAAATAGTAAGCTAATAAAAGCTATCTCTCGTTTTTAACTTATTTTTTACGTTTTTGGGCTATGCAAAAAATTTGTTTCATAAAATTAATTCTTATATTTTTCATAATACACTTACATATATCACCGTTTATACAAGCACAAACATTAACCCCTACCAAGATAACGTTTCAAGCAGATGTTCCATTAAGTCACCGAGAGTTTTTTTATCTGATAGAACTCAAGCCAAATCATCCCGTTAATACAAAAGACCTCGAAAAAGCTCGGAAAAATCTTTTGAATAAAAATAGATTTTCTTCTATTGATATTAAACAAACAAACTATAAATCTGGAACTCATCTTCACTTCATATTACATGGCAATTGGATTTTCAATAAACTTAACATTAATGGCATCGTTTTTGGAAAACACGAATATGAAAATCTTTACACACAAGAACAAGGCGATATTTTTAATACAACGCTCCATGAAGAATCAATAAACACAATTAAAACGCACCTTAGAAATCAAGGCTACTTTAACAGTACAGTTACCGATGAATTATCTTACTCCTCACCTCGTAAAACGATTACTGTTGATATTACAATCTGTTGCAAGAAACGCTTTGCAATCAAAAGTATTAACTTTGAAACACAAAAAAACAAACGTATAGAACAAAAACTTACTTCTATGTTTCGCAAACTTTTGGCTAACAAATATTATTCAAAAAAGCAAATAACAAAACAAGCAAAAAAAATAAAACAATTCTTAAACAACAAGCATTTTTATAACAATCATATTGTTATAAAAAAAAAGATAGACTTAAAAAAACATACTGTCGACCTTACTTTTTGTATTACACTCGGAAAAAAAAGAATCGTCCATTTTAAAGGAAACAAATATCTTTCAACAGAAGAGCTTACGACAAAAATCATCGATCCAGACCAACCGGATTGGCTTTTTTCTCCTGATATCATCGCAGAACAAATATTTTTCGAATACTACAGAAAAGGATTTTGGCAGAGCTCTGTTTCATACAAAAAGTATAGTTCAGGCGAATATCTTTTTACTATTTCTGAAAATAAGCCCATCTTAATTGATAAAATCAAAGTAAAAAATATTTCCACACAAACGTATGAAAAAAACATAGAATGTTATTTTAAAGACCTACTTGATAAAAAAATTCTCGATCAACCTCTTCTTGAAAAAAGCTTAGAACAGCTTAAAAACTTTTATCAACGTAATGGTTTTTGGGATTTTAAAGTTGTAGAAAAACAGTTTCCCAAAAACAAGTATAATAAAACATATCGCATAACGTTACTTATAAATAAAGGCAAACAACGCATTTGGTCTGGTTTTTCTCTCAGTAAGTTCAAACAACTTGAATCACATGATTTCTTTAAAAAGTACTTGTTAACAGAAACAACAAAGCCATTATTATTTGATATTAATTGGCTGCAAGAACAAAAAACATTTCTTTTAGATTACTTTCAACGCCAAGGATACTGGTATGTTAATGTCAAACCGCTATTTCAGAACTCTCAACAAGAAAAAACAAAAAGCAATCGCATAAACGTTTTTGTAAAATGGGAAATTACTCCAGGCCCACAAGTCACTTTTGGCAAAATTTTCATTCGAGGCAACACCAAACTTCCCTTTAAGAGAATCTTAAAAGAAATAAAATTCAAAGACGGCGACCCATGGAGTAAAGAAAAATTAGAATTTACACGGAAAAAACTCAAGCAATTAGACGTCTTTAAAAAAATACAGATTCAAGCATATCAATTATCAGAAAACAAAAGCAAAAAACCTGTTATGCTTACACTTATAGATGACGACCCCATAGAAGTTCACATGCGCTGTGGATACTTTCTCACCAGTAAAAACTTTCTTTTCAAACGACAATCAACACCTAAACTAGGAACATCGTTAGAAATAAAAAACGTAACAAACCGTGCAGATCATTTGGCCATTAATTTCGATATAACCAAATTTGAGAGAAACTTCTATGCCCGCTATCAACAAACATCGTTTCTTGGCATTCCTGCACAAACAAAAATAAAAGGCTATGCAAACAAGTACGTCCACCCCGTTGAAATTGGCTCAAGTGGTTCTGCTTACGAAGCGTTACAAACAGGTTTTTTAATAGGCCTGAGCAACGAATACAAAACAGATTATTTTTGGGGAATTTCTGTTGGCAACGAATGGATCAAAACAAGCCGTGTTCGCGGTAATTTAAAGTTAAACCCACATATGATCGACAATACACTTCCTTATCTTTTTGTTGAACCAAGTTTAATCATAGACAAACGCGATGACAAAATTAACACAACAAAAGGCTCTTTGAGTTTTCTCTCGCTCAAAACCATGATCCCAGAAAAGAATGGTGACATAACATTTCGCGTTATAGCAGAGCACGCGTTTTTCCAGCCAATTTATCGTGATATTATCGCAGCGCTACACATACGCTTTGGCCATATTTTTAGACGAAAATTTGAAAATATCATGCCCATAGAACGCTTTTACTTAGGTGGCCCCTATTCTGTCAGAGGCTACGAAAAAGATGCGCTTCCACCTTTGGGCATATCACAAACAACAACAAAAGACGGGACTTCTATCAAAACATACACCATACAGGGCGGCAGCTCCATGATTAACGGCAATCTTGAGTTACGCTTCCCCCTTTACAAAAGCTTCGGCGCCGTTATCTTCCAAGATATCGGCGTCTTAAGCCAGTCTGGTTTCTCTGGCTTTGCCGGTACTTGGTATCCCTCTTCTGGGTTTGGGTTTCGCTACAAAACGCCTATCGGCGCGTTTCGTTTTGATATTGGCTGGAAGTGGAAACGGCGGATTCCTGGCGACAGTGCTTACACCTGGTACTTAACCCTAGGACAAGCATTTTAACGAAACTCGGGGGGGGGGGGGGGGGGGGGGGGGGGGGGGGGGGGGGGGGGGGGGGG
>CAZFHP010000008.1:0-40705 GCA_964519365.1 uncultured Pseudomonadota bacterium
GACTCGGAACCCATCATCTTACGGGGCTTAAGATTTGCAACAAAAACACCCTGTTTGTTTATCAAATCTTCAGGAGTAAAATCTTTAGCTACGCCAGCAAATATTGTTCGCGTGCCAAGCGGGCCTAGATCAATAGACATTTTGTAAAGCTTATTTGATTTTTCAACAGGTTCACATGTTGTAATAGTCCCAACACGCAGATCGACTTTAATAAGATCGTCGATCGTAATAGTCCCCGGGGTTGAACTGTCTTGCTCTTCACGAACTTTAACGTCTTTTGTTTTTTCAGGCGTCTTTTTAGTTCCCACGTTTTTGCTTTCTTCTTCTTGCTCTTCTGAAACATGTGATTCTGGCTTAACAAAAAGAGGCCCGTCTTGTTTTGTTAACGTAAATGTCTCGTTCCAAACGTCTTTACGAATTTCATCTTCATAGTTTTTACCAAGCTCAAGCTTTTTACCCAAAGCAGCTAATAATTGTTCCATTTTTGTTGGCATAATTGGCCAAAGCATAATAGCTACCCAATATAAGCTATGACACGTCGCTGAAATAACTTCAGCAAAAAGTTCTGGATTTTTCTTTGCAAGTACCCATGGTTGCTCTTTATGAAAATACGCATTCACAGAAGAAATAAATTTCCAAAGCTCTGCCAGGGCAACATGATAAAAACCCTTGTTCATTTCTTCCCAGTAAAATCTAAACGCATCTTCACAGTGCTCTCGCAAAATAGCCATCTCGCCCTCCCAGGTTTCCGGGGGGGTAACCGTTGTTATATTATTTTTTAAAGCAAGCGAGATTGTTCTGTTTAAAAGATTCCCAAGATTATTTGCTAGATCTGCATTAATATGTTCTTCTAAATTTTTTAAATCAAAATTCCCATCTTGATTTATCGACATCTGGCTCATTAAATAATATCTCACTTGGTCGACACCATACCAATCAGCAAGAGTATGAGGATCCATAACGTTTCCAAGAGACTTGGACATCTTATGCTGATCCATAAGAATATATCCGTGAACTAATAATTGCTTGGGTGGTTGTAAACCAGCAGCCATTAAAAACGCGGGCCAGAAAACGGCATGAAAACGAACAATATCTTTAGCCATAATATGTCTGTCCGCTGGCCACCAAAAATTAAACTGCTCGTCTTTTTTTGCGTCATTTTGCCCATAGCCTATACCCGTTATGTAATTATTGAGCGCATCACCCCATACATAAACAGTATGTGACGAATCTCCAGGAAACGGGATTCCCCACGAAACACTCTTGCGAGAAATGCTTAGATCTTTTAACCCAGATTTTACAAACGAGATTACTTCGTTTATACGATCTCTAGGCACAATAAAATTTGGATTTTTTTCGTAAAACTCAAGAAGCTTGTCTTCGTATGCAGACAAACGAAAGAAATAACTTTCTTCTGAAATTTCTTTAAGCTCTCGCTTGTGCGTTGGGCATAAATACTTGCCGTCTTCTTTAATTGCCTCAGTTTCAGCGCTAACAAAAGCCTCACATGACACACAATACCAACCAACATATTCAGACTTATAAATATCGTCTTGTTCTATAAGTTTATTAATCCAAGAAATCACAGCCTTTTCATGATCTTTATCTGTTGTTCGAATAAATCGATCGTACTCGATCGAATATCTCTGCCAGGCCTTTTTAAAAACAGGAATCATAGAATCAACAAACTCTTTTGGCTCTTTCCCCGCAGACTCTGCTGTTTCTTGAATTTTTTGTCCATGTTCATCCGTACCTGTTAAAAAAAACACTTCTTTCCCTAAAAGCTTATTCCAACGAGCAGCAACGTCTGCTAATATCGTAGAATAAAGCGTTCCAACATGGGGTTTGGCGTTAACATAATAAAGAGGAGTCGTTACATAAAATTTATTTTTCATACTGATTTTTACCTGTTACGTGATATATTATTCGGCTTGTATCTCTACGTCATTACCGCTATTTGGAAGCCCTTTAAAAAATCTACTCCAACGAATATGCTTCGACCAAAAATCAATTGGGTGCTTAATTAAATCAAACAACCAAAAAATTTCTTCACTATCTAAAGAAAAGAGAATAAAGCTTGCACGACCCGTAATAAATTTTCTATGTAATGGGCCCCAATAACGACTATCCTCACTATTCTTTCGACTATCACCCATAACCCAATACATATTTTCAGGCAACGTAGTTGGACCAAACGTATCAATGCTTAAAAATTCTCCATAACTATTTCGAGGATAAATTGGCGCAAATGCCTGGTCTAATAATGGTTTTAAAGTTCCAGGCACACGTATAATCTCACTTTCTTTCATGGTATAAAACGGCTGTTGATCCAAAGCTTTTGACATATCATAAGTATATCTTACTTCTTTCACTTGCTTTTTTAGAAAAATTGGAATTTTAAATGGACCAAAACTATCCTGCTCAATAAAACCAACTTTTTTTCGCAAGTAAATCAATGGATACTTGTTTACATATGTTTCGTTAAGTTTTTTTCCATTACGATAAATCACCGTTCTGCCATTTTCTACGCGACCTTCAATCGTGTCACCAGGCACTCCAATCACCCGTTTAACGACATTAATAGGCCCCGCTTTAAACCCAAATAACGTTATCTCAAAACCAACATATTTTTGCCACAAATATTGCAACGTACTCGTTTGATCATACACATGCCTTGGTTCATTAAAAATGACCAGGTCCCCGTGTTTGACATCATTAAAATAGTAGGCCATCTTGTTACCCCAAATCCTATCACCTACTAAAATATTTGGTTCAGCTGATCCTGTTGGCACATGATATGGGCTAAAAATTGTATGGCGTAAAATTATTGCAAGCACAAGCGCTATAACAATTGCCTCTGCCCACTGCCGCCAGGCAGGCTTGGTTGACTCGTGCAATTCTTTATAAATATTTTTAAAGTTTTTTATTTTCGTTTTTAAGGTCTGAACATCTACCTCTCCCTCTGCTGTAACAACAAGCATTTGTTTTATTTCTTGAGCACACTGATCGGCATCAGATAATAATAGCAACCCACGCTTATAGATATCATCCCAACCTTTATTTCCCCAGAGATCAATTCTTTTTTTAAAATACACTTTTCGGGCAATGTATTTATCGTAAAATTTTTCAAAAAGTTTTTTTAAATCTTTCTTTCCATCTTTCATAACCGCTAGCCTCACTAAAATAATTTCAAAAAAACTAAGAACTCTTTACTTCAAGCCATATTTCTTCTAATTTCTGCACAGGAACATTATTACGCAATATATGTAATTTACCAAACATTTGATCATCTGGGAAAAAGTTTCGATTTTGAGTAAATTTTTTCTCCAAATATGTATACGCTGTCTTATTTGATGGATTAAAACCATACATCTTTGCATGTAACGTTTGAATCTCTCGCGATAAAAGAAAATTAATAAACACATGCGCTTGTTCTATCTTTTTAGATTTTGCAGGAATAGCCAAATTTTCTATAGTCAACAAACTCCCCTCATGAGGAATCTTAAAGCCAAATTGCTCAGACACAAAAAACAGTTTTTTTACATAAGCTGCAGGCGTTAGAGCAACATCAATTACATTCGAATAAAGAAAATAACTCAAATCCTCACTCAAATATGTTTCAACATTTTTCTTTTGATCCAAAAGAAGCTTTTTTATTTTTGCAAGTTTTAGATCATCGAGATTTTTTGTTACCCCATATGCATAAAGAGCGGCTAGGGAAATAGCCTCTCGCGAATTATTAATCATGCCAAGGCTATATTTTATGCTCATATTTTTTTCAAATAACATATTTAAGCTTATAGTATCTGGTACTTTGTCAAAAATATTTTTATTAAACACAATACCATACGGGCTCCATACCAATGGAATCGAATACTTGTTTCCAAGATCAAAGAAACAACTAAGTAGTCTATTGTCGAGCTCAGAAATTACAGGAAGTTTTGAGTGATCCAAGGCATGAAGTAATTCTTCTTTCCGTAAAAGCTCAACCATATAATCAGATGGCGTAATAATATCATACCCCTCACCTTTACTAATTTTAAACTTTGCAAGCAACTCTTCATTTGTATCAAAATACTTAACACGTACGTTTATTCCATATTTTTTTTCAAAAATTTCTAACGCTTCTGTGCTTATAAATTCTGTAAACGAATACACTCGAAGTGTATTATCTGGGAAAAAATGTTCTTTTAGCTTCGGCGCATACAAAAACAATGCCCCGACAAACAAGTACAAAAAAACAACAATAAGTTTTTCAAAAATATTTCTCACACTAGTCATGCAAAAGCACTTTATCTGAAACTTTTAACGAACATAATAACAATACAAGAAGACTACTGCCCACTAAAAAAAAGGTGGCCAAAGCGTTTATTGTCGGGTCAATGCCCGTTTTAGCTAACGAATAGACATATACAGAAAGCGTCTGTACTGATGGACTCGAACAAAAAAACGCAATTAAAAAATCATCCAGCGATAATGTAAAGACAAGAAGCGCGGAAGCAACAAGCGATGGAACTAAAAGGGGCACCTGTATTCTTACAAACGTTTGCCCATATGTCGCACCAAGGTCAAGTGACGATTCCGTTATAGCTTTATCTAGCTCCATAAAACGTGCTCGAACAATTGGAACAACAAAACCTAGCCCTAACACTGTGTGCCCAACAATCAAACTACTGTAACCAACAGGTATTCTGAAAAAAGCAAACATACTTAAAACACCAACCGCTAAAACTATTTCCGGGAGCAAAACATTCATGTAAAATAATGCAAACGGAACAGATGATTTCCACCAATTACTAGCTAAAACAAAACACGTTCCCAGAATTAAGCTTATTAGGGTAGAACATGTTGCAACAATAAGCGATGTCTTAAACGACGCCAAAATATCTGGATTAAGTATAAGCGCATTATACCAACGTAATGAAAACCCTACCCACTTTGCTGGTATAGGAGATTTATTAAAAGAAAAAATTGCCAAAACAATAATCGGCACGTATAAAAATATATACGTAAAACTAACTAAAAACGGAGATAAAAATCTTAAAAAAAAACTTCTACGCTTAACCATTATGTTGAGCCATATTTTATTTTCTTTTTCACACGCAAAAAGAACCAGACAACAATAAGTGTCAAGACAGGAACAAACACCGTAGTACATGTAAGCGCCGCCCCTGTTTGTATATCTCGCGAAATAAGAAATTTCTCAACAATTAAACTCCCCCAAAAAAAGTTTTTTGCACCGCCAAGCAATGACGGAATTGTAAATTCTCCAAACGAAGACAGAAAAACAAGAATCACCCCAGAAACAACTCCAGGGAAAGACATCGGAAAAATAACACGTTTAAACGTTTGATAACTCGCAGCACCTAAATCAGCAGATGCTTCAAGAAGTTTTTTGTCCATTTTTTCCAACACCGCATAAATGGGTAAAATCATAAACGGTAAGTAAATAGACACCATGCCAATTAAAATCGCATAATAACTGTTTACGATATTAAACGACTCCGAAAACAATCCCGTCCAATAAAAAAACATACTCAACACACTGTTTTTGTTAAACAAATAAATCCAGGCATAAATTTGTATGATTATACTAGTCCATGAGGGCAAAATTAAAGAAAAAACCAAAAGCGTTCGTAAACGCTTTCTATGGACACGTGTCACCAAAAAATATGCAACTGGATAAGCAATAATTAAACACAGAACAGACGTTAATGTCGCAACAATAAAAGAATTAAGGATAATCTTAAAATAAATAGCACTTATTATTTTTTCATAAAATTTAAGTGTAAGTTGTGTTGCTTGTGTCGCTGGAAAATATGCAACAATGCTATATCCAAACAAAATAACAAACGGAATATAAAGAAAGAATATCTGCCAAAGCAACGCCGGACACGCTAAAATAAAAGATAACTCTTTTTTTATAAACTTTTTCACACCGTTCATACATGTTCCAACAAAACAATATTCTCTTTTTGAAAATACAAGTATACATTATCATCATAATCGATTGTTTCCTGAGGAAAGTGTTCTTCGTTTTGTTCAAAAACATGTATTTTCTGATTGTTCTGAAGAGTAACAATATATTTTGTTGATCGACCATAATAAATTATGTCTGAAACTTTTGCATGCAAACAATTAGAAAAACCAGACATTTTCTTTTTTGTTATCAATATTTTTTCCGGACGAATACTCATAAGAATCTTACACCCCGGAATAAACCATGGTTTGTTTAAAGAAAATTGAACAAAAAATGTTCCCAAATCATAAACATTAACCTCTTGGCTATTTTCTTTAACGTGCAATGTTCCTTCAAAAAGATTTGTTTTCCCTACAAATGTAGCAACAAAGCGAGACTCTGGAAATTCATACACTTGCTCAGGCTTGCCTATTTGTTCAATGTGCCCATAAGTGCCCATAATTGCCATTTGATCAGCTACAGTTAAAGCTTCTGTTTGGTCATGAGTTACTGTCACAAACGTTGTTTTTAACTTATCTTGCAAATCTATCAATTCTATAAGCATCTGTTCTTTAAGGTGTGGATCAAGAGCCGCAAACGGTTCATCTAAAAGTAATACATCTGGTTCATTGACAATTGCTCGAGCAAGAGCAACACGTTGCTGCTGCCCCCCAGAAAGACTTCGGGGATATTTTAATCCATACCCAGAAAGTCGTACCATTTTTAATGCCTGATAAACGCGTTCTTCTATTTCTTTTTTACTCTTTTTTTTAATGCGTAGGCTATAAGCAACGTTATCATATATCGTCATATGACTAAACAAAGCATATTGTTGAAAGACCGTATTTACCTTACGTTCATAGGGAGGAACATGCGTAATATCTTGATCCCCCAAAAAAATTTTACCAGAATCGACAGTCTCCAAGCCTGCAATTAAACGAAGCAACGTCGTCTTACCACATCCACTTGGACCAAGAAGTGCAAAAAATTGACCCGATGGAATTTCTAAATCCAACTTACTCAAAATGACTTCGTCACCAAAAGATTTATTTACACCCTCAATTTTAATGCTTCTCATAATTATTTTTTACTATTCTTCTTTCTTCCTCGTGACTTTGCAAAAAGCATCGGGACAACAATATCTGCAAGGGTGCATGGAATTAAAACAACAAGAATCATGTACACAAAAACAATCCCCATCCGCACCCACCAATCATGAAAACCAAAGCTCACTAAATATAAAAGCGATGCCATTGAGCTTATAAAAATATGGAAAAAATGAAATCCTGTAGAATAAAAAAATTGTTTACTTACCGCATGTTTACTCATTATCCAACCATTAAAGATGCCGACAAATAAGAACGGTAAAACCGTATCAAGATGACTAATAAAACACCAATGAAAATGCATATTCAAATTAAATACTTTTCCACCAAGAAACGGTAATAATGCATCTGATAACGTACAAAAAACAGCTGCTACAAAAAAACTTACAATAACCCCTAGACCCGTCTTTTTAGAATACTTTTTAAACATCAGCATTGCGCCTGTGCCAGCAAAAAGCAAATGTAAAAAGTGAAAATTATGAAAAAGTCGATACGACAAACTATCATGATGGCAACCATGACAACCATTACCTGAACTTGGACCAAACGATAAAAAGCTTAAAACAAGCATAGCAAGCGCAACTGAAAAAATCGCAAATGGGAGGTGACAATAAATTTCTTCTTTCACCGTTGCATGATGCTCTAAAATATCCAACTTGTTTATACTTTGCTCGTCACATGCGTGATACGTCGGCATGTTTTCTTGTTTATTATCACAATTATTACACATAATTACACATAGCCATATTTTTTAAAAAATAACATTTACATATTTCTTCTATGAAAACAATGTACCGTTTTTACCCAAGATACGCAACAAAAGAAAAAAACGCTGCACCTTTTAGGCTTTTATAACCTGCAATTGCATATAAAGATTTTTCCCAAAATCAACAATAGAACCTGGCATTGGTTTTTGATCTACAATTTTGTAATCAAAAAGATACACATCCCCGCAATAATCAGACGATTCTTTATATTTCCCAAATACTTCAATGTGGATATTTAAACGCTCTAGATAATCTTGTACTAACTTAAGCGATAATTCTCGAAAATCAGGAACAATATACAATTTATTTTGACCGGATGATAAATAAGCTCTTATCTTTTTATCAAACATTTCGTCGCTTGGACGAGGTGTCTGAGCAAAACACTTATTTTTCTCATGATTACCCTCTAACCATATTGCCCGAACATTCACGTTCCTCGCCGTCTTTTGTACAAGTAAGTCAGCATACGTATTATCCAAAAAGTTAGGAGCATACTGCGATAATGGTTTTTTAGAAACAGTCACAAAAACATTTTGATTGGGACGAACAACACTCCCAGAAAACGGGATCTGATGAATAATAGTTCCTTCAGGCAAAAGAACGTCTTCTTTTTCTCTTAACAACCTAACATTCAAATGCTTATCTGATAACAAGAAAACCCCTTTTTGAAAGTCTTTACCTACAACATCCGGAACAATACACGTTATCGTTTGTATAAAATAGTAACTCGCACAATACCCCACAAAAAAAACAAAAACCGGCAAAAAATATAACCCTAAACTAATTCTTTGCCATTTTTTACTCAACATAATTACTATTTTTACGACTTGTTTTGTTTTAACATTCCAAAAATATTCTCTACAAAAACATTCTTTTGGGAACACTTGTAAGCTGGATTCTGTTACCTGACTGTCATATTAACTATGATAATCAAGCAAGCAATCATCTATCTATGCAACATACCCACAGGCTACAAACGAGAACAGAAAACTCATCACCTGCCTATTTTGTCTTGCTCCGAATGGGGTTTACCTCCGTTTAATGCATTACTACATAACGGCGTGCGCTCTTACCGCACGTTTTCACCCTTACCAAAAAAATAATCTTTTGGCGGTATCTTTTCTGTGGCACTTTCCATGGGCTCTCACCCCCCTTACTTGAGAATAAAATCTCTTATAAGGCATCCTTCCTGTTTGGAGTCCAGACTTTCCTCTTTTATTTTTACACCTGTAAAAATAAAGCGATTGCTCCGTACTCCCAAAAGAATAATATATCCTATACCTAGATTAATAAAAAATTTCAAAAACGTCGTCAAGATGCTTATTTCTTTACAAAAAAGCCATTTTTTCACAAAAAAAACATCGAAAAACAATAAACAGCTTATTAAGAAAAAAGGAAAAATAAGCGAATCGTGAACAAATAATCGCTTTTGCAAACTTCTTGCTACAAGCATAAGAGGAATAAGAAAAATAAAAAGTAATCCAAATCGGCCATAGATAAAACAATCTTGTAAAACAAGAAAAAATAATATCCCGTAAAACGATTGCTTTGTAATAACAGGAACCCTAAATGAAAACTGTGTAATTACACAATAAACCAACAGCGTATGAATAAACCATTTGTGCAAAAAAATAGAAATAATAAAATCGAGAAAAAACAATGTGCTAACGCATATCAAATTTTTTACCTTCGCCAAATTTTACGATATGCAACTGCTTTTTATGCAAATAAGCCTTACTTTTTTCCCATAAAACACGTAAATGCCGAATTGGCTTGTGAAAACCATCTACACCTTGTTTAAATGTTCCCCAATGCATCGGAATGAAGTGACGTGCTTTTAGTTCTACAAACGCCTTTATAGCTTCTTCAAAGCTAATATGAGAGTCCTTCATAGTAATCCGTGGTTCATTGGGTCCAATTGGAAGCAATGCAACATGAATTGATGGATAATATTTACTTATCGCCCTAAAATGCGATGTATACGTAGTGTCACCTCCAAAATAAATACTAAACCCGTTGCACTCGATCATCCAACTCCCCCACAAAGACTTATTCCAATCCAAAAGACTTCTTCCTGCCCAATGAGACGCTGGCAAAAAAGAACAAACAATCGAATCAAGCCCTGTATATTTACCATATACTTCTTTATCCCACCAGTTTTTCTCTTTTACGTGCAAAAAACCCTGACCATCAAACCACGATCTATCACCAAGTGGAACAAGTATTAACGGTTGATACTTTTTCAACATAAGTAAGCTTCTTTTATCCATATGATCAATATGGTTGTGCGAAATAAGAACAATATCTATTTTAGGCAATTGATCAAATGAAAAAGCTGATCGTATCATACGAGGGCAAAATCGAGTAAAATCAAAAAAAATAGGATCTGTAATAATATTCACTCCACCAATTTGAATCAAAAATGTTGCATGCCCTATCCACGTCACAACAGGCTCAACGCTAGAGTCGAGAGGTTTTGTTGTTTCAACCCACTCATCAAGCTTAAACGCAGCTTTGAAAAAATCTTTTTTCTTGTCTTTTCTGGTTACAATATCTTTTATAATCGCAACACCCGTTCGCAAAAGGCTCGCGAAATGGGCTTTAATAGAATCATTCGGATGATTATAAAAACGCCCTCGATATTTGTATGGTTTTAATTTCATAGTTTTCCAATCATACTACTCGTTAATTTTATACATAGCCAGCCTTATCCATTGCCAGCAACCATTTTACACACAATAATATCATGCATAACACCACTTCCTAAACATATATCCCCATCATAAAAAACCGCAAATTGCCCCGAAGCAATCCCCTGATCATTTTTGTCAAGGACAACACGCCCTCGTGATTTTTCTTGGTTCCCATCAATAAAATCTAATCGCCCCTGATAAAAATCTTCGCCATGCCGAACTTTAACCTGCAAATCCTGTTTAACGATAACGTTACCATTTACCCAATTAAATTGCGACACATCAAACATATCTCGCTTTTTATCCGGAGCATGATAACATCGTGAAATATAAACAATGTTTTTAACAGGATCTTTTGCGACAACATACCATGGACCACCAGATAAACCTATTCCTTTGCGCTGTCCAACAGTATAATACCAAAATCCATCATGTTGGCCAATTTTTTCCCTCGCATCAATATTTATAAGATCCCCCTTTTGGATTCCCAAATGATGCTTAATAAATTCACTAAACTTAATCTTTCCTAAAAAACAAATCCCCTGACTATCTTTCCGAGTCTTTGTCTGCAAATTAAAATCGTGAGCTAATTGGCGAACCTCTGTTTTCGTTAAATCTCCAATGGGAAAAAGTATACGCGAAAGCTGCTTCTGACTTAATCGTGACAAAAAATACGTCTGATCTTTAAACAAATCTCGTGCTTTTTTTAACAAAAACAACCCATCTTTTTCTTCTATCTGTGCATAATGGCCAGAAGCTATCTTATCAAACGAATCGTCTATTTTTTCGAAAAACGCCCCAAATTTAATAAGCTTATTGCACAACAAATCAGGGCTCGGAGTCAGGCCAGCTTTAACAGAAGAAATCGTATACGAAACAACGTTATTCCAGTACTCTTCTTGCAACGAAATAATTTCTAATGGAACACCTAACTCTTTGCAAACAGCCTGAACATACGCCAAGTCTTCTTGCCATGGGCAATTTCCCAAATATGCAAGCTCATCTTCGAGCCATATTTTAAGATAAAAAGCAACAAGCTCATGTCCTTGATCTTTGAGTAATTTCAGAGCAACTGAGCTATCAACGCCACCAGATACCAAAACCGCTATTTTCATAATTCTCTAAAAATTTAAACTATACGAAAAGAAAATACCCCAACAATTATATTTCAGTATAACAGAAACAAGACAAAGTACCTCTTCGGCTGAAATAATTACAAAAAATCGCGTTCTATCACCATTAGACGATTATACTTAGCAACACGCTCACCTCGAGCTGGAGCTCCTGCTTTTATATACCCAACACCACATCCAACTGCAAAATCAGCAATAAACGAATCGTTTGTTTCTCCTGACCGGTGCGAAGCAACTGTTTGATAATTACTTTTAGAACTTGCGAAAACAGCCTGGTAAGCCTCAGATATTGTTCCCACTTGATTCGGCTTGATCAAAACTGCATTTGCAATGTTTTGCGCTATTCCATCGCCTATTTTTTTCGAATTCGTCACAAAGATATCATCCCCTACTATCATAGCCTTTTGCCCTAACATATGTGTTATTTTTTCCCAACCCACCCAATCATCTTCATGTATCGGATCTTCTATCGAATATATGGGGTATTCTTGTACAAGCTTTTTATAATAATCAATCAAAGCATCACATGATAGCCAACTGCCTTGTAAAAAATACAGTTTCTTTTCTTGATCATAAAAGTGCGACGCCGCAACATCCAAACAAAGCATTATATTTTGTCCTGGCCTAAAGCCAGCCTGTTCTATAGCCATAAGAATAAAATCTAGAGCGCTTTCTTCTTTATTTTTTGCATGCTCAAAATATGGCGCGAAACCACCTTCATCACCAATATTTGACGAAAGTTTTTTTTTAACAAGAAGCTCTTTTAATTTTTGATACACAAGTACAGCTGCATGAATCGATTCACTTATCGTCTCAAAACCCTTTGGCATAATCATAAATTCTTGAAACGAAATTTTATTATCCGCATGCATTCCTCCGTTTAAGATATTAAACATACAGGTAATCTCTGGGTATAGTTTTTTTTGAACCCCAAAAATATTATGTAAAAAATTATAAACAGGAACCCCTGCAACAAGCGCCTGCGCCCTGGCAATAGCTTGGCTTACAGCAAGCGTAGCATTTGCTCCAAGAACAGACTTATTACCTGTCCCATCAAGCTCTATCATCCACTTGTCTGCACGAATAACATCAGGTTCTCGATCTATTAATAATGGCGCAATGCGTTTCTCAATATTTTCAATTGCCTTAAGAACACCTTTGCCATTAAAACGCGCTCTATCGTTATCACGCAATTCAATCGCCTCGTACTTACCAACAGATGCCCCCGAAGGAACACTGCTTTCTACTCTCCGCCCATCTTCTAAAATAACAGAACAAGAAATCGTAGGGATACCCCTCGAATCAAGAATTTCCCGCGCTTTTACCAATTTTATCTTCACGTTATAAGATCTCCCAAATTCATGGTACCATGTCACACTGTTTATAACACATAAAAATCTTTTTCAAATATACACATATGTTTTTAAAAACAATAGCAAACAACTACATACTTCTTATAGCAATAGCACAACTTTTAATACCTGTCGCGATTATAGCATTAGCCCTATACTTTCTTATCATTAAGCCACAAAACAAGCAACGGGAAAAACAAGAGCTCATTACAAGTAAGCTCAAACCTGGAACAATCGTTACAACAAATAACAATATCAAAGGACACGTGATATATGTTTTAAAAAATACAGTTATCATTGAAAGCAAAATTGGGGAAAAAATAGAAATACTCAAGCAATCAATAACAACAGCCTCTCATAACAATAAAACATGAACAAAAGTAAAGCACAAAAATTATCTCCCTTTTTTATTCTCCTGCTTAGTCTTATTGCAGGCATTTATTCACAAACATTCTGTGCTTTTTCTTTTCCTATTGTACTGGGAACAGGCGTAAGTATACTTTTTCTCTTACTTCTGCTACAAAAATATCTTTCTGAAAAATTTGTATATTTCTTTCTCATCATACTCTTTTTTTTTGCTGGAAATAGCCTTCTTACGTTACAAAAGAAACACCATAAGCTATTACTAACCAAATACGCAAACAAACAACTTTCTGTCGTAGCATATGTTATAAACAAAGAAGAATCACAATCTCATCCATACAAGCACGTCGCATTACTAAAAATCAAACACGTAACATACAGAAAACACAATCAAAATTTTTGTGCAAATTTTAAGATTCTTGTTTATTCACCATTTAAATATAATTTCACAGTAGGGGATACTATTACACTTAATAACGTTCGATTTTATGATAAACAAACAAAAACACTTTCTGGGAACAACCCCTTTAGCGATTATTTGCTCAAAGAACACGTACTTGCAACAATATTTTTAAATAAAACAATTCTATACAAAATAACCAATAGACCAAAGCTATCAATTAGTCGATGGTTTTGGGAAAAAAAATACGCATTTTACAACAAGCTCAAATCAAAAATTAACCCAAAAGCGTTTGCTTTTTTTTCACTGATTTTTCTGGGCAAAAAGCAACAAAGTAAAAACGAAATCAATCTAAGAAAAAAATTTAATATCTGGGGGCTTGCACACTACCTAGCACGCTCAGGCCTTCACATTGTTATATTCGTTCTTATCTGGAAATTTCTTTTTCGTTTTATTCCTATACACATGGTAATCAAAACGATTTTTCTTGTTATTCTTTGTCTTTTATACAGCTTTTTTAGTTGGTCAAGTATATCATTTTTACGAGCATACTATGTTTTTCTCTTCCTCCAAATCGGTTTCTTGATGCGCCAACAAACAAATTTTTTACATCTTTTAAGCATCATATGCATGTTCACGCTTTTATTCAATCCAATGCAACTTTTCTTTTTAGACTTTCAACTGTCTTTTGCTTTAACGTTTTCTCTTGTGCTTTTCTCGTTATAATCTTTTTTCTTGAATACGAATATACTCTTAGCACACCCTAAATATATTATGTTCTCTTGTCGAAAGGGCTTGCTATGCTAAAAAAAATTCTTTTTCTTGTCTTCTGCTGCTACACAAGTAGTGTCCAGACTAAAAATATCTGGATTCATACAGGCGATGCAGACGACATTGTATCTATGCATGCATTAGTTCTTAAAATTCAAGAGCTTTTCCCAGACACTCAATATACAATAACAACACAATCACCAGAGACTCACGACATAGCCTCTTATTTGTTCCCAACAGCTACAGTAAAAACAATTTATAACGAAAACCTTGAGTCCACAGCACATACTATAAACAAAATAAACCCAGCACTTATCATTCTTACTCGACATCAATTATCACCGTTTATTATCTTATGTGCTAAGCTAAAAAATATTCCTGTTTTTTTAATTAATGCAACATACGCAAGTACGACGGCTCGGCTTTTAAATACCCAAGCAACGCTTTACGAACCATTACTTAACTCCCTTACACGCATTTTTGTACAAACAAACACTGATAAAAAAAGTCTTACCGAAGCACGTATTGTATCTTCAAAAATAAAAACTCTTGGAAACCTGTATGCGTATAATATCTACGCAAAAAAACAACATGTTCTTGATCTTTTAAAAACAACAGAAAACGAGATTGGTGAAAAAATTAATTATCCCATCATATACATGCGATCAAGAAACAAACATACTATTCAAAACTACATACAAGCATTTTGTATTCTCAAACAAAAGTTTAAAAAATTAAAAATAATTCTGGATGTCGGACAGAATAAAACAAGCTGGAAACAAGAATTCTTGAACTCAAACAAAAAATTAAAGCTTTTCCCCGAAATACTCGACATAAAGACACAAGACCCAACGACAATATTAGACTTATTTGGCTCTAAATCAACGTGCGACATTATATTTTCACATATAAATCACACACTTTTCTTTTGGCTCGCACCAACAACCATTTATATACTCGATGAAGATACATACACCCAAACAGAAAATCACGTCATACAAGCGGCAACGTGGCAAACCCCACTTATAATTGGCCCAAAAGAAAAAAATCTTACGCACTCTCACCACAAAAAAAAGAAACAAATACCCAAAAACCTTGTCCCTCGGTCAAAAAACTTTGATAACTTATGTGAAATAATAACAAAGATTTTATCAAAAAAAGACTTTCGAAAAAAAACAAAAGAGCCTCTTTCTGAATGGACTAAAAAAACAATAACTAAAGTTACAAACGGTTTTGATAAATTTTTTATTCGAGATCTAAAGAAGAATCTCGACAAGAAAAAAAATAATTGAAAAAAAACAAGCGATTTCTTTATGCTAAAAAAGTAATATTTTTTAATTTTTTTACCGTAAAGAAAGGAAATATCATGAGAACACAAAGATTTCTTTCGTTTATGTTTTTTGCCATATTTATTACACTCCCATATGCACAACTACAAGGAAATACGGAATTAACACAACAAAATCAAGATGCGTCCCGAGCCCCGAAAGACTGGAACTTCATGGTCTATATTGCCGCAAACAACAATCTTTACCCTTTTGGTGGGCACAACCTAAGACAAATGGCTCGCGTTGGCTCAACAAACTCAATAAACATTCTCGCCCAAGTAGACCTTCCTGGGCAATTTGCTGTAAATCGCTACTGCGTAACAAAAAACAATCTAACACCTGTAGAAACAGAAAGTGGAACAATCGAAGGTATTAGCGGAACACGCCAAAGCCTCTACGATTTTGTCCGGTGGTCTGTTGAAAATTTCTCAGCCAAAAAAAATTGTCTTGTCCTTTGGAATCACGGCTCAGGAATAAAAGACCCAAGCATATGGGGGCGAAAATTATTACTCAACAGAGATAAGCTCTTTACATTTAATCCCAAAACAGGATTACTTGAACTCAACAGAAATGCCTTGTCAAAAAATATAAAACAAATTTACAACGAAAATCGCATGTCAGAATTTACAAAAAAATTATTCAAACAGCGCGGAATAGCATTTAACGATACTGCAGAAGAATATCTTACAAATCAAGACTTAACAGAAACTCTGAGCAAAATATCACAAAACTTACTTGGTGGAGAAAAATTTGATCTGATTTGTATGGACGCATGTCACATGGGCATGATCGAAATTGGATCACAAATCAAAGACTATGCCCATTACATGGTAGGATCAGAAGAAGTAGAACCAGGATCAGGGTATAATTATATTTATCTCCTTTCGCCATTCTTACAAACAACCCTCTCAGCAGAACAATTTGCTTGTCATGCCGTTAATGCATATGAAAAAGAATACGTCTATGATAATGCTGACTACACACAATCGGCCATAAATCTACAAGACTATAACGACCTTGAACAAAGCGTTAAAACAATGACTCAATATCTAACGACCCTTATCTCAGGAGAAAGAGGTTCTGATTTCCGACAAATGATTCGATCAATACGAACAAACAAAAATTATACAACTGAATTCTGCGACACTGATTATATTGATTTTTGCCATTTTTATAAAAGCTTAACAGAAGCAATCAACACAGTTCGACAACAAGAATCTTTCTCAAGCCAAACAATTCAATTGCTAGAAGCAATACAGCTTCTTGCTCGCCAAACAATAAACACTATTCCAAATTATATTATAGAAAACTCATCTGGGGTAAATCTTCCAAATGCATACGGTCTGGCGATATATTTCCCACGCAAAACATTGCATAAATCTTACAGTAAGACACTTTTCGACAAAGCAACAGGATGGTCAAAATTCGTAAAAAAATATTTACGAGGAAACAGAGAACATAAAAAAAATAAAAACAAAAAATAAGCATCTATTAACAAAACACTAGTAAAAATTCGCATGCCCTTTACACTACAATATAGATAATATCCATGTTGTAGTGTAAAGGGCATGCAATGACAACAAATAACGACCCCAAAAAAAACATTCCTACAAATATTAATTCGTACATAACGTATTTAGCGCAACAACCAAACGGTTTCGTGTACTCCGAAACACAAGAAAAAGATCAAGCTCGAGAAAAAATACGAATCCTTCAAACCCTCAAAAAAAAATACCAAAACTGCCACTCGTGTCCTTTGGCAAGTCAAGGACGGCAACAAGTTGTTTTTGGTGTAGGTAACCCTAATGCAAAACTTATGTTCATCGGAGAAGCTCCTGGACGCGATGAAGATACACAGGGTATCCCGTTTATTGGCCGAGCAGGCAAACTACTAACAAAAATCATTGACGCGATGAAACTTACCCGTCAAGATGTCTATATCAGCAATGTCGTCAAGTGCCGCCCACCAAATAATCGAACCCCAACAATAGAAGAACGCGAAACCTGCAAACAACTCATCTTATTTAAAGAAGTAGAAATTATAAAACCAAAAATTATTTGCACGCTGGGTGCACCGGCAACCCAGGGCATTTTGGGAGATGAAGTAAGAATATCCACCGTTCGCGGTCGTTTTTTTGAATTTAAAACTAATCACACAACAAGTTTAGTAATGCCAACATATCATCCAGCATATTTACTGAGAAATCCATCACAAAAACGTACAGTCTGGGAAGACATGAAAAAAATTATGGCCAAACTTAAAGAACTCTAAAAAGTACTAACCAATACAAAAAGATATCACAAAAGCAAACTCTGTCATTATATGTTTATGATAAATTTACAGGAATTCCTTCGCGCAAAACATTTACCATTAGGATTTGCAGCGAAGCCTTCCTTGCCAAACAGAAAGAAAAATATACAAATGCAAATTTATCACCCCCGATTTACAAATAGACTTGTGGATAACTTTGTGGATAACTTGTGGATAACTTGTGGATAACTTTTTTTTCGGCCTCATAATGCCGTATGAATAATGCATTTGAAAATCAGGTCTTGGTATCCACCTCTAGGTCAATCATTCAATATGGTTGCAAAAAGTTATCCACAAGTTATCCACAAGTTATCCACAATCATTTCAAAAACCATTAGCTCTTCTGGGTGGGCGAATTCAGAGAAAAAAACAAAGTTATCCACAAAAAAGGGGCCAGCCTATTATTATCTTATATATATTTATATATAATTAAGATAAGAAAGAGCTCAAAAAAACTATCCTTTGATTTTCTATTCGACAATACCTGGGAAGCATAAGTAAAATAAATTTAATTTCCTTGTTTTTAGTTCAAACTTTCGTTAAGATAACGATATTAATTTATTTTTACAGCAGAAACTCTTATTTTTTAAGGATAAATTTGTCGTGAATCTTGTTGAAGTAATTGATACACTTGTAGAAGAGCGTGGATTAGATAGAGAGCTTGTGACTGAAATTGTTTGCGAGGGAATCCATACCGCTTATGCAAAAAAATATCCCCATGTTAACTTTATCATTTCGTTTAATAAAAAAGCAGGAGCTATTGAGATATTTGCAAAAAAAGAGATTGTCCCGTCGGTTTCCGACGACGACATGCAAATTTCCTCAAGAAAAGCAAAGGTTTTAGCTCCCAGAGCGACGGTGGGAGACATTATTGATGTTCCATTTGTCCAAGCTGTTGGGCGGATAGAAATACTTACAGCAAAACAGATTATCGCAACCAAAATTCGAGAGCTCGAACAGTTAGCCGTGTATAAAGAATTTAAGGATAAAAAAGGCCTGATTATGAGCGGGGTTGTTCACAAGCGAGATCGTGGTGGTTGGGCGATAAAAATAGGGGATGTCATGGCTTTGTTGCCCAAAGAGGGGTCTGTTAAAGATGAAGTTTTAAAGGTTGGACATCCTGTTAAAGTTTTACTTAAAGATGTTTTGACGATTGCCCGAGGGGATTATCAGCTTATTTTAGATCGCGTATCTTCTGAGTTTGTGAAAAAGCTTATTGAATTAGAAATACCTGAAGTTTTTGAGGGGATGGTTGAAATAAAAAAGATTGTGCGTTCTGCTGGGTATAAAACGAAAATTATAGTCGTTTCAACAAGTAAAGATGTTGATCCTGTTGGAACATGTGTTGGAGTTGGTGGGGCCCGGATCAGGCCTATTTTGCGGGAGCTAGGAAAAGAAAAGGTTGATTTAATTGGTTGGGATGATTCGCTGGATCGTTTAGTTAAAAACAGTCTTAAACCTGCAGACATTGATGGGGTTGAGATTGTTGATGGGGATAAAGCAATTATTCAGCTCGCCCAAGATCAACGTTCTCTTGCTATTGGAAGATTAGGTCAAAATATAGCCTTGGCTTCTCGATTAACGGGTGTTGAAATTCAGTTAGAAGAAGTTTCAGTAGCCGAAGAGCCTGTTTTTTATGCCGATGACGAAGAAAAAGAAACTGGTACTTTTGATTCCCAGGAGCCTGTGATCGGAGATATTTTTGAAGAAACAAAAAAAGATTGATGTGTTTTAATTAATTAAGTTGATTGATTTAGAGTATTCAGGTAATAGTGCATGCGTGTTCATGAATTTGCAAAGCAATTAGGAAAATCAAGTAAAGAAATTTTGGCGGTATTGAAAAGTAACGCTAAGTTTGACATTACAAGCCATATGTCTCTTTTGTCTGCAGATGCAATAGCGTTTGTTTTAGAGTCTTTAGGGGAGGTTCCTAAGACAAAAACAAAAGAAAAGAAAAAGGCTGATGTAAAAAAAACAGCGAAAGAAGTTGTTGTTTCCAAAAAAGAACCTCAAACGAAAGAAACTTCCCAAAAAATGCTTACGCCTAAAACGTTATCCAAATCGCCGTCTCAACAATCGGTGTCCGTTTCTAATAAATCAGTAAAATCAGGCCAATCGATACCGTTGTCAAATATTCCAAAAACAAGCACTAAAAAAAAACCAGCTGTAAAACCTGTTGTTAGGTCCCGGGTATCATCAAAGCGTTTGCCTGTAACTGAGATTGTGATTGAAGAGGCGTTACCTCTTTTTAAAGCAGCAGATCTTATGGGCAAACAAAGTAGCGAGCTTGTTCTTGTGTTGTTAAAAAAAGGGATTGCTTGTAATCGAAATAATGTTTTATCTGTAGAAACAATTGAAATGCTTGCCCTGCAATTTGGTATTACCGTTACAGTTGTAGAAAAAGTTCGACCTGAACTTGAGGGTAAAAAGGTTACTAAGTCTTCGCAGTCAGGGAAGGTTAGAGGACCAATCGTTGTTGTTATGGGCCACGTTGATCATGGCAAGACAACGTTGCTTGATTACATAAGAAACATGAATGTTGCCGCTCGAGAAAAAGGTGGGATTACTCAACATATTAGCGCGTACGAAGTTGCCAGTCGGCATGGAAAGATTGTTTTTTTAGACACTCCTGGACATGAAGCTTTTTCTTATTTAAGAAAGCGTGGGGCTAGGATTACTGATATTGCTGTTCTTGTTATTGCGGCAGATGACGGCATTATGCCTCAAACAATAGAGGCTATAAAGCACGCCCGAGAGGCCGAGGTTCCTATTATTGTTGCTATTAATAAGGTAGACAAGGTTGAGGTTGCGGCTGTTGAATCTGTAAAGCGCCAGTTAGCACAGCAGGATTTGATGGTTGAAGATTGGGGAGGGCAAACGATTTGTGTCTCGATTTCTGCCAAAACAGGAAAAGGTGTTGATGATTTGCTCGAAATGCTTGTTTTACAAGCAGAGATTATGGAGCTTAAGGCTGAACCTGAAAAGTTAGCAAAGGCGTTTGTCTTAGAGTCTCACCTAGAAAAAGGCTATGGTCCGGTCGCATCGGTTATTTGTACAGAGGGTTCTTTAAAGCAGGGGGATTATTTTACGTGTGGAGCTAGCACAGGGAAAGTTCGTCTTCTTGTTGATACTTATGGTAAAAAAGTTAAAGAAGTTGGGCCGTCAACGCCGGTTCAAGTTATTGGCTTTAATGATTTTGCTGCAACTGGTGATTGGTTACAAGTTGTTTCATCAAAAGATTATTTAAAAGTTCGTTCGGGTCGAGGGGCAAGTGCTTTTTCTGGCTACCAGTCGCAGGAATTATCTTTAACTCAAGGGGGCCTTGAGGGTCAAAAAAATGTTCTTCATGTAATTATCAAGACCGATACTCAAGGGTCTCAAGAGGCGATTATTGGCTCAATAGCAAAACTTAAAAAGTTAAGCATCGAAGTTGGTTGCCCCATTGTTATTGTTTCAACGGGAATAGGGGATATTACAGAAAACGACATAATGCTTGCATCAAGTACGGGATCTATTCTTTTTGGATTCCATGTAAAAGTGGAAAAAAATGCACAAACGCTTGCCAAGGCAAAAAGTGTTACCATCAAAATTCATGGAATTATATATAAACTCATCGAAGAATTAGAAGAGATGCTGCAAAAAAGGCGTAAGATTGAGGTTGTTTGGAAAAAATCAGGGCAAGCGGTTGTTCGTAAAATTTTTCCAGTTAAGGGAGGTGTTATTGCAGGATGCTATCTTCAAGAAGGTGTTTGCTCGCGCGATAGCAAGGTGAGTTGTGTTCGTGATGGAAATGTTATCGGAGAAGGCAAGATCACAAGCTTACAGCGAGAACGAAAAGCCGTTAAAGAAATTCATGCTGGGTATGAGTTTGGTTTTTTGACTGATACGTTTCATGATTGGCAAGAAGAGGATATAGTTCACTGTTTTACGCAGGTTAAAGAGAAATCTTAATCAATCACATAATTATATTATTAGGAGCAAGAGCTCATCTTGAAAAATTGCATAACGACATGGCTAGAACAGTTATGGCAAAAATCTGTACAAATCAATAAATTATTTTTTTTTGAAAAAATCATTTTTTATTTTTTGTGTGTTTTAGAAAAAAATTATCAGGCTATTTTTTTTTGCGTTAATTTTTTGAAGAAAAAATCAGGAGGTTATCGTGTTAAATATGCTACCGTAATTTCTGTGGGGAATCTTTCGGTTGGGGGAACAGGCAAATCTGTTTTTGTTCAGTTTTTAGTAAAAGAATTTTGTGTGCAAAATAAAAATAGCGCTATTTTTTTACGTGGGTACAAAAGTAACTTAACTCGTACAGGTGAAAGTTTTCTTATCTGTGATGGGAAAGAAAAACTTTATGATCCTAAGTTATGTGGTGATGAAGCATATATGTTAGCAGAGCATTTACAAGTTCCCATTGTCATAGGTAAAAATAGAGTTGCGTCACACCGTAAACTTAAAGCTTTTTGTCAACGTGAAAATAGTAAAATTGATTATATTTTTCTTGATGATGCGTACCAAAATCATAGTCTAAAAAAAGATTTTGAAATACTTTTACTTGATGCTCGTAGGCCGTTTGAAAATGGTCATTGTTTGCCTGCTGGGCGCTTGCGTGAAAAAGATTATTCTCGGGCAGATATTATTGTATTAACACATGCTGATAGTGTGTCGCAAAAGCGCTTACATGAGGTTAAATCACGGATGCTAATGCCTTTTGAACAAACAAAAATTTTTGCAGGGAAGCATAAGACATCGGGTATTTTTTTACAAAATTCAGGAGAAGATCAAACGCAATTTTTGCGAAAAAAAAATGTACTTGTTTTTGCAGGCATAGGATCTATAGATGGTTTTGTACAAAGTGTCAAAGAAACAGGTGTCGTATATGCAACTGTTTTGGAATACAAAGATCATTATAGTTATACGTTAGAAGATTTTAAAATAATTATGCAAAATGTAAAAAAATACTCGTGCATAGGGGCGATTACAACGGCAAAAGATTGGGTTAAAATTAAGCCGTTATTATCGCAGCTTGAAAAACATGAGCACATTTCTCTTTATATTTTAAACGTAGAATTTGAATTTTTATCAAACCAGGAGTATAGTTCTTTTATGAGGTTGATGCACAAGAAGTTTTAGGAGAAGATAGGAGAAGTGGGGTAATGTACGGTCTTATTATTCGACATGTTTTTTCATTTTGTTTTTCAGCATTACTTTCTTACTATTTGATTCCATTAATCATAGGATCAGCTAAAAAATTAAATTTTTTAGACAAGCCCGATGGGAGAATTAAAGTTCACGAGGTTCCGATTCCTCACCTTGGAGGGATTACTATTTATATGGCATTTATTGCGACATTAGCATTATCGTATCCGTTTGAGAATATAATTCTATGGCTTTTATTGGGGATTACTTTTCTGTTATTTGTTGGGTTTATCGATGATTTAAAAATACTTAAGCCTAAGCAAAAATTATTTGGGCAATTTATTGCTGTCCTGTGTTTTCTAAAAGGCGGCTTTTCGTTAAAGGCAAATTTTTTATCATCAAGTTTTAATTTATTTATCTCGGGTTTTTGGATGCTCTCTGTTATTAACGCGTTTAATTTGGTTGATGTTATGGATGGACTTTCTTCTTTACTCGCGATTATTGCTGCGATTACTTTTTTTATTATCGCGCTTATGTTTAAACAATATGCTATAAGCATATTGTTACTTGCATTTTTAGGGGCGCTGTGTTCTTTTTTTGTGCACAACAAGCCTCCTGCAAAAATATATTTAGGTGATGCTGGAGCATTGTTTATTGGTGGTTTTTTGTCGGCTGTGCCCTTATTGTTTTCTTGGAGCCAGCATGCGTTTGACGCATATTATGCACCGATAATTATTTTAGGAGTACCGTTATTAGAAGTTTTTTTTCTTGTGATTATTCGTGCGCGCTTAGGCATACCGTTTTATTGGGGCAGCCCCCATCACTTTTCGATTTATTTGCAAAATAAAGGATGGAGCAAGTATGGCGTTCTTTTTTTTGCGGGGTCTATGTCTGTGTTTTTATCTTTGACTGCTCTTTTGTTTTTGTTAAACGTTTTACCTGTATGGGGGTTGTTCCCAATGGGGATAGGTTTTTGTTCTCTCTGGTGTTATATCGTTTTTGGGGGTAGCCTTCAGAAACAAGTAAGAAAGAAGTTTTCTTGTGGGGGTTCGTGCGACACGGTTTGTCCTGCTCGGAGTGTTACTTTCGCTGCGAAAAAGCAGGATAACAGCGAATGATATAGTATTCAGATCGAAAATAAATTTTTAGGCTTGAATAATATTTTATTTTGTATAACATACTTCATATGTGTTGTTATATTGCTATATTGTGCAAATGGGCTTTATTTACAGAAGGGAAAATATTTATGGCGGATACATCTAGTTTTTACAAAAAGATTTCTTTTTTTCTTGTTTTTACTGTTTTGTGTGGGTGTGGGCTTTTTGCCAAAGAGTATAACAAGAGTGATGTTGTTGCGACAGTAAATGAAATGATTTCAAAGAGTAGTGTTCCTACTCCAGCAGACCTTCGAATAAGACTTAATAATGCTAACAGTTCTGATGTTAACTCATTTTCTGAAAAAGAATTGGAAGAGTTAGTTGGTGCGACTTTGGCTTTTGTTGCTCCTCAAGGTAATTATCATGAAGATGATAAAAGAGTATTGCGTGAAATGCAAAGTTCTTTAGCTGCTCAACTTAAAGATTATAAAGTAACAGGTGTTTCTTATGCGGTTGATCCAAATTGGGCGTTTTTTGTAGAGACACAAAATCCTGAACTTAATGTTGCGTATAAAGATTCTAAGGGCAACGTAAAGACACGAAAATATAAGGCTCAAATAAAAACAGCTGGCCTGAAAATTGAGTTGGCTGTTAAGTTTGATTTAATTCTGTTTGTTGGAACAGATATGGATTTTTATAATTCAGACAAAGAGATTGTTTTAGGCACAGGTGTTGATAGTAATATTTTAACATCAGTGATGAGGGCGGCTGTTTTTGCGCGAGAAAATAAAGCGAACTTAGAAGCTTTGCGTAATTGTAACGGTAATTTGAGTTCTATGCAGTGGACTTCTAGCCCGCTATGGAAAAAACCATTTAATTGGCTTGGGCTTGGCATTACCTATGTCCCGTTTAAGAACTTATCGGGTGGTATGCTAATTTTCGGTATGCCTGTTGGATGGACGGGTTTTAGTTTCAGCCTTGTTCGTGGTGGAACGTTAACACCTATTGAGAGCTAAAAAATAAAAACGTATTTTTGGGCTATAGTAAATAAGCCCTTGAATTGAATATTTTTTAAGGTACATTTATGATCCCCTCTTTAGAGGGGATCATTGCGTATAGTCTTGTTTCTATCGTTTTTATGGTTGATAGTGTTATGCAAAGTCTCTTTTTCTTCTAAAGAAAAGAAATTTAAACGTAAATCGAAGAGTATAGAGTCAAAAGTATAAAAACGCTTGAAAAAAAATTTTTTTTAAAGTATTTTGTAATCCCCTCTACGAAGGGGGTTGTTTGTTCGTGTTATGTTTGTAAGATATTTTTGCATGAAGGGAAATAAGCATTATGGATAATAAAATTCTTAAAGTTTTTGTTTTGGTAATCGCAGGTAGTTTGTGTATATCATCAGTAAGAGCTGTGGATTCAGAATTAATGCAAGAATTAAGTAGGTGCTTTAATGGTTGTGGAGTTTCTAAACGAGAAGTCAGAGATCTTCTTCGAGGTATAGAGCAAAAATTAGATTCTTTTGAGGTCAAAAGTTTTCGTACGCAGGGGGCTGTTGAAAAAGCAGTTGCTATGGGGCTTCCAAGTGGGTATAAGGTGTCAATGGATCGTGTCGATAGGTTGTTTGGTCGAGGGGTTCCTTCGTGCGAGGGAGTACAGCGTTTTGTTGTAAATAATATTACTGGCTGTTGGAGAAATGTTAAGCGGCAAATAAAAAAAAAGAGCAAGGGAAAAGGGCGTCGCAATTTAAAAGCAGATTGCAAACAATGGAAAAAATGGCATCGATAGAAAATACGAACAAGTAAAAGTTTAAAAACAATGGAGGTTGTTTCTTTATTTTTTTGAGACCATGTTTTTGAGCATTCGAATTTCTTCTGCGTACAGCTCGGGCTCTGGTGTTTCCAGAATTTTGGGAATATTTGTAAGTCTTTTATCGTTCATAATTAATTTAAAAGCTTGGGGTGAAATTTTGCCCGTTCCAAGCGACGCGTGTCTATCTTTTCGTGAGTTACATAAGGTTTTAGAGTCGTGTTTGTGAATAACGTTGAAGCGGCTAAGCCCAAGAATTTTGGTGGATTTTTTTTTTGTTTTTTCGTATGCTTCTGGTGTGTTAATATCATAGCCCGCGGCAAAAATATGACAGGTGTCTAAGCAGACGCCTATTTTTTTTTGTTCTTCACACAGGTCTATAATTTCTCGCAATTGTTCAAATGTGTAGCCAATATTTGTGCCTTGCCCGGCCATAGTTTCAAGCAACACGAGCGTTTTGCCGGATGTTTTTTTTAAAACGCGATCTAAATTTTTGGCGATTTTTTTTATACCCGTTTCTTCTCCTGTGCCTACATGTGAGCCGGGGTGAAGTACAAGATATGGGATACTTAAAAGTTCGCAGCGTTGAATTTCTTCGACTAATGCAGTAAGAGATTTTTTAATGGTTTTAAGATTGATTGAGGCTATGTTGATTAAGTACGATGAGTGTGCTGTAACCCCTATTAGCTTTGTTTTTTTTACTGCTTGTTTAAATCGTTCGGCTTCTTCTTGGGTAATTTTTTTTGCGAACCAAGTGCGTCCGCTTTTGGTAAAAATTTGCATGGTTGTTGCACCAAGAGCAATCGCACGTTCAACTGCTTTATGAAGTCCACCGGCAATTGAGACGTGAGCGCCGACAAGAATTTTTTGGGGAGTTTTTTTTGGGGTCATGAGAATACTCTCTTAAAAAAATATTAAAAAAATTTAATTTTGAAGAATGTTAACAATAAGACCAGGGAGTATCTTGGGCTCGAACCAGGTTGTTTTAGGGGGCATAAGTTGTCCCGTATTGACGATAGTCATAAGATCGTTAATAGAAACGGGGTGAAATGCGAACGCTATACTGCTATGTGTATCGGTTTGTGATGCTTGACATTTTGCTTCGAGCTTTTGCATACTTTGGGGACCGCCAACAAATTCTATGGCATTACTTGTTGGGTTGTTGTCAAGTGCAAGTATGGGATTGAGAAGTTTGTTTGTAAGTATGCTTATGTCTAAGTGATCGATGGGGTTTGTGTTTGTTTGTACATGTTGTTCTTGTGTTCTTGCTTTTGTTATAAGCTTGAACCATTGGTTGCTTGTGTACATACCAAATGTGCCAGGTTGTGATGGCGTTGCTTCTTGAAGTGATGAAACTTTTTGTACGTGAAAGTTAGCATGCGCATGGGACAGAAGTTTCTCTTGTGTTGCTTTGCCTATCGTGTGTATAACACGGTTATATTCGCTTAGCTGAATGTCTGTATCCGGAAAAAGAGCCGCAAGAAGATAATTATTGGGCGTTGTGTTGGGGGTGTTTTTTGTTGCAAGGCGATGTGCGGCTGCTGAGCGATGGTGTCCGTCTGCTATATAGAGCGTCGGGATTTTTGAAAAAAGTTCTTGCAGATGTGATAGCGTCTCTGGGTTCCTAAGTGCCCATATGGTGTGATGTGTTCCCGTTGACGAAAAAAAGTCTTGTGTGGGGTTGTTTTTTTGCGCGTTTATGTGTGTGTTTATAATCGTATTAATATCGTTTGATGCTTTATATGTGAGTAATATTGGGTCTACTTGTGCATTTTGAATTTTAGTAAATTGTGTGAGTGCGTCTTCTTTTTCTTTGATGGTATTTTCGTGACGTTTAATAAGATTGTCTTGATAGTTTTGTAGCGATATCAGGCCTATGATGCCAGTTAGAGATTGGTTATTATGTTCTCGCTTGTACACGTATAGCGATTGTTGGGGGTCTTTTTTGAGCCATCCGTTTGCAATAAAGTGCTGTAAGTTTTTGTGCCCTTTTTCTCCTGCTGCGTGTGTATATGGTACATGGGATTGTGTGTTGTCGACTTCTGGTCGGCTGACGTGAAGAAAACTATACTTGTTTTGTTGAGCGATTATTTGTGCTTCTTGTGTATTAATGAGATTGTATGGTGTGCAGGCAACCAGATGTGCAATGTTGTTTGGTGGACGGTAGGCACGAAATGGCTTAATTGAGATTTTGGACATACTTCTTCCCCTTTTGAAAAGCGTGCAAAGTCAGTACTTTGTAAAAGTATATCGCTTTTATAAAAAAGCGGCTATAATTTGTTGTGTTAAATAATCTTGTTTAATGGTGTCGGCAAAAGGCAATCTAATTTTAGTCTGAAGAAAACCTGAGTGTGTTGCTATAAAGTTTTTGTTGCACTTTTATCTTTTTGACTTATACTATAATTGAGTGTTATGGCGTATATACACCTGTATGTTGGGTCAAAATACTTTTAGTAATTTATTTGTTATTGTAAATGTGTTTTTACTTTTAATCATATTTTAATGATAGAGGGTATGTTTATGTGCGACAAAGTAAAAGGTGCTATTAAACCTTTGTATGATCGTGTTCTTGTTAAGCGTTTGGAAAGCGAGCAAAAAACTGCTGGCGGTATTATTATTCCTGACACAGCGCAAGAAAAGACCCAGTATGGAGCAGTTATTGCTACCGGCGAAGGGAAATTAATTAACGATGGTTCGGTTCGACCATTACAAGTCAAGGCTGGAGATAAAGTTCTTTTTGGCAAGTTTTCGGGAACAGAAGTAAAGCTTGAAGGTGAAGAATACTTGATTCTTCGAGAAGAAGAAATTCTTGGTTGTTTTGAAAATAAATAAAGTACGTATTACATCAACTATTTAGTGAGGGTTGTTTTATGGCTAAAAAAATCATATTCGGAGAAGGCGCACGAGGGAAAATTCTTAAGGGTGTTAACGCTCTTGCTGATGCGGTTAAAGTTACTCTTGGGCCTAAAGGTCGTAACGTTGCATTGGAAAAATCTTTTGGTTCCCCGTCAATAACGAAAGACGGTGTAACCGTTGCTAAAGAAATCGAGCTTAAAGATAAGCTTGAAAATATGGGTGCACAGATGGTGCGTGAAGTTGCTTCTAAAACAGCAGATGTTGCTGGTGATGGAACAACAACAGCGACTATTCTAGCCCAAGCAATTTATCGTGAAGGGGTAAAAAACGTTACTGCTGGTTCAAACCCTATGGAAGTTAAACGTGGTATAGATAAGGCTGTTAAGACAGTTGTTAAAGAGCTTGGTTCTATTGCAAAAACAATTGATAGCAAAGAAGAGATAGCTCAAGTTGCCATGATTTCTGCTAATTCAGATAAATTTATAGGCGACTTAATTGCAGACGCTATGGATAAAGTTGGTAGAAACGGTGTTATCACTGTTGAAGAAGCCAAGGGTATCGATAGTGAACTTGACGTTGTTGAAGGTATGCAGTTTGATCGCGGTTATATTTCTCCATACTTTGTAACGAACACAGAAAAGATGGAAACTATTTTAGAAAACCCTGCTATCTTAATTTGTGACAAAAAAATTGGGACCATGAAAGATATGTTGCCTGTTCTTGAGCAAGTTGCAAAACAGGGCAAGCCGTTATTTATTATCGCAGAAGACATAGAAGGTGAAGCGCTAGCAACCCTTGTTGTTAACAAAATGCGTGGTGCGCTTAACGTTGCAGCCGTCAAGGCTCCTGGTTTTGGTGATCGTAGAAAAGCTATGTTACAAGATATCGCAGTTTTGACCGGTGCCCGCATGGTATCAGAAGATCTTGGTATCAAGCTTGAAAGCATGACATTTGCTGACCTTGGAACGGCAGGAACGATCAGAGTTACCAAAGATAACTGCACAATAATTGATGGCAAAGGTAACGACGTTGATATTAAAGCACGCGTTGCACAAATTACAGCAGAGATTGAAAACTCTACGTCTGATTATGACAAAGAAAAGCTTCAAGAGCGTTTGGCAAAACTTGCAGGCGGAGTCGCTGTTATCCGTGTTGGTGCAGCAACTGAAACTGAAATGAAAGAAAAGAAAGACCGTGTAGACGATGCATTACATGCAACACGCGCAGCAGTTGAAGAAGGTATTGTTGCAGGTGGTGGTTTAGCTCTTTTAAGAGCTCAAAAAGCACTTGATGGCTTAGAGCTTGAAGGTGACGAGCGTATTGGTGCTGCTATTATCAAGCGTGCGCTTGAAGAGCCTATTAGAATTATTGCAAGCAATGCTGGTCATGAGCCTTCAGTTGTGGTTGAGCGTGTTAAGAACTCAGATGGTAATAACGGGTTTGATGCTCAACGTGAAGAGTATGCAGACTTAGTCAAAGCTGGCGTCGTTGACCCTACAAAGGTTACCCGTTCTGCGTTGCAAAATGCAGCGTCTATTTCAGGGTTGCTTTTGACAACAGAAGCTATGATTTCTGAAATTCCTGAAGAAAAACCTGCAGCTGCTCCTGCAGCTGGGCACCCAGGAATGGGTGGCATGCCTGGCATGTACTAAGATTTGAATAAATCTTAAAATATAAACGAGGGAGCTGATTTTAAAGTCAGCTCCCTCGTTTATATTTTCTTGAAAAAAATTAAGCTTTGATTATTCAAATAAAGTTCCTATCGTTTGCCAGCCAGTAATGTGCCCACATTCAAGATCCCAGTTTTCGTTCCCACCATATACAAGAACGTTATCTTGTTGTTTTGTTTTGGTGAGATTGTTCCATGGTTCTAATTTTTTCAGAGCATCGATATTTGCACTTTTGGATACTTTTATTTCAATGGGTGTAATTTTGCCTGCTTGGTCAACAATGCAATCGATTTCAAATTCTGATCTATCACGCCAGTAATAACAACTAGGTCTTAATCCATTGTTTAATTGTTGTTTTAAAAGATCTGCGATGATCATAGATTCGAAAATATTGCCGCGCATGTAGTTTGCAAAAAGTTGGTCTGAGCTTGTAAGATTAAGCAAAGAACAAACGATGCCTGGGTCGTAGAAAAATATTTTGGGGGACTTTATTGTTCGTTTTCTAAAATTCTTGTAGTACGGTTCAAGTAAAAAAATGATGTAGCATGATTGTAATATCGAAAGCCATTGTTTGACTGCTGTTGAACTTATTCCGAGGTCATCGCTTATTGATGATACATTTAAAATTTGTCCGTTGCGGCCAGCGCAGAGCCGCATGAAGTGATTAAAACGATCGAGATTGGTAACGTTTTTTATTTGTCGTACATCTTTTTCTAAATACGTATTTATATAACTGCCGTACCAGTCGACAAGAGACATTTTTTTTTTGTAGAGTTCTGGATAGAAGCCTTTAAAGAGTGTATTGTCGATTGATTTAGGTAATTTTTTTACTTGTGTTAATTCCTGTATCGATAGGGGGAGCAAGTTTAAAATAGCAACTCTTCCTGCTAAGCTTTGGCTGATTGATTCGTTTAAAAGAAAATTTTGTGAGCCTGTTATAATAAAGTGTCCAGGCTTATGATGTTTATCAATATAGATTTGCAGGTACGAAAAAATTTCAGGAACATTTTGGGGTTCGTCGAGAATGAGTCCGGGCGCATTCATAAACTTTTTAAAAAAATTATGTGGATCTGCTTTAAAAATAGATCGTGTATTTGGGTCTTCAAAATTAAAATACTCATAGGTGGTGAATGTTTCCTGGGCTAATGTTGTTTTTCCAGATTGTCGTGGCCCTGTAATTGATATTGCAGCAAACTCTGTTGCTAATTTTTTTAATTTTTTTTCTAACGTTCGTTTTATGATCATTGAGGCTCCCCTTTGGTTAAATTTAAACTCAGAGTTTGGATTTGACCAGGTATGGTGTAAAAATAACATGAAAATGGGGTTTATGGCAACAAAACCAAAAAAGAGGTAGAGGCTTTTGCCAGCAAAGCGTAATCATGTTAGAATAATATTCTAACTGGAATTTTTGATTTGCGAGGTTATATTTTTTTGGAGGTTATTCGCATGAAAAAAACTATACGTTTATTTTTTATACTTTTGCTTTTAGGTTTCAAAAGTCATACGGTTTCAGGGGCTGTTGCTGTTCCACAGTCTCCGGTTAAGCCCGCAGAAATCCCTATTTTTACTCATAGCCAGTGGCCAAAAGAAACCCAGCATATGCTGAGATTATCAAATGGGAAAGCCATGACGTATTTTATGCAAGAGTATCAGGGGCAAACGATTGGTGAAATGCCTTATGGAATGAATGTTTTTAGTACCTGTCTTTTTAGACCAAAAGAAAATCGTAATCTTCGTTTTTGTGAGTACGTAGATGGCCTTCTTGGCGCAACAGAAAAATTACGAGAGCATTTTCGAACATGGGTTTTACGCGTTTATTTTGATATGTCTCTTTTTGCTCCAGAAGCAAGAAGGGAAGCAACGGAGATATGGGTTCCGCTTTTTCAAAAACTTAAGAGTGTACCTAATGTTCAGCTTATTCAGTATTATTTCCCTGATTTTGCGGAAGATGACAATCATCATCATAAGAGATTTTTTGGGACAGTTGTTCGTTTTATGGCAGCTTTTGATAGATCTGTAAAAAGAATGTTTAGTTGGGATGTTGATTCAAAAATAACACCAGAACTAAAAAAAATGATTGATTCTTGGATACGATCAGATGAAAATTTTTTGCTGCCTGCCTTTTTTGATTATAAGCCAGCGTGGAGTAACAAAATCATTGGAAAAAAGGTGCCGTTTTTTTTCTTGGCAGGATATTGGGGAGCAAAGCGACAGGGGAATAATGTTCTTTTGGGAAAACTTTTTGGGGCTCTTTTGGGGTATGATTCAAAAACGCAGGTTATTGTGCGGGAAAATCTTCAGGATCCATTTGCATTTGGAATAGATGAGATTTTGTTGAATAATATATTAATACCTGTTTTTTATCATAGCGGGGCGCTTGTATGTTCAGCTGATTTTTCCTGTGATTCGGTTGTTCCTCGGCATGATGTTTTGCTTACAATTAGATGTAAGATTGTAAGTATATGCCTTGGAAGTTATTCCGACCAATATTCCCAATATTCACGTCAGGTGACAGTCGGACAACAAGAAAAGGTTTTGGCAAACGCAAACAAAATAGATTTAGAATGCCCTTACTATTGTGGGCAAGTACGGCTTGTGCTTAATAGAAGGGAGTCTAGAAAACTTAGTGATCTAGAGCAATGTAATGATATTTTAAAAGCTGTGTGTGGAATAAGTAAATCTTATGATGACTTCATGAGTGACTTACCAACAATTCATTTGGAGCCACTACCGAAAGATGCCAAATTAATTAATTTCTTTCGAGATAAAATAATTGTGGTATGTGTAGGTCTAGTAAGGCCATCCAGCTTGAAAGAAGTTTCAGGGCAAAAGAAAAGAAAACGGAATGTACAAGGTTTTACAAGTACAAAAAAAGGAAGGTTTGAGTTAGATTGAAGGGAAACAGTAGATAATGTCCGTTGATAGCTGATTGAAAGGTAGTTTTTTTGGGCAAAGCATAATCATATCAGAATAGTATTCGAATATGATTTTTTGGTTACGAGGTTATATTTTTTTTGGAGGTTATTCGCATGAAAAAAACTATACGTTTATTTTTCATACTTTTGTTTTTGGGCATTAAAACACATAATGTTTCAGGGGCTGTTGCTACGCCAACGCAGGTTTTACAAGTTAAGAATACCCCTAAAAAGCATAGTGTTGAGCCAATAGAGCGTTCTATTTTTACCCACGATGCATGGCCAGAAGAAATGTTTTGGGAATTAGCGTTGCCCAACGGCCAAAAAATTAAATATTGCATGCATGAGCACAAAAAACCAATGATTAAAGCGTCTCCAGCTGGAATGAATGTTTTTAGTGTTTGTTTGCTTCGTCCAAAAGAAAAACGTAATTGTCGTGCTTTGCAGTATCAAAAAGGGCTTCTTGATGCGGTTAAGAAATTGCAGACACATTTTCCGAGATGGATTTTACGTGTTTATTTCGATGCGTCTCTTATTGCCCCACGTGATAGATATACTTATACAGAAGATATAGAAGAAGAATGCGTACAAGATGAGTCTCGTGAAATTTGGATTCCTCTTCTTAATAAATTAGCCCAGGAACCAAATGTTCAATTGATGCAGTATTATTTTCCGAATTTCGCAATTAGAGGTGATAAACATCATCATTTGGGGCTATTTGGTACGGTTGTTCGTTTTATGGCTGCTTTTGACCCATCTGTTAATAGAATGTTTTGTTGGGATGCTGATTCAATAATAACACCAGAACTAAAAAACATGATTACGCAATGGGTGAAATCTGGCAAAACAGCTATTTTCCCATTTTCTGATAAATATTGGCCTAAGTGGAGCAAGGGAATTGTTAAAAGAAATGGAGTTCCATTTTTTTGTTTAGGTGGTTATTGGGGGCTTAAGTGGCAAGCTAACAATGTGCCATTAAGAAGATTATTTGGGGCTTTTTGGGGAATAGGCATAAGAAATCTTATTGATAGGGTTGAGCGTGATGGTAAGGGTTTATGTGATTTTGGATTTGATGAGATATTGCTTAACCAGATATTTGCACCTGTATTTTATCGTGATGCTTATGTTTGCAAGTTTTCTTCTTCTTATCCTACGGTTGTTCTTCGTTATGGAAATAAATCAGAAACTTTTTTTGATCCCCAAATAATTATATTTCGAAATCCTATAAGACTATTGAAAGGGTTTTGCCCAAAAGAATTATCGCATGTTACGATACAAGATATTGAACAGATTTTTATAAAGTTTTTTTTACAAAATAACATTAATCCAAGTTCTTGGTTAGGGATGTTAATGAATGATTATGAGCTTAAAATTGCAGTGGCAAGAGGGTTTAAAGATACTCGTTTAAAATTTTTGTCGCAACATAGTGATACTGTTATAGATTATTTAAGAAGAGAAGATAATATTCTTGATGTTGATGATTTGGCAGAGACAGTAGAAAAATATGGGTTTTATGCTCTTGATGGTAAATACTTATTTCGTGATATTGCGAACGAAGAGTTTTTATTTTTAGAGTGCGTGAGAGTAATAAAGCATGATGATATGTTTTTTAGTTCATTGCATTTTTGGAACAACAAAGCGTTTGATATATTTTTTGTTCAGGAAATAAAGACGTTGCTTGAAAAAAAACGATTAGAGTTAGAGCGTTTAGCGAATAAAAAGCGTAAGGCTGTTAATACGCAAACTTTAGGGCCAGTTCAGAAGCAAGAGCGCTTAGAAGTTCTTTCTGTTGAGCCTGTCAACTAAACAGCGCAGAAAAAACACGTTTGCGTTGATAAATCTTTAAAGTTTTGAATAAAATTCTCAAGAGTATTATGCTGAGAGCTGATCTTACGATCAGCTCTTTTTTGTTGTGTTTTTATGCGTGGTGTATTTTATAACGGAGTAGTATATGAACCAGATCACTGTTTTTGCTCGAAGATTATTTTTTTCGATCCTACTTGTAAGTGTGTTTTCGTCTGTGTTGTTTGGGATAAGTAAACGAACAGAAGAAATTACCGCGATTTTAGAAAAATATGATGTGGAAGATTTTGCGCGACTACCTGAAGAAGGCGTAAAAAAAGAATTTGCTCTTTTTTCAAAGCTTATTGAAAAACACGATGATGATGGTTATCATTTTGCCTTTGGTCATTATTTTGACAATAGAGATCTTCGAACAGTTTTTTTTATCGCTGTTGAAAAAAGATATCAATTGGTTGCCAAATATATATTGGAGCTTTTTAAAAACGATCGTTGGTTTAATAGTAATGTTCAAGCTTTGTGTAAAGCGATTAAAACAGCATCTGAAAATGGATGTTTCGTGATTGTTAAAAGTTTGCTTGATTATTTTGAAGAAGAATCTATAGATATTGACATGCGAGATATAATAGTTGCTTATAATTTTGCTTTTCAAAGGGGACATCATGACGTTCGACTTTGTTTAAAAGGGTATGCAAAAAAACGATGGGGTTGCTGGGCGCTTCCCGTATATTTTAATGTAGCAGGAGCGCTTTGGACGCATGGGCTAAGTAAAATTTTTTATTCCAAAGAAAAGCGAAAAAGTCTTGTTCAAGAAGCTTAGAAACTTTTGAGAGGGATTGATTCCTAACGGTTTTTTGGAGCTTAAAATAGAGAAGATTGCGAGCATTCGCAAGCTTTGTTATGCTCAGTCAAGACGCATATTGAAACATGCATATAAAATATATGAATTAAAAATGGGATTGAGATAAGGGAGCTTCTTCATGCTGAGAAAGAAAATAGGTGATATTCTTATCGAGCTGGGCGTGCTTACGCAAGAGCAGCTTCAAGAGTGTTTAAAAGAACAAAAGACGACGGGCAAGCTTTTTGGGCAAATTTTGCTTGAAAAAGGGTTTGTGTCAAATAATGATCTTGCCCGTGCTTTGGCCAAGCAAGTAGAGGTTCCGTTTATTGAATCGATTACTGAGCAGATGGCTGATATTGAGTTGCTCAGGAAAGTACCTTTAAAATTTTTAAAGCAGCACAGTGTTATTCCTATTATGTTTGAAGGGAAAAAAACGATTGTAACAGCAAACCCAAGAGACCTGCAGCCTCTTGATAACTTATCTTTACTTATGACTGGAGATGTTCGCTATGCTGTTTCGACCGAGACTGCTATTAGTGATGCGATTAATAAATATTACCCGTTAGAAACAAGTCGTGAGATGATGGAGGAGCTGACGGAAGAAGAAGGCGAGTATATTCCTGAGGCGATCGAAGAAAAAGACATTATGGAGATGGCCAACGAAGCTCCGATTGTTAAGTTGGTTAATCATGTCTTATTTCAGGCTGTTAAAGAAGGGGCATCAGATATTCATATAGAGCCGTATGAAAAAGAGTTACGTGTTCGGTATCGTATCGATGGTAATTTATACCAAAGAGTTATACCCCCTAAGAGATATCAGGGTGCGATTGTTTCTCGTATAAAAATCATGTCAAATTTAAATATTGCAGAAAAGCGTATACCTCAAGATGGTCGCATAGCTATAAAAGTTGCAGACAAAGCAATTGACCTTCGTGTTTCCATTTTGCCGTGTAGTTTTGGTGAGCGTGTGGTGATGCGTTTATTTGATAAAACCAAAACAGCTCGAGATTTAGAATTTCTTAATTTGAGTGAAAAAGATTATGATCTTGTTCGTAAAACAATTGAGCGGCCCAACGGGATTATTCTAGTCAGTGGTCCAACGGGTTCTGGTAAAACGTCTAGTCTTTATTCGATTTTAAGTCGACTAAACGAACCTGATGTTAATATAATCACGGTAGAAAATCCGGTTGAATCGACAATTCATGGGATTAATCAAGTAGAAGTAAATGAAAAAGTAGGACTTACGTTTGCAAGTGCTTTGCGTTCGATTTTGCGTCAAGATCCTGATATTGTTTTGATTGGTGAAATTCGTGATGGGGAAACGGCCCAAATTGCAGCACAAGCTGCTTTGACGGGGCATTTGGTCTTGAGTACAATTCATACAAATAATGCGCCTGCGACGGTTACGCGTTTAATTGATATGGGTGTAGAACCGTTTTTGATAGCGTCTTCGTTAATTCTTGTTATTTCTCAGCGACTTGTTAGAAAGCTATGTGATAAGTGTAAGCAAGAATATACGCCGACAGACGAAATGATTTATCGCCTTGGGATAACCAAAAAAGAAGCTGCAGGTATTACGTTTTATAAGCCTGTTGGTTGTGATGATTGTTTAAAGATGGGATATAGGGGGCGATTGCCAATTTTTGAGGTTATGGAAGTTAGCGATGTAATTGCGAAATTAATTATTGAGCGGGTTGATTCGTCGGTTATTCGAACTCAAGCATTAAAAGAGGGGATGATGCTTTTGGGAATGGATGGTGTGCGTAATATACGAGCTGGCAAAACGACCATAGAAGAAGTTATGTCTGTTGCGTATGTTGAAGAAAAAGAAGAAGAAGCGCTAACACCAACGTCAGAGCAGGAGTCGCAGGAAGAGCCTGAGGGGAAATAGATTTAAAAAAAGTATTTACATTGTTTTTATCTCTTTTTTATCTTACACAGAGTAATTGTTTTTTTGTATGTGTGCGTATGATATAAGAGTGTAGTATGCCATTTTGGTTAAACGATAATAAATTCTTTGCAATTTCGCGTCGACTTTCGATGTTCCATAGGCTTGGTATTACGCTGTTATGTTTGATACTTGTTTTTTTGGGCTGGTTTTTAATGTCGTATTTTCCGTTACAATTAGATTTAAAGAGTATTAGTAGTAATCTTTGTTCTTGTGAAAAACAAAAAGAAACACATGAGAAAACGCTGAGTTGTTTTTATGCGAGTGAAAAAAAATTAAAGCATGAGAGAGATATATATGACAAGCTGATAGCACAAAAACAAGATAAGCAAGAATTTTCAGGTTTTATTTTTACGCAGGCAAAAAAATATAATGTGCGATGTGATACGATGAATTATTTGGGGGATAAAAAGTACGATAGTTTAGAGCTTAAAGTACATGCTTGTTTTAATGAGATAGTATCTTTTTTGCGTGAAATCCATAGGTCAAACTATCCGGTTGTTTTTACAAAACTTATTCTTGATCGAGAAAAAGAAAACGATAAAAAAAATAGTATAACAGCTGAAGTAATAATGCGATTAGATCATATGTAAAATAATATCTAAAATTATAGCGTGTGGTTATGAAAAAAATATATATATTTTTGTGGGTGATAGTGATACTAAGTGTTGCAAACGTACAGGGTCTTCGTGACCCATTTTTTTTGCCATCACAAGAAGAAGAATCGCAGGATATAAAACTATCGTTAGTTGGAGTTATCAAATCAGGAGACAAAGTTGGGGCGTTAATTAAAAGAAATGGCAAAGAAGAAATGGTTTTTAAAGACGATAAAATTCATGGTTATCTTGTTACGCGAGTAACAGATGATAGTGTTATGTTGGTTCGTGCAAAAGATAATGAGCAAATACTCGTGACATAATTTTTATGTTGTATGTGTAACGGGATTTTAGGAGAGATAATGACAAAGCGCTTGGTTCGTGCGTATATTTTCGTTGTATGTGTGTGTGTTGGGTGTATCTATGCACATGAATTTGAGCCGTGGAGCAAAAAATATGGGATTAAAGATGTTCCCCCAACAGCTGTAAACTTAAGAAAACATGAAAAAAATGTTCGTGAACAACAGGCGTTAAAAAAGATAGAAAAAGTTGTTTCAAAAATAGTTCGAGACGAAGAAAAAAAGAAACGACGAAAAAAGAAGCGGAAAAGAAAGAAGAGAAAGAAAAAGAAAATTAAGAATAAAGATAAGAAAGACCCTTCGAGACACTCTCCCTCGCAAGGCTCAGGATCGCCCTCCCAGTCTTCGCATAAAGCTTCGACGGGCACGGCAGGGCGAACGGGGGTTAAAGAGACATACACAGTCGATACAAAAGGCAAAGAAGTTTCACCAGAAGTGCGATTTTTATTACACAAGCAATACGAAGACCCAGTGCTTGTTAATAAAAAAGTTTCGTTACATCTTAAGAAAGTAAATGTCAGGCATGCACTTGATTTGTTGAGCAAGACAACAGGGGTGACATTTGTTGTCGATGCAGATGTTGATGGGAGTATTCGTAATTTTAATTTTCAAGAGATTTCGCTTGCTGCAGCGCTTAATATCGTGCTGAATAATAATGTACCGCGATTAGGGCTTGTTAAAGAGCTTGGGATGTATCGTATTGTTAAGCAGCCTATAGCTATTGAGATGTTAAAGCTTAAAGCGCATGAAATGCACGAGCAGGATATGTGCCTTGAAATATATACGGTTTATCATGCAACATGGGATAAAAGTTTTAAAACGCGTCTTGAAAAACTATGGCACAACATTACAGTAAAACATGTAAAGAAAGATGGTTCGTATATTATTTTTGACGATAGTAGCCGTAAAATATTTTTTCGCGGGCGAACAAAGTTTGTTGCTGATTTTAAAAAGTGCTTGCAAGAAATTGACATCAGGATACCACAAGTACGCATAGAAGCGCGTGTTATTGTTGCTGAAAAAGATTTTGAAGAGGCTATTGGTTTTGAATGGTCTGGGGTTTATGATCGTCGTGCAAGTGTGAGTAAGTCTGGAATTGGTTTTGTTGGTCTTGGTTCAGGCAAAGGGCAAACGGGGGGTGATATTGATAGCAAGAAAGCATTTGAAAAAACACTGACATGGGCGTTAAACTTTATCCCAACAAAAATAGTTAACAAAAGCATGAACATACCATTTGTTTTTGGAAACAAAGACCTTTCGACAAAACGACTTAATTTAATTTTAAATGCTGCGGAACATAAAAACGAGATCAAAACAGTTTTAAAGCCATCTATGCTCGTTAAAAGTGATGAACTTGCTGAAATTTTAGTCGGAGAAGAAATGCCGCAAGAAGTACGCTTGCAAGAGACAGTAGAAGGACAATTAACGAATATTTCGACAACGAGCTACAAAGATGTTGGAATGAAGATTAAAGTAAAACCAACGGTTAGGC
>CAZFHP010000009.1:0-39996 GCA_964519365.1 uncultured Pseudomonadota bacterium
ATTGCAATTAAATTTCTACGTGACAAAGCAGCTTCATCAATCAAATCTTTTTTAAATTCTTCAGTATCAAGAATCTCTTCATCTTCATCCAAAAGCGAGCTCAAAAGCTCTTTCTCTTTTTCTGGATCCCCAATTTTCTTGATTTCTTGAAGGGCATGAAGTTGTTGCCCAAGAAAATCAATATCACCCTGCATTTCGTCAACCATGCTTTGCGAGTGACCTGACAACAAATCGTGAGTTTTTTCTATCTCTTTTTTCTCATCTCCCGAAACATGATCTAATTTTTCTTCAAAAAAGCTCAAAAGATCTGAGAAAATCTTGGAACTTTCTTCTTTGGCTTCTTTTTGCTTATCAAGTAAAAATGCGGTTTGTTCCAATAACGCTTCTAATCGCAACACACAATTCCTTTCAGGCTAAAATTGATACAATCGTTAATATCTACACAATTTATCTAGTATAAAACAGATTAAAACATATGAGAACAACCTACAGAAAAAAAGCAATAAGCTCAAGCTCAAGCCTTTTAAGCCCAATGTCATGGGAAAAAGCATTTTTTCGTCATAATTGCTTAATTATTCTGTTTAGTATAAACTTCACGCTTGGAGTAAATTCTGAATACTGGAAACATAAAGGGTTATTATGGATACACCGGATAAAAACAATAAAAACACGCAAGAAAAAGAAAACAAACAAATCCCATTTATTCTTAAGATGCTCCATACGCCGCCATTAAAGAAGCAAACTATTGACGATTATGAAAATTTCCCCAAAATCCAAACGGTTTTCGAATATGCTCAAAAATGTCTGGACAATGGCCGGTTTAAAGCTGCAATAAAAAGTTTTCAAGATGTCATAAAAACAAACCCTTGCGCTGCCGCATACAACAATCTTGCTCTCGCATATATGTTTCAAAGCCAAAAAGAAAAGGCGCACGATACGTTTCAAAAAGCACATGATCTTTATCCCAACGCACCTTTGTGCACGTATAATTTTGCCACTTACTTTTACTATCAAAACAAGCTTGATAAGGCTATTTCGCTTTTTACGTCAATTCTTAAACAAGAAGAATCTTCGCTTGATAGCACAGGAAAAGAAGAAATAGACGTCATAAAAAAACCGACGCTCAATAACTTGAGCTGCGCCCTATTTTATCAGTCTCAAGACAAACCAGAAACACTCAAAAAAGCAGCCGAGTATTTAGAGCAAGCGCACGATCCAGAAAAAATATACCCGTTAATTCTTGTTAACCTGGCAAATATCTATGCCAAGCAAGAAAAATATGACGATGCAATAAAGTTCTATAAGCAAGCCCTTGATGAAGATCCCCTTATTGCTGACGCATATAACGGCCTTGGATTCGCTTATTGCAATACAAACAATCCAGATAAGGGCATTAAAATGTTCAAACGAGCTCTTTACGTTGACAAGAACTGCCAAGCGGCTTTGCACAACCTTAAAATGCTTCATTACGCAATGTCACAAGCTCAATCACAAGAAACTCCAGCACAAAAATAAAAATATTAATTTTATTCTTTACTTTTTGTTTTTATCTTTGATAAAATTATATTTGTAAATAACTATCATTATGCACTTGGCTTATAAGAGAAGGGGGATAACATGAAATCTTTACGTATTGCATTATCGCTTGGTCTGATTTGTAGCACATTGCTATTTACCAGTTGCTCAAAAGAAGAAAAAACCGTCGGAGGAGCACTCATTGGTGCAGGAACAGGAGCTGTTATTGGATCCGCAGCTGGAGGCACCGGAGGTGCTGTCGCTGGTGGAGCCATTGGAGCAGTCGCTGGTGGTCTTATTGGGAACAGCCTTGGTGATGACAAAGACAAATAAAAATCACCCAGATATACACCTGATATACATTAGATACATTAGGGGCGATCGATTTTGCAAAATAGATCGCCCCTCCTTGCATTAAAAACGCTTGTCCCGTATACTTTTTTATACTCTCGTATTTATATTTATCTAATTTTATTTTACGCATAAATTTTTAAAAATTACACAAAAAGCATATGAAACCCACGTTAACTCTTAATAACCTTGCGATCTCTGTCGAAAACAAACAAGTACTTAACGATATCAATCTTATCGTAAACACAAGTACTGTTCATGCTATTATGGGGCCAAACGGCTCAGGGAAAAGCTCTTTAGCTCTGACGCTTATGGGGCACCCCCGTTATGATATTACTGCAGGAACCATATCGTTTTGTGACACACAGATACATACGCTCTCTCCTGACAAACGGGCAAAATTAGGCATGTTCTTAGTCATGCAAAACCCCTATGAAATAGAAGGCGTACGCTATAAAGACTTCTTGCGACAAGCGTATAATATCTTATACGACGGTACCGACAAGCAATTACGTATTAGAGACTTTAACACTATGCTCGCAAAAAAACTTGAGATACTTGATATAAAAAAAGATTTTATTGAACGTTCGCTTAACGTTGGGTTTTCAGGAGGCGAAAAGAAACGGGCCGAAATGCTTCAACTCATGGTACTGCAACCCAAGCTCGCCATTTTAGACGAAATTGACTCAGGATTAGACATAGACGCGCTTAAAATCGTTTGTCATGGGTTAGCTCACACTCGCAAAGAAAATCCTGATATGGCAATTATCTTGATCACACATTATCAAAGAATATTAAATTATATCACACCTGATTTTGTTCATGTTCTTCAAGAGGGCGCCCTGATAAAGTCAGGAGGAATGGAAATAGTTGAAGCACTTGAAAAAGATGGGTATGGGGTCCCAAAAAACAGGAAAATTTCATGAAGATACTCGCATTAGATCTTGGTGACAAATGGGTTGGCTCAGCAATAGCAGACCCCCTAGGAATCACATGTCGCCCATTAAAAACAGTTACTCTCGACGAACTCGAAAACTTTCTACAAAAAATTCTCGTTCAAGAAGAAATATCAACGGTTGTCGTTGGTTACCCTAAAACTCTTTCTTCTGGAGGCGAAAGCGAGCAAACAAAAAAAATTCGCGAGCTCAAAGAAGAGCTCGAACAAAAATTTGCCCAGATAACAATCTCAGGCTTAAAAACACCTGTTACCTGGATTTTATGGGACGAACGCCTGAGTAGCAAACGAGCAGAAACACTTAAACGTGAAAGTAAGGGCTCGCATCAAGACAAAAAGCTCAAAAGCCATTCTATTGCTGCAGCATTTATTTTACAAAGCTATCTTGATTACAAAGCATTCCATAAAAATTCGTAAGCACTTATGGAGACACTGTTCGTGAAAAAAACTTGGCATTTACTTTTTTCTCTTCTTTTCTTAAGCGTATCTTTTAAGCCCTTACAAGCGATGCTCCAAAAAACAGACGATAAACAATTTGTTACTGCGACAATTACTACTCTCAAAAAACAAATTGTTGATACAACCTTCATTTGTCTCTTAACTAATTTTGATGGCCTAGAACCTGAAGATTATTTTGAATGCCTTCTTGCAACAGAACAAAATAAAAATGATAACGATGGATTTCACAAACAAATTCATGATCATCATCCAAAATATTACAAACAATTTTATACGTCATTAACGCCCATTCTTTGTCTTTTTCTTGCCTATGAAAGACTTATAAAAAATCTTTCGCAACAAAAAACAAAAAAAATCCAGCAACTTACCAAAATTGCATATGACGTTAATTACATTCTTGGAACTTTATTCGCGCCTCCGGTGGGCCTAGAATCTGAATATAGCATGACAGAACAAGAATCAGACCTCATAACAGATCTCACAAACAAATCTCGCAATAATCCCAATTTTTTCTGGACACTTAGCCCTAAACGCTCTCTATTACTATGTAATACACTTCTTTCTGTTAGCGCCCGAATATTACTATTCTTTTCAAAAGAAATGCGTTTTATGGTCACCCAATTAACACATGCAAAATTTCATGACTATGAAAATATCTGCACATTCTTTTGCTCATGCATATTAGTCAACCATGATAATTATTTTCTGACAAGACTTCTCAATAAATACAGTGACGTTTATTTATCGTGAGCTTGATGATTCAAGCCCATATCATTCGTGAATCTCAAACCCTTCAAACACCTGCATCTTACAATCTTTCTTCCAGCCATTCATGCCCAAGCCAGCCTTTAAGCTCAAGTGCTGTAACGTTTTCTCCAAATCCCACCCCATAGATTTTGGTACCTGTGGTAAGAAAACAGCAGACTGTGTAAGCGTTCCATCTTTGGCAAACTTATTCAAAATAATCCCGTGTTTGCCCAATACTATTTCATGAAGTGTTTCAATTGGACGAGGGGGTGTAAGAATAGAAATATCAACAACAGTATCTGCCAACTCTTTTTGAGTAAGTGGCGAAAATCTTGTATCTTTAAATGCTGCTGATTTGCTCATATCAAATATTGTTTGATACAAAGGCCTATATGATGATATTTGTCCTATACACCCACGCAAAGCCCCATTTTTCTTGTTAAGCGTTACAAAGGCCCCTGGCGCTTTTTGTAAGCCGGGCGTAATAACAGGCCATAGCAAATGATCTTCTACTTTCTCAGGCCCCTTTTTAAACTCATTAGCAATCGTTCGACGAGCAAACGATAATAACGATCGCTTTTCATAGCCCGTTAATTGATTTTCTTTTTCAAGCGTATTTAATTTTTGTTCCGTAAATACGATACCTGCATAGCTCACGCTCCCCTGAGTTTCGTTATCAAGGATATCGCTAAATAGCTTATTCACACAAAGATCCCCCTGCTTGCAAGCCCTGCCTATATGTGCAGACGTATAATAACATGACACACGTGACTCAAGATCACCTAATACCCCCTTTTCTAAGAGTCGCAATAAAATCTTTATTGGATTTTGGCCACAAATAGTCGTTCCTGTATCGCGTAAAACCCGATCAAAATCACGTATAGATTGCTTGCAAATCGCTTCAATAGAAAGCGAGTCAACAAATCTAATTTGATCCATGATATTCGTTTTAAAAACATCATAATCAAAGTTCTTGCCATAGTGCATAAAGTCTGAACTAACAACAATAAGCGTATCGTCATCAATGATTTTTTCTAAACGTTCACAGATTTTATCAATCGTCTCAAGATCTTTAAGATGCCCAACAACAAGGGGAGTAATCTTAAATTCTTCTATCGACTTTTGCAAAAATGGCAGCTGTACTTCAATTGCATGCTCTTTTGCATGCGCTTGACCAGACTCTTTAAATAACGAACTCTTTGATAACGTATATAATGCATCATGATCGGTCTCGATTTCTCCAAAGACTGTTTTGTACACAGTATAATCTGGCAAAGCTATATTATGTAAAAACATGGTATGACTTGGAGATAAGATAACCACATGCTTAATTTTCTTGTTTTTAAGATATTCAGAGTTAAGATTTTTTGTCGCTAAAATTGTTTGATATGCACTAGCAGAACATAAGCCTGAATAAAAGTGCCCAGCATGAGGAACAACAAGCGCCTTAACACGACTCGCATCGGCTTCAACATAAAAATGCTCTTGTGCATGCGTAAAATCATCATGAATTCTATAACTAAGTTTCGTTGGCAATTGACTATACCAAGCATCAGAAAGATGTGCTTGATGCACATTTTTTGGAATTTCGGTTTTTTGTACGGGCCCAGAATCTTTTGATTTTGTACATGCTGCACAAAGAAAAATGATACTAAAACACAGTAAAAAATAATTTTTATTTCGAATGCTTACGTTCACGATCTCCCTTTCTCTTAAAGATATTTTGTATACCCAAGCATAATTATTTACGCCCACTCTCGTTACGACCACTTATTCCAACTACTTATTACGAATACTTATGCTCTTTAATACTTTAACATCGAATTTGTTGTTTCGCCACACTAAAATATTTCTTTTATTTTAATCATTGACCATTTGGCTATTTTTTATTTAAACTTATACATGATACGCATTAATACTAAAACAGGGGGGAGATTATGAGAAATCATACAAAAAAATTCTTGGGGATCATACGCTATACAATACTTACGGCTATACTTATAAGCACAGCACTTAAAGCAACAAACAAACAGAACACACTTGTTCTTTTTGATACAGGACGTAACGAACAAATATTATATCAAGCAGCCATTCAAGCTGCAGACAATAACGGCTTTAACGTCACATATTTTTCTCTCAATAACATTATGGACGAACAAAATCTCAATAAAAAATTTGCTCACACAGATACTATCTTTTTCATTTTTGATAGCAGCTTTTTAAAAAATATACTTTTGAGTAAATTTAAAAGAAATATTACACGCTCACCGTTCGTTACAAAAGTACTTTCGTTTATTCGATCATTTAGCCAAAAGCCAAATAAACTTATAGGCTTTATATTCCCACCGTTTTCAATTAAACGACCAACAAACATCGTCGAAGACTTAAGTCCTATTTTTAAGTCGCTCAAACAAAAAAATAAGTCCCGCAAACGCACTCAGAAGCTCGCAAAAAAACACGCAAAAAGCTTTACTCTATTTTCTCGCATGGCTAATAATTTTTTCTCAAAACCTATTATTTCACGACCACGTGCGTATCACACAACACTCAATCCCCCTCGCTTAGGAACACGTTTTTATTCGCCAGAAATTTATAAAATTCTGGAAAACAAACAAGCAACAATAAAACTTCTGCCAGAACAACATGCTCACACAACACAAAAATATCACCATGCCATACAACAAACGTTTCCTTATGGGCTTTACTGGTTTAATGATCACCACAAAAATCATGTGTTTATAAGCAGCACAACTATTTTTTCATCAGGAATCGAAGAAAATTTTAATTTTGTACCAATCAGTGTTAAAAAAAGGCAAAATATATACAGTGCTATTGATCAAGTAATACACGAGCTCAAAAAAATAACACGTAAGTCTCATACAAAAAAACACAACAATAAGCTCTTTGCTGCAAACAAAACAAGTATAGACACAAGTATAGACCCAAGCCCATCTATTGGGTTACCAATAAAAGCTGCGCCAAACCCATTACAAAAAACTGCCTGGATGGAAATTACTGCGTTTGCACCCCCAAAAAAATTAAGCAAAAGAAAAACTAAAGCGCAACACAAAGCACGTCAAGACAAGCTTGTCGACTATATTTTAGAAGCCAAGCTCGATGCCCTCTGGATAACATTTAACCCTCAAAGCTATTATAGCCCTATTGCACGAGAGAAGAAAAAAGAACAAACGTTTTTAAAAAGTATTTCATGCTTTACCAAAAAATTAAAAAAAGCAGCAAAACGAAAAAAACAAGCAATTCCAAAAATACTTGTTGGCTTTGAAATTACGAATAATATTTATAGCCCAAACAAGCCAAAAGATTGTGCTATCGATATGTACGGCTTAGCATATCGTGATCTACCGGCTCCCCTGAGTAAAACTTTTTGGCATAACGAAATCAAAAAACCACTTGCCCGTTTTGTAAAAAAATGGAGCGATCCTAAAATTTCCCATGGCATACCACTGTCAGGCGTTGTTATAGACCTAGAAATGTACTGCCGAAAAACACGCGGCGACTTTTCCCATATCATGGGCTTTGACCCTGCAACAATCAAAAAATTTACACAAAAAAAACTTACCTGCACGCCAACAGAAAAGCTTCAAAAACTTCTTACAAAAAACTATATGGCCACAAAAAACATTCATGATTTTACGCAACAACTTATGGATAAAAACCTTGCAGGTACTTATTTTATGTTTTTGGAACAAGAGGCTATAAAATTGGGGCAAACGTTACGAACATGCTTTACAGAACATATACCCAATAGTCTTATCGTCTGTTATGCGCCAACTATTTATACCAACTGGTTCTATAAGGGGCTATACAAAGGGCTTCAAACAAAAGATAAGCCGTTATACTTGTTTACATTTAACACTGAATTTAATGCATACCAAAACTGGTTCGAACAGAATAATATTCACGCATATCACTCAAGTGTCTTATTACTCTCAAAAGTACAACGAGCATATGACTTTACATGGGTAAACCACATTCTTAAATATCATAATGGCATATGGCTTAATAGATTCTCGCGTCTAATCGAAGATTATGAACCAACAAGCTGGATAAATATCGAACAGACACCTATATCGCATAAACAAAAGACAAAATTCATGAAGCACATCAAAAAGACGTCACAAAAGAACACAGGTCTCTAGCCCGCCAAAATCAGCAGCACCCCCAAGCCCTTCTTCTACTTGCTTGTAATCAGCTTCTATTGGCCCGATAATCCAAACAAGTAGTCGTACGTGGTTCTGGCTCTTACATACGCGAGCACCATAAGCGTAAAGCATTTTCATGATTACTTTATTTCTAGACTCAACAGCCAAATCCAACGCCGTATCACCATTCCCATCTTGAGCATCTATATCGATATTATTCTTTTCTCGCTCGCGTAAAATATTTAAAACAAGATCATCTCGTCCCTCTAGAACAGCTTTATGCAACGCTGTCTGCTCACACATAAGTTCTGGAAAATAAAAAACAAAAAAGCTAACCCCCACACACAAAAAAAGTATTTTTTTCAAAATCTCACAAGCCCAGGGAAAACGCCAACGTGACCATGTCGAGCATATGTTGGCAAAAACGAAGTACGACAAATAACATAAAACTCTTTTTGAGAATAAACTTCACGAGCGACATAAAGCAAGAATAAAACTTTACCATATGCTTTGTTAAAGTTTTTTACAGCAAGTTTATGATGGTGAGTGTAAATAAAAGCATACCCACACAAATCTTCAAAGTCTTTTGCTGTATTACATTTCTCTTGCAATTTATCTAAAAGAGATGGAACAATTCGATCATAATCGTTTTTCTCAGCACTACAAATATCTTTTTTTATAAGCTCTGGAACAGAGCTATCAAAAGCACGTTTAAAAGCACTATAACTCGCCCCCATCCCATCACACGTGCTACACAGAAATAGCACCCCAACTAAGAAAACCCCTCGCATTTTGTCTGAACCAAGATAGCCAGGATAAAACAGATTAAGAAGATTCTTTAAGCGTAACGTTGGATAACAAAAAAAATATTTTATTGTTATTCGACACTTTGTCATCAGAATCCTCTTAATCAATCTTATCCTGACCAATCGTGGTTCAGACAACATACGCATACGACTAATCCAAACATTCCAAAAACACAAAATCCCACATATTTTTTTAAGAAACATCACACGAAACCCTTTCTCAAAGACAAAACAAGAGCGGGGACTTGTGTCCCCGCTCTTTAATTACCAATCTATCTTACACGCACTAAAACTTATATTCAAACCCAACGTTCAAATAATAAGCTGTATCATGACTTAAACTATACTTTTGCTTAATCAGATCCGTTTCAATCGCAGGACTTGCAATATCAAAGAAACTACCGTCCAACGGAATCCCTTCAAGATCTTCAAAATATTGGCCTGGAACAAAAATACCAAAGTTTGCAAACACGTGTAAATCATCCAAAAGTTCTGTCTTGGTCAACAAGTTAACCTCTGTTCCCATAAACTTCGATGCATCTTCATCTGATGCTTTGCCTGCTGTAACATCCCATTTCTTAGAAGCAACATCTCTCCAGAAGAAAACTACGTTAGGATTAATCGTTATTTCCCGAGACTTCTTCCATGTTGGTTTCCAATCCAAACTAAAACCAAAATGATGCAAATCACTAAACGCAAAATCTTGAGCCACGCTTGTATCACCTGTTCCCAATGGAGATGGGATCTTGATCAAACGTTCGTCAAGCAAAAGAACGCTCTTAACACGTTTGCCTTTATATCCCTCATGCAAACCAATAAACCCTTTATATGTCTTACTTGTTTCTTTAACATGTGGGTTCTTATCACCTGATGCATATCCATATGCTGCAGCAAGCGTTAAGTTTGGCTTATCAAATGTATATGCAGCATCAAGAACGATCATCCAACCACGAAGCTTATTCTTATACGCTGGTCTGAAACGATCTTTCACACTTATATAACTTGTAGATGCTCCTGAAATAGTTATTTGTTCACTATCACTTGCAACTGTTGCTTGTGCAGCTTTCGTCGTATACTGATCAACAGGAACAAGTTTATTTACTGTTGCACCCGATGCATCAACTACTGTTTTTCGATTGTTAGACGCTGAATTATCATACTCAACAAGATGAGAATATACTTCTTCAAGCTGGCCATTTTCATTGCGATGAACGATAATACGATTGCGATCAATTGCGCGTAAGTTCTCACTCCCAAAGTTTCCAGCAACTTCACCGCCAAACTCAAAGCCTTTATATTTATGTTCTAACGCAAGACCAATAGCACCTAATTCTGTTTTTGTATCAGCAGCAATTTCAACCTTTTGGTCAGATGCTTCGTTATAATAAACATACGGTTCAAGCTCTAACGTACCAAAGCGATGCTCGTTAAGCGCTTTCCAGTTTACTCGTGCCGCAATAACTTCGTCATCTTTAGCAACACCACGCCATGGAGCTGTTTTGCTTCCAGAGATACGTTCTTTAATGCCGTTAAGTGTATCGCGTAAGCTTTTGCCGCGTTCTTCAAATTTGCCATAAAAAACATCGTAGGTTAAACGATCTTTAATTAATTCACCGTGAAGATTAATCCCAGGAGAGCCCTTATCTTCTGAATAGCTATAAAGACCTAGTAACTCACGATTAAGGCCATAATAGCTACCAAGAGCGATCCCACGCCCAAGACTAAACGGTATCCAACCAAGTTTGAGATAATGTACTTTTTGGCTCGATGCTCCGACAATGGCATTTATGCTAAATTGTAACCAGGCTTCGCTAAACCAAACTAATGGCTTGCCATTTGTGTGGCTATGTTTTCCAAATACAGAATCACTTAAGCTAATCTCTGAAGAAGAAACAGAATCAGAATCTGCAAAGACAGCGCCACGTCCCCAGACACCTTTATGTCTCAGGTTACCATAAAACTCAACGGCTTTATGGCCAAACTTTTTTTCGCCGTATACAAAATCAAAATTAAGATCAAGTGTATTTTTAAAATATTCTGCTTCGTCTGGTAATTGTGAATTTAAAAGTGCTAAATTTTTATGAAGATAATGCTCTATCTTTGCTTCTCCCCCAATAGTAAGCGAGCAATCGCCGCGTGTAATTTTAATTTTTTCTTTTTTCTGAGTATCTTGCTTCTCTGCTTTTTTATGTGCCACCTGTTTTTCAGGACCACGTCGAACAAAAAGATCACTCAAATCATCTGCATGAATGGCACTCGAACCAAAACACAAAATCCCTAACAACACACCCCGAAAAATCTGCTTGTTTGTCTTCTTCATGAAGCCATATCCTCTCGTATATTTGTATAAAAAAGCAGTATAAAATAAACAACACAAAAGTGCTGTTTATGATGTCTTAACTTATGTTTTTTGTCAATCGAAGAATTGTTTTACCTACAGCTGCGACAAAGAAAGCTTGGGCGCCTGCCCTGAGATTGTCGAAGAAGATTAACATAAATCCCGGATCAAGTCCGGGGCCGGCTACCATTCCACGGGTTCTAAAAGGGAATTCGTAAAAAGCATCCCGCTTTCCAGTGCAGTATTCAGAAATTTTATCACAGCCCAACCTGTAAACAATCTTTATTTTTAAATAGCTCCTTCAAAAAGACTATCACTATTTGATAACTACTTTGCTATTTGTTTTTTTTTGCAAAATTTCTTCAGAAATTTTTTTTGCTTCTTCATCGCTAAGAAGCTTTTGAGGTATTTCATTAAAAAAAAGAAGGTTTTCTTTTAATTCTATATCATCAGGAGATAATTCTATCGATCTTCGAATATGATACATAGATGATTCATATCCCCCGACTAAATGAGGAAATGCATTATTTAATACTTCTGAGGCTAAGCAATGGTATCGCACCGTTTCTTTTTCAAAAATTAAAACACAGATAAAAGTATATGCACAAATGCTTTCATCATTATACCCAATATCTAAAAGAATATTTCGCAGTGCCATATAATCAATAGCCCCTACAATTTTTTTTGCTTCTAAAAATGCTCCACTTAAAATCAATTTTTTTATTTTTTTTTCCATATTATTTAATCCATGCATTGCTAATTTTTTTTACACCATTTATCTCGACATGCGTTACTTCTACAACTTCCCCCCTGATTGTTTTAACTCTTACCTGGGCACTCCCGTAAGACTTATCGCTACCTGTTCCCATAACTTCAGCGATAATTTTTTTAATATCATTCCAATTTTTATCAGGAACAAGTTTTCCCCATTTATGATTTGAATTTTTACTTCCTTCAATTATGTGTTTTATTTTATTGGCATTAAGAGAATCAAGCCCTTTCAATATTCTATCTTTATTAAATATTTGTGTAACATTTTTTGTTTTTTTTATAAAATTTGCAGCACTCTTCCCCTCTTTCCTCAAAAGATTAGGAGTTTCTTTAATAGCAGTCGCAGCCCACTGCGCAGCCTCGGGACCTTCTTCAAGAATAAGCTTACCAAACCCTGCAACTTCAACTGTATGTTGTTCTGTAAAAAGCATCCCCCTTTCTAGAACACTATTTATTTGTTGAACAGCAGCTCGACCTGTAGCATTCGCTACACTCAATACCGCATTTAACAAAAGGACATCAAGAATCATCATTATCCCAAGCTGTGCTCCACGTTCAATCAAAGTTTCCCATGACGTTCCCAACACTTTTTTGTACGTTTTTTGTAGCTGTCGATGAATCCCATTTATTTGAGACAGTGAGTGCAATGAATATTCCTGCGCAACTTTGATCGCCATATCATGATTATTTTTTGAAAGAGGAACCGCAAAAAAAATATTTTGACGAGCTTCTTCTTGACCTACAGCGTCTAAAAACAATACCCCTAGCGGCAATGCACTCGTAGCCATTTCTTTCCAGTAATCAAAAGAAAATACATTGGTCACCCCACTTGCAATGCCTTTTACTACAGCACAAGAATATTTACGTGCTGCTTGCAGTCCTTTTCTAATAACGTTGGTTAGGGCATAACAGATATCCAAAAGTTCAAATGCAGCATAAACATTATGTTCACATTTAGCTTGAGCCGCGAGATGATGTACAACAGGGGCTATGATTTTTATGCGAAAGTTTTGAGGAGAATTGCACTCAAGATCTATCATTGCATTGCGCGTCTCACACAACTCCATATGAAGCTGGCAATCAAGCGCTGCTCCATACGTTTTACTAAATACATCTGCATATTTATCATAACCATTAACACGTGGCACGTGGGATGCATAATCAAAATATGCATCAGGATTATTTCTCGTTTTTTCAAGAGCCCGGGCTCGATCCATTAATCGTGTAGAAATATCAGAATTTCCTGCTTGATCTGTAACACAAGCTTGTTGTGTATACTCTTGAATAAGTACGTCTAGTTCTTGCGTATTATCCACATGCAAACAATATTGCTGTCGATATTCTTTTTCTTTTTGCTTTTTCTGTGCAGCTTCTTGTTCGCAACAAAGCCTGTATGCTTCATGCGCTCGCTTGTTTTTAATTCTTTCTGCTTCTTCGTTTATAAACGTATGAAATCCAGACTTTTCCCACCAAAGAAAATGCTTGTATGTAAAGCCAGAGATGTTTTTTGTTTTGTTGCGAAACATTTTATCGTGATCGATTTTATTTTTAAGATTCAGGATGATGCTATCGTAACAATCAAATGTGCGAACACAGGCTAGAAAATCTTGATCTGCAAAAAGCTCTAAGTGTTTGATTAAAGTTGATTCGTTAGATACGTTTTGAAATAGGGCCTGAAATTCTGCACAAGATACATTTTGAAAAACACTTTTTTCTATTGGATTGTAATTAGAACTAACCCCATTGGAAAGCAAATCGTCGTGATAACTTTTATGCCTGCTTTTGCAAAGACAACCTGAATCATTATTGGGCCGATGGGTAACTTCATAGATACCTTGGGAAAGCCACGCAAAAGCAAACGATCCATGAAAAACACAAATAAGCGTGATTAAAAAAACAAAACAAAGCTTTTCGTTGATATTTACAAACACACAAAACCTTTGTTTTTACCCACCTTCTAAAAGAGATGCCCCAACTTGATTTATTTTCCCTGCGCCAACAGTAATAACTAAATCACCGTTTTTTAAAACGGGCTTGATTAACTCTGTTATCTTTTGATACGAATCACAATACATGACGTTTAGTTTTGGATTCTTAAGCTTGATAGCAGCAACAAGATTTTGACTCGTAATATTTGGAATAGGATGTTCACTAGCTGGGTAAATATCTGCAAGATAGAGCGTATCAATGTCATAGATATTATCAGGGTCACCAAAAAGATTGACAAAATCATCCCATAATTTTTCTGTTCGCGTGTATCTATGTGGCTGGAACAACACGTGTAAATTACGTTGCTTACGCCTGCGTGCAATAACCAACGTTTTTTTTATTTCTGTTGGGTGATGGCCATAGTCATCAAAAATCTGTGCCCCTTTAAACGTTCCTTTAAGCTCAAAGCGACGCTCGATTCCACCAAAGTTTTCAAGCGCTCGAGCTATCTTATTAAAAGACACATCAAATTCTAAACAAACAGATATCGCAGCAAGGGCATTCAGCGTATTGTGCTCGCCAGGCATATTTAACGTAACCCGTCCAAGTTTTTTAATGCGCTTATTAAAGTTATTGCGATACACATCAAAAACCGTTTGTGTTTTGTTAAGCTCAATAATATTACCCATCACGTCAGCTTTAGTACTAAACCCATATTTTATTGCCTGTATATGATCTAATGGCAAAATAGACTGAACATGTGGGTCATCGATACATACAAACGCTTTGCCATAAAATGGCAATCGTGCCAAAAAATTCTTAAACGTTTGTTTTACATCTTCGATACCCGTGTATGTATCTAAATGCTCCGCATCGACATTTGTTACAACGGCCATCGTTGGATTAAGATATAATAACGAACGATCACTTTCGTCAGCTTCTGCGATCAGTAAGTTGCCTTTACCCAAACGTGCATTTGCATTAATATTTTTTAAAATACCCCCAATAACAACTGTCGGTTTCTTTTTCGCTTCAATTAAAATATGGGAAATAAGCGACGTCGTTGTTGTTTTTCCATGCGACCCTGAAACTGCGATGCTATACTTTGTACGCATAAGCTCTGCAAGCATAATCGCCCGCGGTATCACCGGAATGCCCTTTTCAAGAGCAGCCAAAACTTCTGGACTTTGTTTGTCTATTGCCGAAGAATACACCAACACATCTGCGTGTTCTATATGACACGCGTGATGCTTATGATAAATCTCACACCCAATTGCACGCAAATGATCAATCGTTTTACTTGACTCCGCAGCATCGCAACCTGAAACGGGATACCCCTGTAATTTAAGAATCTCGGCAATACCACTCATGCCAATACCCCCAATACCCATAAAATGAAGATGCTTTTGTTTCTTGTACATAGTTACATCACGTTTTAAAGTAAGTAATCAACTAATCGAGAAATGCCTTGTTCTAAAACGTCCGTTTCTCGCGCATAACACAAGCGCAAATAGGGCTTGCCCGTTGGGCCAAAAGAATTCCCAGGAATCAGACCGACCTTAGCATAACTCAAAAGATTCATAGCAACATCAAGGGCATCGTCTTTATGGGTTTTGAAAAAAATATAAAAGCCTCCATCAGGCTTTGTATACGAAATAATATTACGATCAACTAATGGCTGCAATAATTCTATTGCCAAGTCACGATTGCGTTTAATCTTTTCGTAAAATTTTTGCGTTAGCTCAGGGTGATCAAGAGCATAGATGGCTGCATACTGACCTACGTTATTGATACAATTGAGCAACGCATCCTGCATGCCTGCTAGTGCTTTTATTAATTTTAACGATCCAACGACATAGCCGATACGCCAGCCGCTCATAGCCATATTTTTTGAAAACGTATTCGCACTCACCACCCATTCAGACTTGTTAACAAACTCAAGCCCTGACACAAAGTTTCCATCAAATACATACTCTCGATACGCTTCGTCGATAACCAAATAAATCTTATTTTCTTCACACCAAGAAATTAATTCTGTAATTTTTTCAGACGAAATAACCATACCTAATGGGTTAACGGGATTTGAAAAAAGAATAATTTTGGTCTTACTTGTCGTCGCTTTTTTAATCGCTTCAACATCTAGTTCCCAGCCTGTATCTTTTCCCCATCCATCGTCATCTATAATTTTCTTTTTGCATGATACGTGTTTTACATTAACACGTGAAGCTTGTGCTAAAATCGTATACGCAGAATAACATGGCTCTGGTAAAAGAACTTCATCGCCGGGGTCTAAGAGTGTTAGATACAAAAGCGAAAGGGCGCCTATACAGCCGTGCGTTGGCAATATCTGATTAACAACAAAAGATGTCTTGTACTGTTTCGACAAAACCGTTGCCAGTTTTTCTCGTAATATGCGCAAGCCCCAACAACTTTCGTAATAATCTGTTTTATCTGTTTTAAGCATCTCTTGAACATATGCTTTTATCTCTTCAGGAATCCCTCCAACTTTTATAGAGCCTTGAGCAAGCGAAACATGCTCTTTGCTTTTACCTGCAATTTCTTCGATTTTTTTTATGCCAGAAAGTGGGATTTGTTGCATGATCGAGCCTTTTAGTTTTGGTTAGATATTTTTGCTCTGAGAAATTTTGACGAATAAAAATGGCCGTGCCATACGACTTGTCCTTCGTAGCAACCTGTGCGTAGGAAGAAGCCTTAGCGAATATGGCCTGCCATACGTAGCCACCTGGGCGTAGTATGGTGGAGCTAACCGGGGTCGAACCGGTGACCTCATGAATGCCATTCATGCGCTCTACCAACTGAGCTATAGCCCCATAACATAGTTACTAAGCTGTAGTTTATAAAACTGCTCAAAAAGCGCAAGTGATTTTAAAAAATCAAAATTTATGCTCGTAAACTCTTTAAAAAATCAAGCCATAAAGATTCTTGGGCAAACTCGTTTTTTTTGTACGAAAAGTGTATTTTTTCCTGCGGGAAGTAAATAGACAGCCCTTTGGCCCGGGCAGACTCTCTATGCGACGAATTAGCAACGATTACGTCTTTTTCTATAATCTTGATCCCGTCTATGAGTATGTCCTGCATGTTCTGAATAGCTGTTAAAAATTCTGGGTTCTTTTTCTTGTTTTTCTGCGCATATACAGCTAATCGCTTGTTTACTTCTGTGTAAAAGTTATGTAAATCAGCGTAACACCGTTCGTAAAACTGTATAGTCGCCCGGCGTGCTGTTTTAATAAGCTTGTTAATATTTGCTTTGTCGTATTTTTGGCATACTTGAACACACGCAACAAACGTATCTATATTATTTTTCAGACGATTAACTTGCGCACAATCTGTCGCAGACTGAGTATTAAACTTAGGTGTCTTGTGATGCCATGAGCTAAAACCAGCGACTATATTTTTGGCAACGGTCACAGGCGCCTGGTCGTTTTGCAATAACGGGCGCAAAAAATAAAAATAGTTCCAGCCTGATGCCCATTCAGCATCTTCTGACGCTATAAAATATTTCGCATAGTTTCTTACTTGATAGGCAACTTCAAACATGGCCATCAAACACGCGTCCATACCTAAGAAGTCTAACTTTTTCCCAGACAAAATATTCTGCGAAATATCGCGCAACCCAGCAGAAAGATTATCGTAATCCATGTATGTATGTTGATGTGAGTTATATAAAATCCCCCGATACATACTACTCTGATCATTCTCATGAAAACATATAGACGTATTATCTACTGACCGGGCTAACACCTGTGGACTATCAAAACAAAGCTCGTAATTTAAATTTACAGAGCGACCCAAGCTATGGTGCCATTTACCCGGGTCAGGGTCAAGAACCCCTAAACCATGATCACGCAAAATTAACCCATACTTTTTAGCAGGATATTTGCGAGCAGCCCACGCCATAGCACCAGACAGATCTTCAGCTTTACTTCCCGTACTATTTTCAAACCCATCGTTATCTGGCACAAGTTTTTTCTTTTCGATTTTATAGCGAACAGCTTTGTTTCCCGGCTTGTACCATTGTATGAGTAAATTTAACTTCTCGTTTGAACCGATAGCAGAAAGATTTTTGACACAGCGTTTCATGTAAAGATCAAGATTGTTTCGCGACTGTGCATACATAAGAACGGTCCAGTTTGCACGTGCATATAACGAACACGAGGACAAAACAACAAAAATAAGTACATAAAATACATTAAAGCGCTTCATGTAAAGACCCTTTATTTAGTTTGTGTATGTTACTTTAAGCTTTCTAAAAATTCTACCCATAACGAATTTTTCGCAAACTCTGTTCGTAAATACGAATGGTGAATGCGACTGTGCATTGGAAGATAAATAGCTGATCCCTTAGATTGAGTACTTGCTGAACGAGACGTATTGGCAACAATAAAGAGCTCCCCTAAATGTTTTTTTGTTTTTTCAAGCTGCTCTTCTAATGCTTTTCGTGTTTTAAGTAACACATGAGACGCTTTTTGATTAAATCCTAATCGTTTAACTTCTGCCAAAAGCTTTTGGCAAAAAGAATAAAGATCAACATAGTTATACGCATCAACAACAGAAGCGTTTCTTCGAGCCTGCTTTATAAGATTGTTTATCTCTTGCTTATTGTATCTTTGATACTCACGAATCGCGAGCACAAGCATATCAAGATTTTCTTGTGCACTATCGCAATGATCTAAATTAACAGCAGAAAGCGTATTCCAATGTCTTTGCCGTACGTGATACGCACCATAACTTTGTACAAGCAATTTTGAAAATTCTACAGGCGACATATATTTTTGAGTAAACTTTGATAAGAACCCTCGGTAGTTCCAGCCAGCCATCGGCTCATACTCTTCTGATGCAACAAAATATCGTGCATAATCTTTAATCTGACAGCCAACTTCAAACATACCCATCATACATGCGTCCATGCCAACGATATCGATCTTTTTGTTTTTCATGACGTCTGTATAAATCGTCTTAAACGCTTTTTCTAACTCCTGATTATTCATGTATCTGCGTGTATAGCTATTATAGAGAATTGCTCGCTCTGGAACGTTAAATAACGATCTATCTAATATCCCATATCCATGGTCCCATAAAATCACACAGTAGTGCTGTGCTGGGTATTTGGTTACGGCCCAACGCACAGAGTCAATTAATTCTGGAGCTTTTGTCCCGTCTACTCGAGAATCAACGTGCTCATCAAGCGCGATATTATTTTTTAAAATTCTATACCGATCAAAGCCACCACGGCGTTCTTTATACCATTGCACTAAAAGATTGGTATCTTGATCTGACCCTACTTTGGCCATATCGCTAAAATTTACATGCGCAACATTATTCATGTTGTTACACGCTTGGGCATATACCAAAACGGTCCACTTTTTTTCTTTCAAGCTTTGCTTGTCTCTAAGAACACTTGTCTGAACTTTGCTTTTTTTTCTCAGCGCCCGGAGAAAGTCGTCTTTCTTGTTTGCTTTTCGAATAATTCTAGAACGAGCTCGCGAGTTTTCTTTTGCTTTTCGTGCCGATACGTCAAAAAATAAACTCAAAAAAAGTATCGCGCCAAAACAAACTCTTACTTTTTGCCTAAAAACAGTCATGCTCATAAGATCCTTTCTCTTCTTTCGTGTCACAGATACGACTCGCTCTTACCTTTTTTCTCACACAATATTACCCGTGCATTTTAGAAATTTATGAACTGTTCCGTCAATATTTTGCGTTATGTGGCCAACAAACGTTATTATTAAACTCTAGTTATAACTTCTAGAATTTGTTATACCGTTAGTAATGACGCTTTTAATAATCTTATCTTAAAACCCGCGAAGCGGGTGGAGAAGAATAGCCCATTGCAAAGCTTCTTAGCTGCAGCTGTGGGTTGCATAAAAAATAAATCGCGCCCCATAGGGCCGCCGCTCTTTAACACATTCAAAAGCGTCGCCCTCTCCGGGGCGAATTATTGGGTTTCCAACACCCACAGCTGCGGCTAAGACGCCTTGCAATGGGCTATTCTACTCCACCCGCTTCGCGGGTTTTAAGATAAGATTATTAAAAACAATAATATAAAGGCACAACTTGAATTAAAGTCATACGTTTGATAAAGCCTGTTACACTATTAAAGATAGGTCCTCTTATGAAAGACAAATCGTTCTGGGAAAAATATACAAAGCTTACCCCACTTATAAACGCTATTAAACAAGCAGGGGGGATAGCATATCTTGTTGGCGGAAGCGTTCGAGATCTTGTTTTGGGCAAAAAAATAAAAGACATAGACATCGAAGTTCACAAAATCTCTTTAGAAAAACTCGAAGATACACTTAAACAGTTTGGCCCCGTTAAGCTTGTGGGAAAGCAGTTTGGTGTTTTACGAGTTCATGGCTTTGATGTCGACTGGTCGTTGCCCCGTCGTGACAGTTCAGGAAGAAAACCAAAAGTCGAGCTTGACCCAAACATGACCATAGAACAAGCAGCCAAGCGACGCGACTTGACCATGAACGCCATGGCTATTGATCTGACAAAACTTGTCGAGCTTCCTGGCACAAACATTCTTAAAGATAGCACGCCCAAAGATATCCCCCTCACAGACCTTATTATCGACCCATACGGGGGGCTTGACGACATCGCAAAAAAAACATTACGGGCTGTAGACGACAAACTCTTTTTAGAAGACCCGTTACGTTTTTTTCGCGTTATGCAGTTTCTTGGACGCTTTGAAATGACCCCGTGTCCAGATTTAAATAAACTATGCTCGAACATGAAACTGGAAGACCCACAAACATATACGCCCCTTGCACGCGAACGTATATACGAAGAGATACGAAAGCTCTTTTTAAAATCACGCAAGCCATCGCTCGGCTTTCGCTGGTTACAAGATATTAAACGTTTAAAAGAAATCTTTCCCGAACTTTATGCTCTTATAGGCATCAAGCAGCGCCCAGACTATCACCCCGAGGGTGACGCTTTTGAGCATACCATGCAAGTGCTTGACGCTTGTGCAATACTCGATAAATACGAAGCAAGCGAAACGTGCTCGCTTGAAGATGAGAAATTCACAATTATGGCAGCAGCTTTATGTCATGACTTGGGCAAAGCTCTAACAACAGACGAAGAACTACACAGTAAAAATCATGAAAAAGAAAGTGTTGCGCTTGCAAAAAAATTACTCAAACGCTTTACGCGTGATAGTTCTTTAATCAAAGCAGTATGCAAACTTGTTCGTTATCACATGATGCCCCATAATTTATTGCGTGAAAACGCAAGCGCCAAAGCATATAAACGTTTGGCTCATAAAATAGCTCCTGAAGCAAGCATGCGCCAGCTTGCACTGCTTGCCCTGGCTGACACCCGTGGGCGCAACCCAAATGGTCCCGAACCATTAACTGGCTACGAAGACGAGTTTAAATCGTTTTTAGAAAAAACAGATAAAATAAATGTGTTACACAGGCCCGAGCCACCTGTATTATTGGGCAGGCATTTACTTGACATCGTCAAGCCAGGAAAAGAGATGGGCGAACTACTTAAACAAGCCTATCGTATACAAATCGACGAGAATATTAAAGACCTTGAAGAACTTAAACGTCGCGTGCTTGAATTAATTTAAATTAAAAGTTTTTTGTCTGAACCATGATTGGCCATGATAAAACAGATTTTTCAGGATAGATTTTTTATGAGTTTATAAAACTTCAGAATTAATACAAAATTTACAAAAAAGATGTATCCTAAAAAAATGAGTCTTAGAAACTTCTACTGACTCTTAACGCGCTCTTTAATCCAAAGCTTCGCATACTTCTTAGCCGCACGGCGAAGCACACCAAACGTTTTAAGCGTAGCAATCATTTTATCAAGAAGCTCTTTTTCTGCGTGATCTTGATCTTTAAGACTAGACTTATCAATAGACAAGCCAAAGAAGTCATACGAGTATTTCGGCACAAAGCCTTCAATTGGCTGACTAAAAATAAGCTTGACCCCGAATGGGTCGCGAAGTGTAAACGATTGTTTACCAGGACAACAAGAAGATTCTTTAAGCGGGCTAGAAATTTTGACGCCTTTTTTATCACAACGATCATGATACTTTTCTATGCCCGTTTTCATATCAACATAAAGATAAACACTGCGGCCAACGCAGCGCTTGATGAAACTAAACTCAGCAAGCTCTTCAATGCGAGGCGTTCTAAATGTAATAAAACATTTGCCTTTGCGAAGCTGAACATACCCAAGGCGTGACTTATCTTCTTTATCAACAGCTAACCCGACAATTGAAAACGCCAATTTTTCTGTATAAAATTTTACAGCATCTTCAACTGCATCAACAATAACAATCAATTCACCTGGTTTCATCGTTCTTATCTCTCTATGTTATATTATCTTCTTCATACTACTTCACACACTTTTTTAAAAAATTATCCTGCGGCAGCAACGCGCTTTGCAAGTTTGCTAACCTTTCGGGCTGCTGTATTTTTCTTAAAAAGCCCTTTTCCAGCGGCTCTTGCAATCTTAGACTCAGTTACTCGCAATAATTCTTTCGCCAAAGACACATCTTTAGCTTCAAGCGCAGCTTCAATCTTTTTTGTTGCGGTCTTTATGTCTGAACGACGAGCAACATTTTGCTGCCGTCTTTTCTCATTTGTTTTTACTCTCTTTTTTGCTGATTTTATATTGGCCATGCACGTATTCCTAAAAAACGTAATTAAAATTTAACTAAACAACTTTTTCAACTTTGCCCGCTTTAACACATTTTGTACAAACACCGGCTCGGTGCACATTGCGTTGCCCTTTAAGCGTAAACCGCATAACATGCACATTGGGGTAAACCCATCGAAGTGTTCTATTATTTGCATTACTCACAGAACGTGCCGCGCGTGGGCGCTTTTCACATACAAAACAAATTTTTGACATAAACAAGACCCTTTATTATGACTATGTGCTATTCTACTATATGTTAGTGTACCAAAAGATATATTTTTTTGAAGCACAAGAACATGTATTTCTATTTATTTCTTTTTGTTATTTAAAAGCCCGCTTAAAACTCATGTGTTACCCGAGGCTCAATGCCAAGCAACTCATACACTTCCTGGGCCAATAACGTCTCTTGCTCAAGAAGCGTTTGAGCCAACAAATCAAGTTTCTCTTGATTGTTTTTTAACAGCGTTTCACCTTTTTTGTACCCAGCTGTTATGATTTTTTCAACTTCTTCATCTATGCGTTTTGCCATGTAATCAGAAAACTCACGTGGATTTTGTATGTCTCGACCAAGATATGGATGCTCTTGCGTTGCATTATAATCAATCGGTCCTAAGTCAGACATACCAAAGCGCCTGACCATTGCACGCGCAATTCTTGTCGCTTGCTGCAAATCATTGGCAACGCCACTTGTTTGATCGTCAAACGTAAGCTTTTCGGCAAGCAGCCCGCCAAAACAAACAATCATACGCGAGATCATCTCTGTCTTGGTCTGAGAGTATTTATCTTTTTCAGGCAATGACCAGGAAACCCCAAGCGCTCGCCCCCGAGGTACAATAGTTACTTTATGAAACGGATCAGTATCCGGCAGTAATAAATTCAAAAGCGTATGTCCGGCTTCATGGTACGCCGTCATCTTCTTTTCTTTTTCCGTAAAGACAAGCGTCTTTCGTTCTGCCCCGAGTAATAATTTATCTCGTGCTTTTTCAAAGTATTGTACTTTGATTGTTTTTTCATCTTCTTTGGACGCCAAAAGAGCTGCTTCGTTAATTAAATTTTCCAAATCAGCACCACTAAACCCTGGCGTACCACGGGCGATTTTGCGTAGATCAACTTCAGGATCTAACGCTACTTTTTCTGCGTGTACTTTTAAAATCTCATCCCGACTTTGCAAATCAGGATACGGCACTTCTATTATTCTATCAAAACGTCCTGGTCGCAACAATGCTTTATCCAAAACATCTGGCCTATTAGTAGCAGCAAGAACAATAACCGTTCCTGGCTCTGTCGAAAAGCCGTCCATTTCTGCTAACAACTGATTAAGCGTTTGCTCCCTCTCGTCATTCCCGCCTCCAAGCCCTATGCCTCGTTGGCGACCAACAGCGTCTATTTCGTCGATAAACACAATACAAGGTGCATGCTTTCGCGCTTGTTTAAACAGATCACGCACACGTGAAGCACCAACACCAACAAATACTTCAACAAAATCTGATCCACTTATGCTAAAAAACGGACAACTTGCTTCACCTGCAACAGCTTTTGCTAACAACGTTTTACCATTACCAGGGGCACCGTTTAACAAAATCCCACACGGGATTTTTGCCCCCAGTTTCTTAAACTTCGCTGGGTTTTTTAAAAAATCGATTATATCTTTCAGGTCTTCTTTTGCCTCAGGAATACCTGCAACGTTCTTAAACGTTACATTAATCGTATTTGGGGAAAAAAACTTTGCTTTACTCTTTCCAACACTAAAAATCTTACCACCACCGCTTTGTCCCTGTCTAAAGTAAAAGAAAAGCAGCAGTAATAAAAACGGCAATAACGAAATTAAAAGATACGCACCCCACGACGGTTTTTCTTGTGGATGCACATCGATATCTATTTTCTGATTAGAAAGTTTCTCCCAGAATTTCTCAGTCGGGGCGACGTATGTGCTAAACTGCTTATCATTGGTATACACCCCCTGGACATATTGATCTTGAATTTTAATCGACTTAATACGCCCCTGATCAACATATGTCATAAACTTAGAGTAACTGACCGTTTCAACATCACGATGAACACTGTTATACCAAAAGAGATACAGAACCCCTGCGCCCAAAAGTAAAACTAATAACCATAAGGCGTTCGGGCCCTTTGGATGAATCTTTCTTTTTTTTCTCATATTTTTACACCTATATTTTTTAAAGAAATCTTTTCAGACTGAAATATGCTACCGCTAGTTAAAATACAAACGATACATATATTTTATAATTTTACTCGAAAAATAAAAAGAAAACCAGTAAATACTTTAAAAAAAGCTTCTGCAATACACTTATTATCGCCCATTATCGCGTATCATGTTGCCATAGGCCCAACTATCTTATCAATTAAATCTTTGGTTGCTTTCCATCCAAGAACGTTCCCATGCTTTCTAATTTGTTTTTCTTCGCCCGCATAAATAAGATACGAGTCTTTTGGATCACCATTTGCTAGACTGTTCCAGTAATCAAGGCCCTTAAAAAAATCAATAGCAATTGTTTTACTTGATTTAATCTCAATAGGATAATTTTTAATAGCTTCATCTAAGATACAATCAAGCTCATGAGCCCCTCCTAAGTCGCGCCAAAAATAAAGCGATGGGCGCAAGCCACGATTACAATATTGTTTGTAAAGATCAGAAATAATAAACGACTCAAAAAGCGCTCCCTGAAAATGTGAACTACTCAACGCACCAGGAGAATCTATTCGTAGAAGCGAACATGCTAAGCCTGTATCAAAAAAATAAAGCTTCGGACTTTTTGTTAATCGCTTATTAAAATTTTTAAAATGTGGCTCCAAAAAGAATAAAACATAACTCGCTTCTAAAATTGAAAGCCATTCTTTTGCTGTTGGAGCAGATATTCCTGTTTCTGCAGCTAATGCATTTGCGTTGCACAGTTGGCCAATTCTACCGGCACACAATTGAACAAAACGATGAAACGTTGTTTTGTTTTTAGGATTTATAAGATTCCCAACATCCCTCTGAATATAAGACAAAATATAAGAAGGGAAAAACTCAGTTGGAGCAATTGCATCCGCGTAAATTCTTGGATACCCACCTTGAAATATTGCCTCATAAGGGGATTCCTGAAGTAAATTATGCGCCTCAAGTTCTTTATTCGAAAATGGAAGAAGATTTAAAATCCCAACACGACCAGCAAGAGATTCGGTTATAGCTTTATTGACAAGAAAATTTTGAGAACCTGTTAAAATAAAATACCCTGGGCGTTTTTTTTTGTCAGCTTCTAATTTGATGTACGTCGTAAGTTTTGGGGCATATTGAAATTCATCTAAAATAACCCCATGTTCATTTTCGTGAGTTAACAAAAAGCCTTCTGGGTCTTGCAATGCAAATGCTTGATTTATTTCGTTATCTAAGCTCAAAAATTTGTGCTTGCCAAAAGCAGCCTGGGCCAACGTTGTTTTTCCTGACTGTCTCGGCCCCAAAATAGCAACGGCTGGAAACTTAGCATATCGATGTAACGTTTCAGTTAATTCTCTACCAATAAACATACGTAGCTCCTCTTGTTTAAAAACTGGGAAAAAACATGTCAAATCTAAAGCCACGCTTTAAATTTAAAAACTAACCAGGGCACATATGCCTACAATTTTAAACCAGCACTTTAAAAATGACAAGAATTGGAGAGAAAAACCAAAAAAAGACACCTCATACGCTTTTTTAAAAAAGCGTATCGAAGCATCAAGCAAAAACCTGCCCAGTATTAAAAAACCTTATGACACAAGGTACAACAAGATCTTTAATCGTTCTTCAATCTGCTCAATCGTATAATCACTTACAATGCCAAGCATTTTCGGTAAAAATCGTTGAACAGAAAGCGTTCGTATTTGGTCACACATGATATACGACGCTTTATCAAGCCCGCCTTCTTGTGAGGGAAGAGAAACGTACCAATAAAGATCACGTTTTCGTGACGTTATTGGCATAACGACAACAAGCCCCGACGGCCCTTGATTATACGTATCGGCACTTATAATCACACATGGTCGCCGCTTCGCTTGCTCATGGCCAACAGTTGGATCCAAATTAACCAACCATACAGAGCCACGAATCAGCTTTTTAGGATTAATCATCTTTAAGCCCATCTTCCAGCGTTACATCCCAATCACCAAGCTCTTCTTGTATTTCTTTCCATGTTTTGGAATCTTCTTTTAACGCAGCGTATTGCTCGTTTGCCCTTTTTAATGTTTGTTCATAGACATATCGTGTAAGAGCTTGGTCTAAAATCTTTTGTTTAGATTGCCCGGTAAGAGCACTCAAAGATTCGAGTTTATCTACCGCTAGATCACTAATTCGCATAAGTTTGGACATAAAAAGCTCCTTTTAATTAACGCAAGTTATTCGTAGCACTACGCAGGTGTATACAAATAAGTATACCAATTTGTAACAAAAAATTACAACCTTTTAGAAAACATCGTCAAAATCACCGCTTTGCCTTAAAAAACCTACTTTTTACCCCCATTTGACAGCTATCCCCAAACATGCTATAATTTACAAAATGACAATTTGCCTTTATTTTTTTACCCGATATTTCTCTAACCATTGGGGAAAAAATATATTTGATTAAAATAATGGAGGTTTGCCGTGAAAACAATTAACCAAACAAAGAAACATAACAAAAATAAAAAACAAAAAACCACGAATTTCGTGGCCCGGGCTCTTTGTGCCCTTGTGGCCATCACTATAATTACACCAATAGACGCACAGGCCATGCTTCAAAAACATATCAACGAACACGGGAAAAAGCGTAAGGCAAGAAAAGAAAAATCGCGATTACATCAAAAAACAAAAAGACAAAAAAAGCCTCGTGTTGGTTTTACACCCAAAAATCTTGAAACGCTTGCAGCAAATAGAACCCTCGTTGCTCAAGACGAAAGCACCATAACGTTCACAAAAAAAGAACTCGCATATTTTATCCTTTCACCAGTCATTAAAGAAACGCTATGCCTTAATACGGAAATACGTAAAAAATCAAAAGAATCAACAGTATTAGTCAGCCAACCCACAAAAGATTCTGGCCAAACAATCTTATCTCTTGATGATGACAAAAGTGATATTACCCAAAACCCTTATTTTATAAGTCTCGTTTGCACTTTTATTGAACAACTTAATAAAAATAAATACTTCTATTGCGAAGCAGAACTCATTGCTTTTAAAACAGTTATCGCTTTTATGTACACGCATAACTGTACAACTGAAGCGCTTCCTGCAAATGTCGCACCAAGGCTTATCGCATTAAACATCCCTGCTCAATTACAACCCCAAAACATATATCATCTTGTTTGCAGTCAAGGGAGCGTTGCCCACTATCTAGATCTCCCAAAATCATTTGAAACTATTTTAATTGTCATGCTTATCAAACAAAACCTTCAAATCCCAGACTTTAACTTTGAAGAATGGTTTCTAAAGCTTCCTGAAAGTCGCAGTTCTAACGATATAAGAATTCACGTACTTCTCGACGCTCGGAAACAAGCTCAAGCAGTTGCTGAACGTAAAAGATCAAATCCAAAAAGCAAACCCTCTTTGGTAAAAATTGGGAAAAAGGACTATTTTCAGATGTTAGTAGATGAAATGCGGGGAAAATATACTTTTAGAGTCAATTATCTTAGATTAGAGGTCGGATGTCTTAAGTTAAGGGGCAAATATCCTAAGCTAGCAAAAACCCAGTAATGGGAGTCGGGATTAAAAAAGCTTTCGTATCTCTTCGTATATACGTTCGCGTGCAAGCTGGGTGTATATTTATGGATCTTCTCGTTTCATCATATCGCTACTATCAAACCAGCTCTAACAATTAGCGTTTGCTCATAAACATATAGTATTAAAGCCTGGTCTAAAATATTTTGTTTAGATTGCCCAAGCATCTCTAACTCCAAATAACTAATTCACATTAGTTTCGACATAAAAAACTTCTTCCAAATTATCGAAGCATTCCAAACTCGACAAACGCAAACTTAATGTTTTCAAGACATGCTATCTCTTGACGTCATAAGCATACAAATTTTACGGTACAATTAAGTTATATTCATATGCTTAACCGTATGCTTATCAAACAAGAAAGGGGTAACATGAGAATAGTTTTGTGTGCACTTATAGTTTTCTCACAAACGCTTTACGCAATAGGATGTAATGATACGAATGGATCCCGGATCGGAGTCCGGGATGACAAACAGATCAATTGGGATGACAAAAAAATCGATCGCACAATAAACAATATCGATAGGACTACATACAACGTTACAAACAATAAAGCAAATCTTTTAGATTTACAAGCCCTCTGGGGTGTATACCCAACACAAGACGAGCTATACTCGCGTTATAACGATGCAATTTATTCTGTCTTGCAAGATACAACAGAATATACTATCCCAGAATTTAACTGCGATATCACATATTTTTTTGCTGACATGAAATTCGATGGTAAAAACATAAAAGTCTGCGAATTCGGGCCATCTACACATGCAGGTCTAACAAACTCGCTTGTACTTATTAACGATAAGCTCGAACGTATATTTTGTCCGTATTGGTGCATGTTCTGGAAATATCTTGAACCGTTTCAATTACCCATGTGGTACGTTGGCCGTTGCTCAGGAGACATGCAAAAAAAAATGGATATGAGTTTATTTTCTGATCTTGGCGGCAAACGTTATGCAACGCTTAAAGACCTAGAAGACGATGATAACTTTCAAAAGCTTGTATCGTATGGGGTTAAGAAAAACCCGTTAATCAAAGATTATCACGAGGTTGTTATTTACAGGCGCCCGAAGGGCGCGGGGCATGTTTTTATAAACGAGTTCAAAAAGAAATACCCGCAAGTACTGATTGTAAACGATACGGCCCGTTATTTTGTCAGCTCAAAACACCAGACAGCGAATTTATTCAAAACAGAAGAATTACAAAAATATAGGCCCGAATCAAAAACATATCCAAAAGTATACACGAGCAATTTGGCACAAAAGATTATTTCTGAAATTCCAAGCGCGAGTACGTTATACGTAATTAAACCCGTGCGATCTTTGCAAAGTAAAGGCATAATAGTTACCGAACAAAAAGATCTTGATAAAATCTTACAGCTTATTTTACGCGACACGCATAAAATAAAAGACACTGATCACAGATGTTTTACGTATTGGAAAACAACAAAAAGTACGTTTTTTGTCGTCGAAGAGTTTGCGATATCAAAGAATATCACAGTTGATGGTAAGCGTTATGATCCAACAATGCGTATCGTCTTTGCGCTCAGTCACGAGCATAACACAATACGTTTAAATATCTTTGGTGGCTTTTGGAAAATCCCATTAAAATCTATAGACGACACTGGAACACTTGTAGGAAAACACGTAACCATCCCATACTCTGGAGAGTTTTATGTTGGGATCCCAATAAACAAACAAGACATGACTAACGCAAAAAAAATCTTAAAAAAAATTATTCCTAAAGTATATGTACAGATGCTTAAGAAATACCCAAACTAAGAAGCATACATGCTTTTAAGTATTGGCACGGGTATTTTTACAGGACTAATTGAACGCGTTAAAATCTCGCGTGAAATCTCTTCTTGTAAGCCAAGCATTCTTTTGTAAATCTTGGGCAATGCTTCCGAGAGAATCTCTTGCACTTTGCTTATATCTTGTTCTCTCACAAGTGCAGACGAAAGTTTGCCCGGAATAATTTTTGATTTCGTCTTTTCAATAAGCGTACCCATACTATCTAACGGCTGCTTCGGCAACTTCCAATAGCTTCCCAAAAACGTTAGATTTATTTTATCTAGATCATAATCAAGCGTAAAGACTACACGCATTGTTGGATCATACTTTTTCTTGTTCACAAAAATCGCCTTTGATGGCTCATACTCTTCGATAATAAAGTGAGTATTTTTATCATACAACCAATAACGGAAAGACAAATCTTGCGTTACATGCAGGTTATTCCTTCGCATCAAAATTATTCTCAAATATTTATCAAGCTCGTTCTTTTTTGCCATAATAATCCCCTTTCCCTGGGAAGAGTTAAGGGGCTTGATCACATACGTATCACACTTAAAATCACGTATAATATTTCGGGCCAAAGTATGAGAATATTTTTTTTCATATGCTTTACACTGTGGCCGATATTTCCAAAGCTCGTTATCCTGAAACAATAAACTCATCATGTGTTTGCTACGCGCAAAGGGCGCAGTTGCTTGGTTAAGCATAATAAAATCAGGATATTTTGATTTATATTTTTGCATGTCTCTCTCGTGCGCGGAACCCGTTAAAATGATAATGCCCTTATGATCTTTGATACTTTTATTGCCACACACATAACTACCGTCTATCTCGTTATTTGTGAGGGGCTTATGAGCTTCGTTATCATACACACAATCAACACATAAATCTTTTTCCCGCCAGGCAAAATGGCCACCCATATTTATAAAACGCTCAAGCGCTCGATTTTCCCAATACTTGCCAACGTACCACATAGGCATATCAAACGGGCGTAAGTAATCCCAAAACTTTTGCCATAACGCTCCCGGACCATAATAATATTCATATCCATTAAGCCCTGCACTAACCCCTTCACCAAATTCAAGAATCTTTATGTTTTTCCCGTCAAACTTTAGGTCAACAATAAGATACGATATGTCGACACGTGCTTGCACGGGAGTACACAAACAAAGACAAAAAAATATAAAAAATTTTATGTGCTTCATAACAACCCTCTTTTTTTTTACAATAAAACACAGGGAAAAAGCTTACTCATACATAGAATTTAATAACGTTGCGGGGACATCTTGATGTGTACGAAGAGAGCACGCAACATCACATGCTGACAATCGAGACTCGTCGCTTTTTGTCTCGAGCATCTTTACATACACTTTTGGCAAAACATTTGATAAAATCGCATAAACGTTTTCAAGATCATAATTGTCAACAAGAGCTGTCGACAAGGGGCCAACAACAGATGCTGATTTTACTTTTTCTGTCAGCGAACCTTCTTCTTCTTGGGCCTTATATGAAAGCTTCCAAAAAGCTCCTAGAAACGTAATGTTAACTTTCTGTTGATTATAATCAAGCGCGCAAACAACACGCATTGTTGGATCATACGTTTTACCATCGGCCATAATTTTTTTGGAGCTTACACATTCTTCAACAATAAACATAGAACTCTTATCTTTGTGCCAGTGATTATAAGCGATATCTTTTTCACTACGAAGCTTATGTTTTTCTGTTAATATTCTCTTAAGACACGCATCAAGATCTTGAGCTTTAGTAATAATTACGCCACGCCCCCTACACGAAGCAAGAGGCTTGATTACATACGTATCACACTTAAACTCAGCTATAATAGCTTGCGCTAATTCAGGATAATATTTTTTTTCATATGCTTTACACTGAGGCCGATATTTCCATAACTCGTCATCTTGAAATAATAAGCTTGTTAAGTATTTATTCCGCACGTGTTTTTCTGACGCGGCCCCAACTGTAACAAAATCTGGATAATTTTTATGAAACATTGGAATTTGTCGTGAGCGACCACGACCTGGGACGATTATCCCCCTATAGTCACGTATATTATATGGGTCTTTTATCGCACGCTCAGCCTGTTTGACTTGTTTTTCTTGCTCGCTTAACTCTTCTGGTGTAATAAGTTTTTTAAACACATCATGCTTATGCAAATCTTTTTCGGTACTCACACGATAGCCTCCAACAAGATCAATTCCAGTCAAATCGATCTTATAGTGTAAGTCACCTATGTACCAAAAGGGCATATCAAATTGTTTTAAATACTTCCAAAAGTTTGTCCATATCTCTTTTTTAAAAAAATAGATCGTTTGTTCTTTTGGGCTATAAACATTTTGGAAACAAGACGTCACCCCCTGACCAAACTCAAGAATTTTCAGCATACCATCATCGTATCTCAAATCTGCTATCCAAATGGCAATGTCAGCAGGATACTCTTTTGTATCATCTCGTATACTTGCATGCGCACATGTGCTCACGCAAAAAGAAAAGACTAGTATCGTTTTGATCGCATACAAATTTTTTTTCTCCACACTCTCTCCTATTATTTCTTCGCCCCATTTATTCATAAAAATCTAACATGAGCACCAATAAGATTTATCCGTCCATGCAGGAAAACTTTTAGGCACGCCACCAGACGTAACAATACGAATCTTGCCACTGCGACAATTAAAGACAGCTATTTGTGGGATCTTGCGCCCGGTCTTTTTGTTTTTAAAATCAAACGTAAACGCTATGTATTTACCACAAGGCGACCATGATGGGTCATTTTTATCACCACGGCTAAACGTCAACTGACGCTCCCGAGCATCAGGATCATCTAAGTCTAACGTGAATAACTGAAACGTACCGTTTCTAAAACGTGTGTAGACAATAGCGTTTCTCTTGTGATTATATGACGGCCCAGCGCAATAGCCACGGCCAGTTGTTAAGCGCCGCGTTTCTTTATGTTTTCTATCCAAGTGATAAATCTGTGGATATCCTGTTTGATAATCTGAACAAAAGATAATATTCCCGCCAGGCAAAAAACATGGCGACGCATTGCTGCCATGGTTTTTTGTCAGTCGCTGAAACACACGTCTTTTAAGCTTATGACATAAGCGTTGGTCATAGAGATATAGCTCTGAGTTACCACTTGAACCAGACATACATAAAACTACTTGATGCCCGCTATCAGAAAACGACGGCTGCATATTAAGCCCATCATATGAACAAATAATACGCTGTTTCTTTGAAAATAAGTCTAGCGCCATGAGTCTACTATTTGTCCTTGTATACTGGGAAAAGAATAAATAGGGTGCTCGTGAGTGCCATGCCGGAGCAACATTAAGCGTGTTTGACCCAACAATCGTTTTTTCTTTTTTACACGCATAATCACTCATGCAAATAACTTTTTTCTTCGACGATATCTGCTTGCAATACACCAGACTACTAAGCGTTATACTTTTTTCCCCTGTCATGGCAGGCAAAAGTTCATGGGCTATTGTGTGCCCAAGCACAACAGAGTCTTGTTTCACAACCCCATTTTCTTTTTCAGCTCTATTGTCACACAAAAACGTTTTTTCAAAAACAGTATCATACGAACTTGTATCTTTAAGTTCTATGGTTATCGCATTCTTTTTCTTCTTTTTTTTCTTCTTGCTTTTCTTATCACAAGCTCGAACATACAAACACAAACTCGTGTCTTGTTCAAAAAGTTTTCTGGCTATCTTTTTGTTCAAATCTTTTTTTGAGCGTTTAAGAGTAACAGATAATTGGTCCGTAAATTCCAAGTCAAATTTTATCATCTTGGCAACGTTTTCAACAAATTTATCCCGCTCGCCAACACATAATAAAATGCACTTAATCGCCTGGTGTTTCTTAACAGGGGTCGTAACCTCAAACGTAAAATCTTGGGCCTGAGGGCCAGAAACTTTGCCCGACAATTTACCTAAACAAACTGTTTGGCTCATAAAAATATGTATGCCAAACACAATAAGAAAAACCTGTATAAATTTATTTTTGATCTTGCACATAACACACCCCTCACGTTCTAGAGAATCAAACTTTTATCTCAAAAACCCACTCGTCAGTATAAAAAAAAGAAATACCTACACGCAATTACTGACGAAAATCTATCGTAAACTTTTTCCCCCATAAACATTTGTCAAACTTAAACTGCCGAGCAACACGACTAATGCTTAAATCGTAAATCAAAACATTTGAACGTTTTACAAACTCAAACTCCTGCACAAGGCCCTGTCTGTTTATAAAAAAGCTTACCGTACACTCTGTTCCTTTTGATATACCTATTGGTGGTCTCCATAGGCGTAATACTTCTACTTGAATATAGCGCTGTAATTTTTTTAATCGTGGGTCTGAAGGCTCGTAGAGCGCAAATTCCAGAAGTTCTTCTTCTTGCTTCTCAAAAGTTTTTCCCGCTTGATCCTGAGTAGCCCGCTCATCCTGAGTAGCCTTCTTAGGCGTATCGAAGGGTTCTTCTGGTTCTTTTTTCTTTTCGACTTTTTTTGGTTTTTCTTTTGCTTTCTTGTTTTTGCGTTTTTTTATTTTTTTCTTCTCCCCGTTCGCCCTGAGGGCTCGCGAAGCGGGCGTCTCGAAGGGCTTCTTTTTCGACTCAGGCTTTTTCTTCTTGGGAGTACTCTTTTTGAGAGCTCGCTTTTTCTTGTCTTTTTTCTTCTTCTTAGCTTTTTGTTTTTCTTCTTTTGCCGCTTTTGCACGTTTTTTCTTTTCTTCTTCTCTCTTGCGCTTTAGCGCACGGGCCCTTGCGCGCGCCTGTACACGTTCTTTTCGTGACGCAATAGTACGTTTTTTATCGCCAACAAACGGGACGGGCTTGTTGATCGGCTTAAAAAGTGCGTGTGCTGGCTTTTGCGAATGCACACCCCAGACAATAAATTTTTTATGAATCGTATGATCATCCGTCAGAATAATAAATACGATGCTCGCAATAATATGCACAATAAAAGAAAAGATCAAACACTTTTGAAATACAGATTTTTTTTTCATAGCTATTTTTTATGCAGCCCGTTTTGCTTGAACTTTTTTCGCGTGCGCTTGTACTTTAGTTGGTTGTGTTGACATGGCAACATATTTAACACCAGCGTGTTTAAGATTATCAACAATCGCAATCACGTCCCCATACGAAACGGTCTCGTCAGCCCGAACATACACAGGAGCATCAGGTTTTTCTCGCATCGACTTTTGAACCGAACCCACAAGCTCTTCTTTGCGTACGGGATAACTGTTAAAATAAATTTCGCCTTTTTTATTCAGCGTTACAACAAACTCTTGTTCGTTGCCGACTTCTTTGCTTTGCCCCTGAGGTAAGTCGACTTTTATCCCGTTTTGGACCATAGGTGCTGTGACAATAAAAATAATCAAGAGCGTCAGTGCCGTATCTATTAACGGTGTCAGCGAGATTTCTGGGAGCAAAAAGCGTCTTCGTTTTTTTCTTTTTTTGATCATACGAATATCCTATTTACAAACTCTATTTCACAAACGTTTGTTTGACCATAATAAAAAATAGATCATCAAGATCGTTCAGCTGCCCTTCAAGCTTTCTAAGCTCGTTAGAAAAATAGTGAAAAGCTATAACCGCTGGGATAGCAACCACAAGTCCTGCGAGTGTCGTTAATAATGCGGCAGCAATACCGGGTGCTATAATTGCAATATCAGCTGTTTTCTCCTGGCTTATGCTAATAAACGCGTTTATCAAACCCCATATCGTCCCGAACAACCCAGCCAACGGCGCAACTGCAGCACTTGTGCCAAGAACGGGAAGATAACTTTCTTCACGCATAAGCAAGCTATCGATATCTTGCTGCGTTAATAATTGCAACTGCTCTACTTCATCGCCTGAAAGCGTTGGCGCTTGAGTGCCAGAGATATTTGCTTTTTTTGTGTCGATTAAAAATTTAAGCTTTTCTAAGCTTTGTATCAAATACATACCCCCGATGCTATCACGAAACTCTTTGCTCACAAGAGCAAGATCACTAAACTTTGTGCTTTTTTGCGCTTGTTTTAACAGTAAACGCATGCGACGCTTTTGTTTTCTAAATTCACGCAACTTAAAAATTATAATAGCCAAGCAGGTGACAGATAACAAAAACAAGCCCAGTAAGACAATATACTTACTAATCCAATCAGAGATATTAACGAGCTGCCAAACAGCTGACTTATCAAGAAAATCGAACATAAACATTCCCTCTTTCTTTGTACATATGAAAATACAGTTTCGTTTGATTATAAAGAAAAAGCAGGCGCAAATAAATATTTTATGACAAATAAAGCAAAACAAGGGCAAACAATACCAACGCCTGACAAAAAATACCCAATTTAAATTCTGTAAAATACCATATGCTATGCAAGTAAAATACAACACTTAATGTTCGATTTTACAACCCTTGATGAAAAAACTTGCAAAAAGTATTTAATAACCACTATACGGCGGTAACGCTTGAACCTCATACACAAATTCCGATTAACTTAACGTAGCACCACATTCAAGAACATACTCGTACAAAATACACGGAATGCTATGAATAACCCCAGGCAAGTTGCATAACAGTTGACGATACGCCCTATTTATATGTTAACGTAAAATATATTCACAATTATTTTTTTAAAGGGAGTCGTCTTATGAACTATTACGCATGTTTTTTCGCAAGTTTTATGCTGTTCAACACATGTCTTTCTCAGACACAAACGTTACAGGAACAAGAGCTACACGATAAAATCAAAACATTTGATAACTACCTTAATCAAGCAACGTATGGAGAAGAACAATTTGAAAAGCGCATTGATATTTACAAAAAAATATTACTGCTTATCGAAGATGGGATTGGACATCAAGAACGAGAGCTTTTTGTAAAAACGTTACATGGTTTATTTGAAACACGCACAACACATAACCAAGCTCGCCTATTACTTTTAAGAAATTTATTGCACCAAACACTTCGTATAGCTGAGCTTAAATCATGGCAACAAAATATTACGCACTGGATCAAAGCGATAAACACAAATCTTGAAGCCTTTGCTTTACGCTCTGGCGATATTATCGCACTCAAAGACAGCCGTGTTGGCAACTATATGTCTGTTATCAAACCAAACAAAACAAAAAACGTGAAGCTTGTTTTAGACACACGACTGGACAAAAAATTAGACGGTGTTCTTGATGGGTCACACTTGTTTGTTATTCACACAGACAAAGATAAACGTGTATTATATTATGGCGATAGCATTACACTTACCCCCCTTTATGCCCAACAAAAAACACATGCCCATGCGCTTAAACCAACCAGCAAGCTTGCAGCACTCACAACAGTACGCAGGGGAAGAACGTTTCACGAGCTTGGGATAACACATATTGAAAGTAATAAGACGGGGTTTAAACTCGAAGGCATGTGTAATTCTACAAAAAACACACCGGTTTTACCAAGCGATACTATTCGTATTACGCATACTCAAACTGATCAAGCAATTACAGTTAAATCATATGCACAAAAGAAACAGCTTGGGTTAAAAAAAATTACACGCTTTAAACGCGGCAAACGAATAACACTTGATGAGCAAGAAAATAAAAGCTCCTGTTTTTGCATAGAAAAAATTTCTGAGCAAAAACGGGCAGAACTTGAGAACCAACAGTTTAAGCAAGCACTTGCATGCGCACAAAACACAAAAAATCTCACACAAAAAATAAATTTCTATACCCAACTGTTTGATCTTTTAAATAAGCACATTAATCCACAATATAGCGATATCGTTTTTAACAAGCTTCAAGCGCTTTTTTACGAACGGGATACAAAAAACATAGTCTTGCTCAAAAAGTTACGGGCTTTATATGCAAAGGCATCGTTAAACCAATACTTTGAAAGTAGGCAGCTTGAAATGGAAAACTTTGCTGGGCATATAAATAATGACCTTATGCCCCTGGGATTACGATATGGCGATATTATCTCAATCACATCACAGTATCATACAAAGCGTGTGTTATGGGCGCATAATCAAAGTCGTTTTTCTCACGGGAACCATCTTGAAATTCTTGCCGGGCCAAACACAAAAGAGTACACACAAGACGGGCCACAACTGTTCAAGATAGAGCCTAACAAAGAAATCAAAACAAAAAAAATAGTCGAATACGGGGATTCTATACGCCTTGTTGCGCTCTATGCAGGATCTGAAACAATCAATCATTCGTTAGGTAATGGGCAACGCTTGTGGGCTAACCCAAGTAGTTATGCAGGCAAATCGTTTTACGAAATAGTTATAGGCCCAAACTCGTGCGCTCAGGCACAAAATGGACAAGAAGTCTTTTATTTCAAACGGCCAAACCTGGGCATAACCACAAAACATAATCCTGTTTTGCCAAGCGATATTGTTGAAATCTGGAGCCGAGAGTATAACAGAAAAGTTTGGGTAAACAATAGTTCGCTCTCGTTTAAAAACGCTCATGAAATTTTTGTTGGTCCAAATGACGATAATTACTTAGGGATAAACAGAACACAAAACGGCCAACAGTTATTTAAGCTTAATAACGTTACACGTAAGAGTACTATCGCGATTGCTCATGCAAATTTTGCAACACACGTAAAAAGAATAAACACACATAAAGATTATGCTCAAAAAATCTCCCATGCGCATAAGCTTTTATCATACATGAACAAGAACAAAGATCTTTCTGAAACAGCCAAAGAAGTATTTTTAGGAGCTATCAGAAGTCTTTTTGAAAAACGAGAACGCAAAACAGCAAACGAACTACGTGCTCTTATTGCTTTATTCAAGGCAACACAAAACGCTTCTTTTGAAAGCAGTCAAAAAAATCTGGCAAAAAATTGTGAAATTACACTGCACTCAGAAGCTATTGGCAAAAAGCTTACAGATAAGCTCAAACTTGTTCCAAAACAAAAAACATATCGCGCAAAAATAAATGTCTTTCGCGAACTTGTACCATTGGCAACACATGCCTATGCAAAACGCCATGCATTACTCTTTGTAAACGCACTTACTATGTTTACTCAAGAGCACAATAATATGAACGCGCACGAACTTGACATGCTCAAAATACTTTTAGATAAAAGCTTAGCACACGATTATACGTTCTTAACATTACCTGAAGAGAAAAAGCTTTTACATAACTTGCGTGACACGCGTAACGATTTAGTTTTTCAAACACAATTTAAGAAAGCTGAAGCTGAGCATGGGCTGAAGCAAATAGATGCGTATAAAGCTATTGGTAAACGCATGTCGCTCTTGTCAAAGCAACATAAGATTAAGCTTATTAAGTCGTTAAAAAATATATTGGGAGAAAAAGTTCAAGAAGCTCAAGCGGCTAAAATGGCGCTTCAAGCAATAGTGGGCTCATAATTACGAGCCCACTATTGCTCTAATATTAAAGCTTCTGTCAGATAAAATTAGCATACAAGAAGATACATCCTTTTTTTACAAAAATTCTTGGCTATACCAGGGGGTAGGATTGCGCCTACCCCCTGGTATAGCCAAGAATTTTTGTAAAAAAGGATGTATCTTTTTGTCTGTCAATTTTAGATGCACTTGAAACCTTAAATTTCTAGGTCATCTGAATTATCGAATTCGCGTTACTTAAAAAACAAGCGCTTTACCGTCTCGCCAAGACCGTCATCTTTTCGCTCAGGTTTTTGTTCATGCTTTTGCTTGTTTTTTTGTTCTGGCTGTTTTTCTTGCTTAACACGAGGGCTAAGAATAAGCATTTCGTCTTGAATATCCCAT
>CAZFHP010000010.1:0-26405 GCA_964519365.1 uncultured Pseudomonadota bacterium
AATGGTCTGATAATCTACAACAATACGCTCGTTGTAATTTAATAAGTGCGTTGAATAAGCAGCACCAACTTTAAAGCCTTCTTCTTTTAAAAGCTTCCCAGCAAAGTGCATGGATGAGCTTTTTCCATTCGTTCCTCCAACAAGGATCGTGTCAATTTTTGACAACACATTATTAAAAGCTTTATCAAGCTCTTTCATGCGCAAAAGTGCATCTTGGCTATATTCATAACTTGAAACAGAACTCAAGTAATCAACCACTTCCCCGTAGCTTCTTGTTTTCCCCAAAGACCCACTTTTTTTCTTTGTTTGTTCAACTGTTATCATGGTTATCGATCCTCACTTTCTTTTAATTCAATCACTTTTATCAAATTAAAAATAAATAAACCTCCATGTTATAGACTAAATTACTCCCAAATTACTACAAAAAAATCACTTTCTCCCTAAAATTTAAATTTATTGTATGATAAACTTTATATAGAACGCACCTAAATTTAAAATTTACAGCTTAAAATTATCATAATCAATATTTGCCGAATTGTCAAATGACCTATTGATGGACATATACAACCAAGGAGTCCTTATTATGCCCTCCTGCAAACAAAAATGCGCTCTTTCCTGGCAAAAGACATCATCAATTAAGTCTCTCAAAAACATATTAAAACACGATTCTATCGCACTTACCTCCACAGATACGATTTTAGGGCTTCTTGCAAACGCAACCGAAACAAGCTTCCAAAAGCTCAATCGAATAAAAAAAGAACGCCAAAACAAACCATATCTTGTTCTCATAGGCTCAATACAAAAATTAGAGTGCTTTATTCAAATAGAAAAGTTATCATCAAAAATCCATACTTTTATTAAACAATGCTGGCCCGGCCCCGTCACTCTTATTTTTAAAGCTCGCAAAGATTTACCAAATTTCATGACATCAGAAAAAAGAACAATCGCCCTTAGGTGTCCAAATCATCCTGAATTATTGGCACTTTTAGAACATTTTGACGGCCTATTTTCAACAAGCGCAAATAAAAGTGGCCAAAAAGTCCCCCAAACAATCGAATATATAGATCCTGATATCATAAAAAACATCGATCTTATCGTTACAGGTAGTAACAATCAAACTCACAAAAACTCAACTCTTTTAGATCTTTCTGAAAATAATCATATTCGTATAATCAGACAAGGGGCATACCCCATACAAGAACTGGAGAAACAATATGGATCAAAATTCGAAAAATAAACAACAAAAAGACATACAAGCAGCACAAGAACTTATATCTCAAGCCAAAAAAATAACATTACTCACCCATGAAAAACCAGACAGCGATGGGGTAAGTGCATGTGCTGCCCTTGCCCATATTCTTGAGAAAGAAAGTAAAACACTGGAAACAATCTATCCAACAAAGCCAGAATTTGATTTCAAGCGCCAACCAAAAAAAATTCTCATAAACAAGCATGAACAAACTCCCGACTTAATAATCATGTGCGACACAGCAAATTACGAGCGCCTCTATTATCCCGAAACATTCAAAGATATCCCAAGTATTAATATCGATCATCATGTGAGTAATACACTTAAAGCTACCGTAAATTTTATCTGGACAGAGACATCAAGTGCATGCGAAGCGCTTTATATTTTACTTCACAAATGGGGATACTCACCTATAGATACGTTCACAGCTGAATGTCTACTCTCAGGAATTCTAGACGATACCCAATCTTTTTATACAACGTCGACTCAAGCAAAAACACTTCGTATTGCTGCAGACTTAATAGACGCAGGAGCAAACTTATTCACATTACAATCAGAGCTTTTACATAATAAAAACCCCCAAATTCTAAAGCTCTGGGGAAATCTGTTAAGCAACATAACAATTAACGATAAACAAAATAGCGCCTGGGCCGTTATCACACAAAACGATCTAAAAAAATTGGGGATCACACTTACATCGCTCGTCGGCTTTAGCAATTTTCTAGCACAACTTGCCCAAATCGACATTACAGCGCTCTTTTATGAAACAGAAGACGGAAAAAGCAAAGTTTCGTTACGATCAAAAAAAACAGATGTAAATAAACTCGCAAACACGCTTGGTGGCGGCGGACACAAAAACGCAGCCGGTATCACAAGTGATTTACCAATAGATCAAATCGTACAAAAAGTGACGGGACTCTTTTAATTACCCCTCTTGCTTAACCAAATAAGCCTGAGCATCAAGCGCTGCTTTGCATCCTGCGCCAGAAGAAACAATCGCCTGACGATACACATAGTCAGCAACATCACCTGCTGCAAAAACACCATCAACGCTTGTTCGTGTCTCGTCTTTCAATGCAACATACCCAAAATTATCAAGATCAAGTTGGCCCTTAAACATGTCAGTATTAGGCTTATACCCAATAGCCAAGAACACACCCTGCGTTGACACATTCGTAATAGACTTATCATTCACGTTTTCAACAACAACTTCAGTCACCTGATTCCCATCGCCCTTAATTTCTTTAACTGTCGAATTAAACATGAAATTAACTTTAGGGTCTTCCATAACTTTAAACTTTAATGGGTCTTTACCTGAAAGCTTATCGAGTATTTGTATGATCGTAATTTTCGTAGCAAAACGAGAAAGATGTTCTGCTTCGACTACAGCCGTATCTCCACCCCCAACAATTATTACTTCTTTGTCGCGATAAAACGGTGCATCACATGTTGCACAGGTCGAAACCCCTTTGGCAAAATACTCTTTTTCCCCCGGGCAACCCAATTTCTTACTTGAAGCACCAGATGCAACTATTACAGACTTTGCTTGTATTTTATTTCCCCCCTGACTGATTAACGTAAACGGCTTGTTTTTAAAATCAACGTCTGTAATTTTTTCCTGTACTAACTTTGCACCGTAGTGCTCAGCATGTTTACGAATATCAAGCATTAAATCTGGGCCATCAATTTCTACAAAACCTGGCCAATTTTCAACTTTCGTTGTTGTCATAAGTTGCCCGCCTGGCAAATCTCCCTCAAAAACTATTGTCGAAAGTTGTGCTCGAGAAGCATAAATTCCTGCCGTCAACCCTGCCGGCCCCGACCCAATTATTGCCATATCATATATCATAATAGATTCTTTCTGTTTAAATAAATCGTTTACTCAAAATACTTTCTAAAAATTTCATGACCTTTTGTTTGTATAAATCTGCATAATACGTATGCAACCAGCCGTGGCTACATTTAGGCCCAATCCAAATTTTCGTCTTTTCGTGAAGCGCATGCGTATATAATTCGAGACTATTTTCTGGTGGAATAAAGCTATCGTTACATGAATGAATAAAGAAAATTGGTTCATGAATCTTTTGAACACTATCAAGAGGACGCATGTCAGACATTTTACATCCCGTAAAATATTCAAAAAAAACTTTTAACACAGGAAAAAAAGGATAATACGGCAAGCCAACTTTTAATTCAAAGCCACGTTCATACATTTTGGTTAAATCTGAAAACGTCGAATCAATAATATATGCCTGGCATAAAGCTGGTTCTTTTTCTGCTGCTTTAAGAGCCGACGCTCCACCCATAGAAATACCAAGAATAATTGTTGGTAATTGCTCATGCTCTTTTTTCCCCAAATTTTCTTGTACAATCTGCTTCATAAATTTAGTAGCAGCAATAACATCTTTATATTCATGGCATCCAAGCGAAATCATCTTCCCAGAGCTTTGTCCATGTGCACGGAAATCAAACATCAAGACATTAAAATCAGGAAACATATCAATATAACTATATAAAGCCTCTTTATTGTTTTGATATCCATGACACAAAATTAAATTTGCTCGAGCATTTTTACGACGAAATAAAAATCCAGCAAGTTTTATGTTATCAGGAGAATCAATCACTACCTGCTCTAACTCTTTATTTTTCAATAAATCTACTTGAAGTTCACGGGTTAATTCAGAGCGTTTTTTCCCATGAATAATTTTTTCTTCAACAAATGTAAATTTCCCCAAAATATAATACGAAACACCAACAAGACTAATAAAGAGAACAACTATAAACAACAATCCGAGCTTTAATACATTTTTTCGACACATAGACTTTTCTCATAAAATTTACACAGGATTATAACGAAAACCCTCCGTCATAAATATTTTTCCCAGAAATAAAGTGCCAATGCAAGTGAAAAACACTTTGCCCTGCGCCAGCACCGTTATTTGCAATAACGTTAAACGCTGCAGGCGGTACTAATTCCTGACTTAATTCGTTTATTACTTTAATCGTATGCAAAACATATTCATAATCGTCCTGAGCTAACAAGCTTAAATTTTGAATATGCTTCTTGGGCAATACAAGATAGTGAACAGGAGCTTTGGGAGCAATATCTTCTATAACAAGAACACTATCTGTTTCTTTGATAATTTTACTGGGAATTTCTTTATTGATAATTTTACAAAAGATACAGGGATTTTGGTTTTTTGAACTCACACGCAACCCATTTACTGGTGCCGAAGGTCGGATTCGAACCGACACGGTGTCACCACCGCGGGATTTTGAGTCCCGTGCGTCTACCAGTTTCGCCACTTCGGCAAGATATTACATATCAAACGAATTATTAACAATAATCTATCTAGTAGGCTACCAGAAACACTTATAAGGTCAAGCACAGGTTCTGTTAAAAACCAAAGACTTAACAACACCCACAATAACTTGATAACATATTATCTTCCATTCGCTCCAACATCTTTTCTTTATCAATTGGAACCAATCTACTTTCTAGTATATCTATAGCAGCTTCCCATGAAAATTTTGCAGCATGATCACGGCACATTAAGGGCGTAACCTTCCCATCTTTAAGATCACGAGCCGCCTGCTCGGCGCATGCTTGAAACTCCTGATCGTTATCCGCAAGATAACTAACCCCACATCCATTGGGGACAACATCTGATGGACCAAAAGCATTAAACCCAACAATCGGCAACCCGGTTGCAAGAGCCTCGAGCAAAACTATCCCAAAAGAATCAAATTTACTTGGAAATAAAAAAACATCTGCACTTCTATAATAATCTAAAAGCTCTTGCCCATATTTGCCCCCAACAAAAACAATATCTGGATATTGTTTTCTCAATTTTCCCAAAGAGAAAAAGTCTTCAGCTGGACCAACAACAACTTTCGTCCCAGGAACTTTTACGTTCAATAACGCTGGAATATTTTTTTGCAAACACAAGCGCCCAACAAACAAATATAATGGTCGTTTGTAGCCATCAAGTTTACACCTTTTCCTCGCAGCAACTTTTTCTTGAGCTGTTGGCAAAGTAAAACGACTTAAATTAACACCGTGAGGCCACGTATAAACATCTTTGCAACCCTCTGCAATTAATTCATCTCGCATTGATCTCGTCGGAACAAGAACATTCGTTGCATCTGACAAAAAATTATGAGTCCAATACCGACATAAAGAAAATGATATGCTATTAAACGGCCAAACCCTTGCCATCATTTTCCACGTATCTGGATATCGTAAAAAATAAAATCCAGTAAATGGTATATTATTTTCAGAACAGAAACAACTTGCTTGGTATGACAACACTCCAGGAAGATGAAGTGGTATAAAAATATGATCAGGCTCACATTCGTAAATTTTATCTGCAATTTTTTGTTTTATACCCCATGGATAGGGAAATCTTGTGCCTTCAACAAAAGGAGCTTTAAACGTTGGTACGTCATCAAGGCCCATAAATTCAACAATATAATTTCTTTTTTCCAGCCGAGCATGTGTTTGTTTTAAGACTTCTTCAACCCCACCAAGGCGACTTAATGTCGTATCAGAAATAATCAATACCTTCTTTTTCTCAGCCTGAACAATAGTCCCAGCCAAACACACAAAAAACAAAGCAACAAGTCGCACAAACAAAAATTTAAATCTCATACTATTATTTTTCCCTCTAATACTCTAACCCAGTAATAACTTTACGACTAACAACACCACCAAGCTTGCATATACGATTCTATTGTTTCTGACATCTTTTCTTTATCAACTTGAACAAGCGTGTTTTCAAGTTTATCCATAGCTGTTTCCCATGAAAAACGTGACGCATAAGCGCGACATTTAGAAGCGGTTATTTTCCCAGCTTGAAGATCTTGCCATGCCTGCTCTGCGCATGCTTGAAACTCCTGATCGTTATCCGCAAGATAACTAACGCCACATCCTTTAGGCACAACGTCAGATGGCCCAAAAGCATTAAATCCAACAATGGGTATCCCTGTTGCAAGAGCTTCTACTTGCACTATTCCAAAAGAATCTAACTTGCTTGGAAACAAAAAGATATCGGCACTTTTGTAATAATCTACAAGATCTTGCCCATACTTAGGCCCAACAAAGAGAATATCTGGATGTTCTTTTTGTAGCTTCGCAATGCTATAACCATCTTCTTCTGGCCCAACAACAATTTTTGTTCCAGGAACTTTTACATTAAGTAACGCCGGAATATTTTTTTGCTTACAAATACGCCCAACAAATAAATAAAATGGTCGCTCGTATCCTTCAAGATTACACGCCTTTGTCGCAGCTTCTTTTTCTTCTTCTGTTGGCACCGTAAAACGATCTAACTCTACTCCATGAGGCCAAGCAAAAACATGATCCGAATCACAACCAACTTCAATTAATTCATCTCGTATTGATGCACTTGGAACAAGAACATTTGTTGCATCTGATAAAAAATTATGCGTAAAATATGTCGAAAGAAAAAATGGAATCCCCGTCATATCTTTAACAACTTCTTGATACCGAATAAAGTAAAAACCCGTAAATGGGATATTATACTCTGCACAAAAACAACCTGCTTGATACGACAAAATTCCATGCAGAGGAATAAAAATGTTATCCGGCTCAAATTCATAAATTTTTTCAGCAACCTTTTCTGCGATACCCCATGGATATGGCATCTTTACCCCAGGCATGCCAGGAACATTAAACGTACTTACATCATCAAGTCCCATAAGCTCTACGCTATAATTTCTTGCAATAAATCGCTTTCTCACTTGATTAATAACTTCTTCAACGCCCCCAGCTTCTTGCATCTCACAAATAATCAAAAGCTTCTTTTGTTTTTCAGACTTTATCGAGCCATAAACAGGATTAACAAACAACCCTAGAACAAAAATAATCAAACTTGATACTAAAAATCTAAACTTCATAAGATACTCCTAAAGTATTATTTCACAGTATAAATTATTATTGCCAGGTAGAGATAAAAACAAACGAAAACCGCCTATTGATCTAAATATCCCTCCCCCCAGAATAACACAAACAGAAACGCCGGGCAAACCCTTCACTCAATCTTATAAAATACGTTTATAAAATACGAGCAAGATTAAAAATAGGAAGATATACCGCAAACATAATCAAAGCAATAAAAACCCCGACTATGATCAATAACACGGGCTGCAATATCGATGTCAAAAAATGTAACTTCGCTTTAAGCTCTGCCTGAAATAACGCCAATGCTTTTTCAAGCATTTCGTCTAAATTTCCAGCCTGTTCCCCAACCGCAACCATCATGACTAACTTTTCCGGAAAATATTTCGATCCAGCCGTTCTTAATGCATACTCAAGCGACTTGCCCTGTGTAACAAGCGTTTCAATAAAAGCTACTTTTGACTTAAAGATCGTATTGCTTATAACACCCTGTGAATACCCAAGCGCAGGCTTAAGCGAGATCCCTGATTTTGTAAACATCAAAAGCCCCTGCAAAAAGTTAATTAAATCAGACAAAAGATAAAGACGACCGAAGAAGGCAATTTTAAATAAAAAACGATCTTTGAGCGCTCGTATTTTTTTTCTTGTTCCCAATTTTTTAAAAATCAAACCAAAAACAAAAAAAACTGTTACAAAAAATAGACTCGCTCGCGTTCTAAGCATCTCACTTATTGACAGAATAATACGTGTGCTCTTGGGCAATACTTTACCCATCGATTCAAAGATCGCTTCAAACTGTGGAACAACAAAAAGAAAGATCCCAATAATTATAATCAAAGAAAATACGAACGTAAGAACGGGAACAGTCGCTGCTTGTTTTATATCACGCATTAACGTTTGTCGTGCTTTTATATAATGAGCCAAGTACAAAAAAACAAATCCTAAGTTCCCCGTATGCTCAGCTATGCGAATAAGCTCGATCATGAAAAAAGAAAATACTCCGGAAAATTTTTGCATCGCCAATGCTATACTCTGCCCCTTTTTAACATCACTCGCTATCTGTTCAACAATATCTTTAAAATATTCTGAACTCGTTTGACTAATAAAAAGCTCTAAGGCTCCAGCAACATCAACCCCACTTGAAACCAACACAGACATGTGCTCAAAAAAAAGAATCAAATCTTCTGTTTTTATCTTTTGCTTAAACCTAATTATTCGAAAAAGAATATTTTTTTTATGCAACACACACGATAATAACGCTATATTGCGCTCAAGAAGATCTTGCTTCACACGCTCAGTATTAATAGCCTGAGTGACCCCTGAACGCTGCGTTCCCTTTTCGTCAATCCCTTTCCAAAAATACTTTGGCATAAGCTCCCCTTTTAAATTGTCCCCTGAATTTCTATTTCTGGTTCTAGGCCAAGTTTATCGAAAACATACTCCCTAGAGATATCACAATTTATTTTTATTGTTTTCTTACGCGCCGTAAGCCCTTTAATAATCGCAACATCTTCTTGCACAATAGACAATTTTTTGCTCAAAAATTTCACGAGTTCTTTGTTCGCTTTTCCCTTTTCAGGAAAGCTTTTCAAGAAACATTTTATATTTCCAGAGCGATCCCGTTCAAAACGTTGCTTTCCTGAGTTTGGAACAACTTTAATTTCAAGTATTACAGCCATAATCGAAACCCATTTTAAATTTTTTTAAAAAAAACGAGACAATTTTTTCAATATCTTTTATATTAACGTAAAAAGTTGATCCATCCAATTTTTTGACATACTATATGCACATAAAGTATAGTGCATTAAAATTTGCGCCCATAGCTCAACTGGATAGAGTATCAGACTACGAATCTGACGGTTAGAGGTTCGAATCCTCTTGGGCGCATTTAAAAACAAAATCTTTGAAAAACAGTTTGTGCGGAGAGATGGCTGAGTGGTCGAAAGCGCTCGCCTGCTAAGTGAGTATCTGGGGAAACCCGGATCGAGGGTTCGAATCCCTCTCTCTCCGCCATAACATCACACAACATAAAATATCTTGGCAAATGGAGAGGTGGCAGAGTGGTTGAATGCAACGGTCTTGAAAACCGTCATTCCGGGAAACCGGAATCGGGAGTTCGAATCTCCCCCTCTCCGCCAAAAGTATATTTTTAAGTATTTTCATAAAATAATTCGGGTGGGTTCATGCGTTTACTTTTTGTTTTTACTTTTTTCTCTTTTTCTCTTTTTTTGCCATCTTTTTCAGGTTACAACAACACTCAAGAAAACGACATAACAGACTCGTTTTTCATACGAAGTAACAAAACAGACAGCACTATTTCGCTTCCCACAAAAATAATAAAAAAACATAGTAATTTCACACTTTTAGATAAAAACGAAACTCTAGCATCAGGACAAGACATCACACTTCTAACGCCAAGTAAGCTTAAAATCCCTGCAACTTTTTTTGATCGCAAAAGCAACAAAGTCATCGTCTTAGGCCAAGGGTTTCCCGGGCCAAGAAAATGCACCCTTTATTTTGCTCGCGTTTTTCATGATTATGATATCATTGTTTTTGACTATCGTTGGCATACAATGCTTGATAATTGGTACGACTTGATTACATATATTTTCTCATTTTCAACTCTAACATCTCCCGCAACAAATTTCGTTTACGCTGTTCATGAAGAAATCGCTACTGTCGTCAATTATCTTAAATCTCTAAAAAACTATGATTCAATAATTGGCCTTGGTGAATGCTATAGCACATTAACGTTTCCAATGGCACAAAATATCGAACGCAAAAAAAATAATCGACAACTGTTTTCAAAACTCATTTTAGACAGCTGCTGGCTCTCGCTGCTTGATCTTAACAAGCAAATTCTTCTTGAACCATGGCTAATAGCAGATCATTCTAAACAGGCAACCCCTAAATGCCTTAAAGCATTTTTACAGCACCCACTTGTTCACACACCAATTATGTCAATAGCTCGTGCAATAACGCCAGATCTAACAATCAAACCATATCTCAATCACATACAAAACACACCTATATTATTTGTTCACAGCACAAAAGACTCTCTTGTTCCATATAAAAATACGTTTGAAGAAATTTGGCAAGCAACAAGAAAAACTTCCAAAGCTTCTTTTATCACACAATATCCCCATGTTAAAAATGCAAAAAACCCAGGTCTTTACTATCACGTCTGCAATCTCTTTTGCACCGAAAAAACTATCGATAGTTTTTTACAAAAACTCCCAAGCGATACTTTAAACCATGATGCGTAAAATAAAATATACGGGCGCATTATTCTTTATGCTCCCCCTTTTTGCGTATGCACAAGTACAAATAATCTCAGATACTGGAAAACTAAAACATCCGTTTTTTATAAAAAGCAAAACAGACGAGATTATTACACTTACACCCGAAGCTATAACAAAAAATAGCAGCTTTAAACTTTTGGACAAAGAAAAAACAAAAAAATCTGGCCAAAATATTACGCTAAAAACACCTAGAGGTCTAGATGTTCCCGTAACGTTTTTTGATCGCAAAAGCAATAAAGCAATCGTATTAGGGCAAGGCCTAAACAACCCTAAAGAACAGGGCCTCTATTTTGCACGCATTTTCCATGACTATGACATCATTATTTTTGATTACCGTTGGAAAAACTTTCTCTCGTATATATTCAGCCCAACAACACTTATAACACCCATGACAAGCTTTGTCTTTGCCCCTCAAGAAGAAGTCATTACTGTCGTTAATTATCTAAAGTCTCTTAAAAATTATGACTCTATAATTGGCCGTGGACAATGCTATAGCGCTTTTCTTTTTGCAATGGCTCAAACGCTTGAGCAAAAAAATAATCGTCAACTATTTTCAAAGCTTATATTAGACAGCTGCTGGCTTTCTTTGACCAACTTTCTTGAACAAATTTCTCTTGACCCATGGCTACTTCCTCGCTCAATACACGGCGGAACCCCTAAGTTTTTAAAATCCATTTTAAACAACCCCATTATACATATTCCAATGATGGAAATCATAAAACAAATAACGCCAAACATATCAATCAAACCGTATCTTAATAAATTACACACGACACCCATATTATTTATTCATGGACAAAACGATTTTATTGTTCCCTACGAACAAGCATTTGAAAAAATCTGGCAAGAAACTCTCTTTGCCCCCAAAGCTGCATTTATAACACCAGAAAAGCACGTGCTCAACGCAAAAAACGCCGCTCTTTATTATCATATCTGCAATCTCTTTTGTGCCGAAACAACCATTGAAAACTTTCTCAAAAAACTCTTATAATTTTTTGCCAAGCAATCGCTTTTCAAGTACAATACTGTTTGGATTAAAACCAAAAAAAAGAGAAAAGAGTGCATGAAAAAGTCTATTTATTTTTTTTTGATTTTCTTGCCTATCTTATCCCATACGAAACTGCACGCGCTTACTATTGCCAAACTTAACTTAAATTCTATATCGCTTTACAACAAAACAGATAGCAAACAAGCACTGACAATAATTTTGCAAAAAAAATGTCCATCATGTCCCCGCTTGCACGAAACTTACAAAAAAATAGTTTCGCTTGAAAAAAAAGAAACAGCACGCATACAAGAATCTCCAGATATTATCAAACACATACAAGCACACGACAAAACGATATTTCTAAACTTCAAAACACTAAAAAACAAACCCCCAACGATAACTTTAAACACAAAACAAACAGACGATTTCCCCGTGTATATCTCTTTTGAGCAAACACTTAAAAACAACCCAGAATACAAAACACTTATCAAAAAACACGAAGATTATATCAAGAGTATCCCCAAAAATATTAAACCCAAAATGTTCTTTGACAAGTTAAAAAAACTTTACGCAAAAAATTTTTCTTCACAAAAAATAAAAGCTCTTCTATCAAGCAAAACAAACAACAATCCCAAAATCCCCCGAATTATTCATCAAATCTGGTTCAATTATCCCCTAGAACAACAATGGAAACTTTGGCAAAACAAAAACAAAGCAAAACATCAAGAATGGGAGTTTATACTGTGGAACGAAAAATTAATTCAGGAAAAATTCCCAGAAAAATTACAGAACCAAAAAATCTTCGACGAAGCAAAACTTATGAAAGATTATGCAACTATGTCCAAAATAGTCCGTTACGAAATTCTAAATAAGTTTGGCGGCCTTTATCTGGATCCAGATATCGTATGTTACGAGTCATTTGATATACTTCACACTCTGTGCGACTTTTATGCAGGCCTGGGAAGATTCTATAAATCGTTTGGTGCAATTAATAATGGGGTTATTGGCTCACGCCCTAATCATCCCATAATACAAGAATGTATCGATATCATAAAAAAACATGAAACAAAACCAAAGGGCTTTTACGATTGGACAAAACATAACCTCGCAACCCAACCCTTAACAGAAGCTGTCTATAAAAAAGCCGGTATAAAAAATAAAGAGAAAAATAATATTGATACTATTTTTCCCCGAACATTCTTCGATGGGAATAACGTAAAAAAAGAATTTTATCACACACAACCTATTTGCGAAGCATCATACACACACATTAAGCATAACCCAGAAGCTTTTTGTAGCCGCGGAGTTTATACTTACACGTTAACACAAAAACAAGAAAAATCATGATCACAATACTCTTATTAACTATTCTTAGTTTAACAAATTATATCCATAGCATTAACATAAGCAAACTTGCTCTGGATAAAATCACACTTCAAAATAATACGCATAAGCAACAATCTGGAGCTGTTACATTCAAAACAAAATGTCCAACCTGTTCTGATACATATATTTTAGACCAAAACTTTTCTCTTGCCCCTCACAAACAAATAAACCTAAGAAACAAGCATAGCAAAATCCAAGACATTAAACTTCGTAACACATCAGGTTATCTTTTTTTTCAAGAACAAAAAAAATACAACAGAAACATCATATCCATTCAAAAAGATAAAATCCCTGACTTCCCTATTGATCTTAATTTTTATTCATCAATCGATCCACATAATTTAAGAAAGTGTATCAAAGAATCTCCTCACTTTTCAAAAGAGTTGCCTCAAAATGTAAAACCCATGGAATTTTTGAAGTTCTTACATACGTTTTACAAAAAAAACTCATTTGCTCAAAATTTATCGCTTCGCGCAAACATTCACAAAAAACCATTTCGCATCCCCCCAATAATTCATCAAGTCTGGCTTGGTAACCCCATGCCCAATTTATATCGACAATGGCAAAAAACATGGCGTAAAAATCATCCAAATTGGCGTTTTATTTGCTGGACTGAAGAATTACTAAAGAAACACTTTCCTAATGGCTTATACAATCAAGTTTCTTTTGATCAAGCACAAGAACAAAATATTTATGCCAAAATGTCTGATATTGCTCGCTACGAAATTATCTATAAGTACGGTGGCACATATGTCGATAGCGATAGCATCTGTTTTGAATCACTTGACATATTACACCGTATGTACGATTTTTATGGGGCAATAGAAAGAATGTCATTCACACTATCCTGCGGCAATTCTTTTATCGGGGCAAAGCCATACCATCCAACACTCAAAAAAGCAACGACATGCATCAAAGAATACGAAAATAAAGAAATCACGGTCCCCTATTGGTCAAACAAAACAGCGAAAGACAGGCGCGTTGCCCACACGCTTATGACAACAGGGCCTGGTCTTTTTACAAAAGCCGTTTATCTATCGTTTAGCAAAACCCTCAACACAAAAAAACACAAAAACAATACCATCGATATTATTCTCCCATACAAATATCTCTTCCCTCCAAACAACCGCCGCAAAAAAGTTTCACCAGCAGCCTTCTGTTACCACGACTATGATTGCCCACCTGTAAAACAAAATTTTCAAAATCATTGGGTAAACCCCTATCCAGACAGCGTAAGCCCCGATATTTCAACTCCCAATAGCTCAAATTTAAAACAAAAAATCTTAAACCCAAATAACTTCGAAAATAACACACAATGATTTACACAATAGCCCACACCCTTTTTCTTTTATTCTTTCTCTCGCCAGCTTTTATGCTTCAAAGCAAAAATACACACACACACACACCCAAAATCCCGTTACAAAAAAACTTTTCCAAAGCATCACACCTTCGCCAAAAACAAACACTCCCCACAAAAAACAAACAATTCATTATCATGATCGCTTCGTACAACAATAAAAAATGGTACAAACTCAATCTGTCGTCTATCTTCAATCAAACCTACAAATGCTATCGAATAATCTATATCGACGATAACTCTTCAGACCAAACAGGCGATCTTGTCAAAAAATATATACTAAAGCACGGCTTTCAAACGAAAACGATACTTATCAAAAACAAATCACAACATGGTGCCCTTGAAAATATTTACAACGCCATTCACAAACATTGCAAAGATAACGACATTATCGTCATTGTCGACGGCGACGACTGGCTAGCCCACCCAAACGTTCTTTCGTATTTAAACAAGATTTATAGCGATCCAAACGTTTGGATGACATACGGTCAAGCAATTTGTTATCCAAGAGATACCATTCATAATGCCTGTCAAATACCAACAAAAATCATCAAAAAGAACAGTTTCAGGAAATGCGACTGGGTAAAAACTTTAAAATCCTATTGGCCCGCAGATCATTTACGAACTTTTTATACTTGGCTCTTTAAAAAAATAAAAAAAGAAGATTTGCAACACGAAAACAAATTTTTTACAGCAGCAACAGATGTTGCAGCTATGGTACCTATGCTTGAAATGGCAGGAACTCACAGTAAATTTATTTCTGATATTTTGTATGTTTACAATCAAAAGAATCCACTAAACTTATTTAAAATTAAACATAACAAGCAACAGACTAATTGTAAGATTATTTGCAAGAAACAAAAGTATAAACCTATTTTCACTCAAACGTCCCAGAATAAATCCCGTTTACATACGCTTTAAACTCATCAAGTTCCTTCTTTTTGAACCCTTGACGGCCCTCATTCCCCTTAACCCACTGAAAACAAGCTCAAACATTTTCAACAGGATTTATAATCCACTCAAGTAATCGTTGTGCAATGGGAATAATTGGATCTATTATATAGGCTTCCCCCAGCCTGCCAAACAAAACACAAACAACAAAACCCGTTTCTTCATCTAGAATCTCCCCCAAAAAACCAAATTTACAACTACGTCGTCGGCGCCCCGACTTTTGTTCTTAAATCTCCAAGCTTCTTTTTAAGCTCAGCCAACCGTTCGCTTAACGTAACCAGCTTGTTTTTAAGAACAACCAACACCCCCCTGAGCTTTACCAGTTTAATTTTAAGCTTCTCAAGCGGCGGCAATTGCGTATAAAGAAAATCCCGTATTTTTTTTACGTCAAAAATCAACCGTTTATCCACAGCTTCTTTAATTTTTTTTTCTACGGCTTGCTCAAATGTATTTAATTTACTTTTACTTTTTAAATCTGCTTTAAACTTTGTTAACCATGTCTGAACAAAATAATCTTCTGGCTTGCGATCCGGCATTAAACGAAATAAATCTTCTTTCGAGCGCTCACTAGGAATTCCGTTAGAAAAAAGCGTTTCTATTGCAGATTTTAATGGCTCACTTGAATAAGCTGTAAATTCTGGGATTTGCATCACCTCTGAATTTTCGTTACAAAACGTTATCACTACATCCTTTATCTCTCCTCGAAATTTTTCATCAAGAAATACTTCTAGCCCAGCACTATCACCATAAAAGCGCACAACAAGCGTATCCATCACATTGTAAAACTCAACCAATAGTTTTTTTTCTTCTAAAATTTCCTTGAGAATATCCCATGCTTTTGTATCCCCAATTGTTCCAACAAACAAGTCCAACAAACACTTCTGTCCTTTTTGCTGCGAACCAGCGAACAAAAGAAATTCACGTAATTTATCTATATCTTTTTCTAAGTTTTTTGCTTTCAAAAAAGCAACAACTGCGGGCACGACAAGTTCAAAGTAGTCTTTCATAAAAGTTCCACCCGCAAAACTTTTTGCAATAAATTGAACTGTCGGATTATTTATCTGATTCCCGCCTAATGAATCAAAACAAAAAACAATTTTCTTTCCTTCAACTTTCGCTAAAGCCATAGATATCCAATGCTTATACCTTTGAGAAAATGCAATACCCAAAAAATCACCCTCAACATCATTGATCATTTTAAATATTCTAAACGGCAAAATATCAATATCACCAGAGCTATTTAAAGCCTGTGTAAAATAATTATCTCGCCAGGCTAGGGCTAAAACAAAAGATAACTGACTCTGATCTAGCATTACCGGAAGAAAATTAGGATACATCACTCCCTTATGATCCCCAGACTTATTCTCTTCAAATGCAGTAACAACATTCATTTTATCAATAAACAATCTAACTTCTTTACTTTTCGCATCTTGCTTGAGTTTTACTCTATCTTTTTGATCGCCAAGTCTTGTTTCCAATTCTTGTTGATATGCTAGCAAAGCCTTCTTACTATCCTCATTATCTTTAATTTCCAAAAGTTTTGCCTTTACTGCCTCAAACTTTTGTACAGACTCAGCATAAAAAGTTTTTCCTGTCTTTCCAGTAAATACGTTTAGTGTTTCACTCGTAGGATTTGCAACAAATTTTTCAGCAGCAAGAATATTCTTTACCGCATAATAACCACAATAAGATTCTACTGATGGTTGTTTATCGACAACTATCTGATACAAAGGAACACCGTTTGCAAGAGTTTTTTTTGACCCTTTAATTTTACCACCTTGCTCAAGCAGCCTCTGAATCTCTGTAAATTTAGGAGTCGAACTTGACTGGGCAGCATGCAAAATAAAAGAACTTAAGCTCGTAATCAAAACCATGCTCAAAATAATCTTTAGGGGGGTAAGCTTGAACCAAATTAATAGACGCAACATGAATCTCTCTCCCGTCAAAAAAAGCTTGAATTTCAACATAATTTTCAATTCACAAGCAAAATCTTGCTTTTGTTTTACGATTTTCTTTAATGTTATAAGCACGTAAAAAACAAATTTCCATATATGTCATAGTACCAAAAGGGAGAAAGGGATATGAAGATATCTTGTCAGAAAAAGTTTTTATCAGCGATTAGACTTACTACCATCATATTTATTTCGCTGGCCTTCTTAGAAAGTTTGAGTGTTACAGCCAATGCAAAAACAAATACCTTAAGTAAAGATTCAATAACCGCACGTATTAAAAAAACAAAGAAAAAAAAGAAGCAAAAAAAGAAAAATAAAAACACACTTGCCGAATGGACGGTTCTTACGTATATCCAGGCTGATAATAACTTAGCATCATACGCACACTATAATATTAACGACATGCAACGAGCCGGGTCAACAGACAAAGTAAATATTTTGATCCAGTGGGATCAGCCATATAACAGAAAAACATGGCGTTATAAAATTACCAAAGGGGGGAAAGTAGAAGACGAGTCTTTGAGCCAAGAAATGGGAATCAAGCCAGTAAAAGAACTTGTCGACGCTATGGAATGGGCACAAAGAAAATATCCAGCAAAACACTATATGCTTGTTCTTTGGAATCACGGAAACGGCGTGCTTGACAGAAGCAGAAACTTAAGCTCGTTTGCACTTAACCCATGGCTAGAAATACCAGGATATCCCAACCAAAAAGAACGTGGGATCTTGTATGACGACTCAGACGATACATTTGTGAGCAACAGAGATCTTTCAAACGCATTTAGCCAAATCAAAAGCTTACTGGGCAAAAAAATAGATATCGTTGGAATGGATGCCTGCTTAATGGCCATGACCGAAGTCGGCTATCAAATAAGAAACTACGCAGACTATCTTGTTGGGTCTGAACATCTAGAACCTGGTAACGGATGGGATTATTCTGGCTTTTTAAAACCATTAGTTAACAACCCTGAGCTTTTTGGGGCAGAAGAACTTGCAGCAAGTGTTGTTCTGTCATACGCCAACTACTATAAAGATCGATACTCAAGCTATACTCAATCAAGTATCAAACTGAGTAATTTAAACACACTCACACAAAAAATTAATGCCATAATTAGTCGAGTTGAAGATTGTTATAACGTTAAGCGTAAAAGAACCTACAATCTTGTAAAACGAGCACATAACAAGTCTATTAAATTCTTTACAAAGAGCTATCTTGATCTTTACTCGTTTTTAAAAAATCTTCGAAAAAAAGCTCGTCAATATCGCCGAAGAAAAAAAGAAAAAAATAATCGCTACAAATATTCACTTGCTCAATTAGAAATCGCTATTGTTAATGGTATGAAAGAAGTTAAAAACACCATCAGTTCAAATGCCGTTGGTAGTCGTTATAAAAACGCAAAGGGAATCTCTATCTACTACCCTAAACGATATATTAATTCGTCGTATTTAAAAACAGCTTTTGCTCAAAACACCTTATGGCTCAGCTTTATTAAAAAATACAAAATTAACAAATAAAATTATTGCGCATACACACCTCTTTCAACTCTAACCCAAAAGGTCTAGGAATTCTCTTGTCCTAGACCTTTTTTGTATTTGCGATAACATGAGGGTAAAACCCTTCGAGACGCCCGTCTTCGTCCGCCTACGCCTACGGCTACGACGTGACTACGCCGGGCCCTCAGGGCGAACGGGAAAATATATATTTACCAAGTTATAAAGAGGCCCTCATGACACAACACACACAAAAGAATAAAATACAAAACAATCAAGCTAAAGCGAACGTAAGCAATCTTAAGCGCGACGAAAAAATTTTAGTCGTTAGCAAAAATAAGCTTTTCCCAGAAGAAGTTCCTGCAGGTTTTAAACCCATGATAAGCTTTGACGAATATGAAAACATTATCACTCAGCATAAAGAGTTTTTGTGGCGATCAGAAATGGAAACAAACCAAAGCTACAAACAAATTTGTCCCTATTTAGTTTTTAGCTTTCAAGATAGATTTTTTATCATGCAACGAAAAAGCTCAGCCAGCGAGCAAAGACTTAAAAACAAATATTCTTTTGGCATCGGCGGGCATATTAGAGAAGAAGATATCACAAACAAAAACATGGTCGACTGGGCACACAGAGAATTTCACGAAGAAGTTAATTACACAGGATCGTTTACTGTCCAACCATTGGGAATCTTAAACGACGAAAGCAATGACGTTGGCAAAGTTCACACAGGCTTTGTGTTTTTACTTAAGGGCAATTCGAGCGATATATCTATTCGCTCTGAGCTTAAACACGGGCAACTATTAACACTCGAAGAATGCGCAAAGCACCAAGAAAATATGGAAACCTGGAGCCAACTTGTTTTTGAATTTCTCAAACAAAAAGTTTAATTTTTAAAGAGGCCTGCATGCAAATATCTCTCTCTCAAGAACAATTATTGTTTTTAAAAAATAAAGCACTGAATATACGTATCGATTCTATTCGTGCAACGACTGAAAGTAAGTCTGGACACCCAACATCGTGTCTATCTGCTGCAGATATTATTTCAGTAATATTTTTTCACACATTACGTTACGACTATAAAAACCCAAAGAACCCATATAACGATAGATTTATTATGTCCAAGGGCCATGCGATACCTGTCATGTATGCAGCTCTTAAAAATTTAGGTGTAATTTCAGACGAAGAACTTTTGTCGCTTAGAAAGTTTGATTCTGTTCTTGAGGGGCACCCTACGCCACGTTTTATCTATAACGAAGCTGCTACAGGATCTCTTGGCCAGGGGTTATCTATAGGCCTGGGCATGGCGCTAAATGCCAAACACTACAAGCTTGATTATAAAACATACGTAATGATGGGTGACGGGGAAATCGCCGAAGGCTCTATCTGGGAAGCAGCAGAGCTTGCTGCACTCTATAAGCTTGATAATCTTATTGGAATCGTCGATGTTAATCGCCTAGCACAATCAGGCTCTGGCATTCATGATCACGATGTTAAAAAATATGCACACAAATTTGATGCTTTTGGTTGGAAAGTGTTTATCGTCGATGGGCACAACATAGAACAAATTCTCGATACGCTCACGCAAGCACAGGCGATTAAAAATCAGCCAACTATGCTTATTGCAAAAACATATAAGGGCTATGGGGTCGCTCATGTGCAAGATAAAAATAGTTTTCACGGCAAGCCATTCAAACAAGACGAATTACAAAACGTTATCAACACGTTACGTCAAACGTTTAAAGAAGCGAGCGAATATACTGGTGATATAACGTTTTCACCTAAAACGCCTGAACAAACAGATAACGCAACACACATAAAAACTTCGACCGGTGCTTCTGTAAACACTCCCGACAAACATAAAACTATTGCTATAAATTTGGCACAAGATCCAAACTCAAAACTTTTTGACAAAGATCAAGCGATAGCAACACGAAAAGCATACGGGTATGCGCTTGCTGCGCTTGGGCAAGCAAGCAAAGATATATTTACTCTGGACGCTGACGTCAAAAACTCGACGTTTGGCGAAATCTTTGAAAAAGAATTTCCAGAACGTTTTGTTCAAAGTTTTATTGCCGAACAAAACATGATCGGGATTACAACTGGGTTAGAAAGCCGGGGCAAGGTCCCATTTGCAGCAACGTTTGCTGCTTTTTTAACACGCGCTCATGATCAAATACGTATGGCAGGAATTGGGCATAATGCGTTACGTTTGTGCGGCTCTCACGCTGGGGTATCTATTGGACAAGATGGCCCATCACAAATGGGACTCGAAGATATTTCTATGATGCGCGCTATACCAAATTCTATTGTTCTATACCCAAGCGACGGTATAAGCGCATATAAGCTTGTCGAACAAATGGCTAATTATCATGATGGCATATCGTATTTACGCACAACACGATCAAATACACAAAATTTATACGACAAAAACGAAGAATTTCCCATTGGGGGCTGCAAAACGTTACGTCAAAGCGATAACGACAAAGCATGTATTATCGCTGCAGGAATCACGCTACACGAAGCCCTTAAAGCATACGATATACTCAAAGCTGAGAACATTTCGGTCTCAATAATAGATCTTTATTCGATTAAGCCATTAGACGCAAAAACTATTCGAAATATAGCAAGTAAATCTAGCAATACGATAATTACCGTCGAAGACCATTATCTAGAAGGCGGGCTTGGCGAAACGGTAGCAAGCGCCCTGGTAAACGATAATTTTACGATAACTTCTCTGGCTGTAAAAGAAATATCACGCTCTGGAGCCCCAGAGAAGCTTTTAGAATATGCTGGTATAGACGCACAAAATATTGTTAAAGCCGTACTTGCTAACATATAAACAACTCACGTTGTTATATATTTTGTGATTTTTGCTTGCAAAAATTATAAGATTTGGCACAATAATACTACCCTTTGGGTAACATTACCGGAAGGGGCTGTAGCTCAGTTTGGTTAGAGCGTTCGCCTGTCACGCGAAAGGTCGCGGGTTCGAGCCCCGTCAGCCCCGCCAGTTTTCCCAGCTATCTCAGTTTTTTTAAAATTTTATTTTATTTGCGCCCAACTCTTTTAGCGTTTTTCTCTCGTATTTTTCTTTTTTTTGTCTTTTTAGTATCCTAAAATTTATGAAATCAAAAAAAAGCGCTTTTAACCTTACATCACCGTTTAAGCCATCAGGCGACCAGCCGCAGGCTATTAAAGAACTGCGTGAACATAGGCCAGGCAAATCGACGCTCTTGGGCGTCACAGGCTCGGGAAAAACGTTCACACTGGCCAACGTCATCGCCCAGCAAAACAGAAACGTTTTGGTATTATCACCAAACAAAACACTTGCTGCGCAGCTGTACGAAGAATTTTCGCTTTTTTTCCCAAAAAACAAAGTCTGTTACTTTGTCAGTTACTACGATTATTATCAGCCAGAGTCGTATTTGCCCAATCAAGATATTTATATCGCCAAAGAAACAAAAGTAAATACAGAAATCGAAAGATTACGTGTCGAGGCAACAGCCTCGTTAATTAACCGTAACGACGTTATTGTCATCGCCTCTGTTTCAGCTATCTACTCACTGGGCAACCCATGTGATTATAAAAATCTGGCTTTTAAATTAAAAGTCGGGCAAAAAATCTCCCGTAAAGAACTTATCGCCCAGCTTATCTTTATTCAGTACAAACGTAACGATGTCGATGTCTTGCCAGGAACGTTTCGCGTCATGGGCAATACGATAACAATTAACGTCCCGTATTTACATGATAATATACGCATAGAACTCTTTGGAAACAATATCGATATTATCGAAATAGTTGATAAGCACGAGCATAAAATATTACAAACTCTTGATAATTTTCTAATTTTCCCAGCAAAACACTTTGTCACGACTGAAGAAAAGCGTGAAGCAGCTATCACACAAATCGAAACTGACCTTGAGCGCGAACTAGCAAGTATAACAAACCCTCTTTATAAAGAGAGATTACGCACACGCATAAAACACGACCTTGATATGATCAAAGAAACAGGATACTGTTCTGGGATAGAAAATTACTCACGTTACTTTGACGGGCGCAAGCCTGGGCAAGCCCCACATTCACTTTTCGAGTTTTTCGATAAAGACTTCTTGCTTATTATCGACGAATCACATATCGCGCTGCCGCAATTGCATGGCATGTATAAGGGCGACAAAGCGCGCAAAAAATCTCTTATTGAATTTGGCTTTCGATTACAATCAGCATATGATAATCGCCCACTTAAATTTGAAGAAATCGAAAAGTATTTTAACGACGTTATCTTCGTTTCTGCGACCCCGGGCGATTATGAAAAAAAAGAAAGCGATGCAATCGTCGAACAAGTTATACGCCCAACAGGAATTTTAGACCCACAAATAGAGATCGTTAAGCGTGAGGGGCAAATAGAACACTTGATATCACAAATTCAAGATACTACAAAAAAGGGCTACCGAACGCTTATAACTGTTTTAACAAAAAAAGCTGCTGAAGACTTAGCACAGTATTTAGAAAACAAAAAAATCAAAGTGTGCTACATGCACAGCGATATCAAGACACCACAGCGAACAGAACTTTTACATAAGCTTCGCTTGGGAACGTTTGATTGCCTTGTTGGGATTAACTTATTACGTGAAGGCTTAGACTTACCAGAAGTTGCTCTTGTTGCCATTATGGACGCAGATATTGCAAGTTTCTTGCGTGACGAACGCTCACTTATTCAAACAATTGGTCGAGCTGCTCGAAATACCGAAAGTCGTGTTCTCTTTTACGCAGACAAAATTACTGTCTCTATGCAACGAGCGATAGATGAAACAAACAGACGCCGTGCGCTTCAGGAGACATATAATAAACAGCACGGGATCACGCCGGAAAGCGTAAAACGAGAAGTTAAAAAAAGTATTACGAAACTTCAAGAAAATATTCGCAAAGCGTCAAAAGCCGCTGGGCGTAAGAAAAAAATTAAACCAAAAACACCCGAAGACGCAAAAATACTTATCTCTCAGTTAGAAGAAGAAATGAAAGAAGCGGCTGAAAATCTTAAATTCGAAAAGGCAATCGAGCTGCGCGATAGGATTTTGGCAATTCAAAAACAATTTTTGCAATAATTGTCTAAAGTTGCTTTTTCTATCCACAATAACGTATTGTAAATTCATGAAAAACTTAAACCAACTATTTTTTATTTTTATCTGGGGCACAATAGGTCTTACACAAACATGCTTATCTATGACTATGGATAAAACGCTTGATATTTATAACAACACAGCTGATTACGTTCCTGAATTCCAAGAAAAATTATGGCACAACTTACCCCTACACAGGGCTGCGCGAACATTTAATATAAAAACAAACCCTGACACAGGGAAATTTGTAAAAATACAAACAGACGTAAAAACAATAGAGCTCTTTATTCGAGAAAACCAACGCAAAGAATTATTTTTTGCAACACTATTTCATCCCGATGCAAATGGAGAAACTCCCTTACATATTGCAATACGGCAGACAGTCTTCCCAACATCGTTTGGTCATGCTCGTTTTAGGACAAGAATAAGCCCAGGTCATTTAAAGATTATTCGACTATTACTCGGAAGCAAGAAAACGGAAGCTCGAAATAAGCATCTTTTTACCGCAGGGGTAAAAAAACAAAACAAAAATGGGTTTACAGCTCTTCATTATGCTGCTTACTATAATCTTCCAGAGGGAATAGATTTGCTCCTAAAAACAGAGCCTAAACTCATGAGAATCAAAGATAAATGGGGACGCACAGCAATCCACTGGGCTGTACTGTGTCGAAACAAAGAAGCAGCTATTTGCCTGGTCAAACACAAAACAAATACTCGCGAACCTGATAAATTTAGGAAAACCGCCCTCGACTATGCCAAAAAAACCGACACCGATGACAACGATTATGACGAAACAGAAATGATCGCTCTTTTATCCAGACGCAAAAAAAGAACCCCGCTATCTCAACGTTCGTATCGATAAAATCCGCACTTTTATGCACAATTTGACAAAATGTCAAATTTATCTAAAGCTAGAGTATAGTTTATGTATATGTTCAACCCTATTTTTAGGAGATCCGCCATGAATAAGCGCATACAAAAAAGTTGCCCTTGCAACAGGTTGCTAGCCCCCGCGCTTTGCGTAAAAAAACGTCTATTCCCGCTTGTCGCCCAAAATAGCGATAACAACCAAATTATTTCTCAAATTCTTTCTAGCACGTTCTGTGCTCAAATTTCCCACCATCATCACACTCATCATCTTCATCATACCCATTAATTTTATTTTTTAATTTTTTGTTTTTTTACGATTGTCATCTCTGAAACAAATTCATAACTGTTCGGAGTTTCAATTGCCTCGTATTTGTCTGAACCAAGATTTACATGATTGGTTGGATTTACAGGATAGATTTTCGTTATGATATTTGAACAAGTTAACAGCTTTCCTGATACAGGCAATAGCTTTACACCTGAGTTCTAACTATGATTTTTGTCGAACATGAAGAACAAAAGCTAATCCTGCAAATCCTACCAATCATGTAAATCATGGTTCAGACAAATACACTCGTAATCTTAGGAGTATAACTATGAAACAGTTTAGTATTTTTAAATTTTTATTAAGCACAGTAATACTTGCAATACTTACGGTTGTCGTTATAAAAAATCGTGCCAAAAAAACTATATCTAAACCCCAACTAACAGTCGGCATGATGAGCGGGTGGGCGCCTTATATGGTCATAAACAAATCTGGCGATTATATAGGCTTTGATGTCGATGTTGCCCAAGAAATATCAAAACGTGTGGGCAAAGAACTTGTCATCAAAGACATGGGAAGTTTAGCCCCATTATTTTTGGCACTTAATCAAAACAAGATAGATTTGCTTTTTTCGGGCCTTGATATTACAACACAGCGATCTAAAAAAATCGACATGGTCAGATATACAGGAGAAAATATCAAGAATTTATACTTGTTATTTTGGAATAAGATTCCAGCTGGGATTACGTGCTTACAAGACCTTGCAGGAAAACCAAACGCATGCGTATGCGTCGAACCGGGCTCATCAAGCGCAACGTTTATGGCACAAGAGCGATTCAAAAATATTACACAAAAGCCTGTTAATAGCGTTGTCGACATGATCATGGAGATCAAGTATGGCAAAAGCTTGGCTGCTATTTTAGAGCCACTTGTCGTTCAAGACTTACAAAAGAAAAATCCTGAAATTAAAACTCTCGAAGTTAAACTTCCTGAAGATTTTCAGATCTTGGGAATTGGCATCGGGATTAAGAAAAATAACACACGTATGCAAAAAGAAGTCACACAAATAGTTCAAAAGATAAAAAAAGACGGAACGCTACGCAAGTTTGAACAAAAATGGAACTTGCCAAGCGCACAAGAAATAAAAACATCAGGAGTCCAATCATGAACGGAACGTTAACACTTATTATCGAATCTCTGCCCCTTATGCTCAAAGGGGCCGGGGCTACTTTAACCATATGGCTCTTGGCTACCCTTATTGCCCTTACAATTGGCACGTTATGGGGAATTTTAACATGCACACGCTTACGTGTACCCATAGTATCGAATCTAATCGATCGCATAACATTTGTGCTACGTGCAATACCTGTGTACGTTCAGATTTTAATTGTCTATTTCGTCTTGCCTGATTTGCTTGGGATTAATTTATCGCCACTATGTGCTGGCATCGTTGCTCTTGGCTTGTGCTCTGCTGGGTACACAGCACAAATTATACGCGGGGGAATTAATGCCGTAACACAGGGGCAATGGGAAGCAGCTTATGTTCTTGGTTTCGAT
>CAZFHP010000010.1:26415-32447 GCA_964519365.1 uncultured Pseudomonadota bacterium
CAGCGACACTAAGATCAATTATTTTACCTCAAATGTTACGCAACGCGATCTCTGCTCTGTCTGGAGAACTTGACCAGCTTTTAAAAAGCACTTCGTTACTTTCGACAATTGGTTTTTTAGAACTAACCCGGGTAGCCATGAATATTACGGCACAAGAGATGCAGCCTATTGCGATTTATCTTTCGATAGCTGTGTTGTATTTGATTATGTCGTTGGGGCTTAATTGGACAAGAAATAAGCTCGAAAACAAATTTAGGAGTTCATCATGATCACAGGGAAAAATATATCGTTAAAAATCGAAAACAAAACAATATTAGATAATCTTTCGTTCAAGATTATCAAAAACAGAACAACTATTTTTATTGGCAAAAGTGGCTCTGGCAAAACGACTATACTTAAATGTCTAGCAAATCTAAACAATAATTATACGGGCACAATCACTTTAAACAATGGGATACAAGAAAAAAATCTCAAGCAATTATCAACTCAAGAACGAGTTCGTTCTGTTGGCCTTGTCTGCCAACAGTTTAATTTGTTCCCACACATGACCGTGCTTGAAAATTGCATACGCCCCATGTTAAACGCGTTAAACATATCACAAGAAGAAGCTACAGAACAAGCCCTGAAGATACTAGCATCTCTTGATATTGCTTCAAAAAAAAATAGTTACCCAGGCAAACTTTCAGGAGGGCAACAGCAACGAGTTGCTATCGCTCGAGCACTTTGTTTAGAACCAAAAGTACTTTTGTTTGACGAACCAACATCGGCACTTGATCCACAAACAATACAATCGTTTGTAAAGATTTTAAAAACGCTCCAGGCAAAAAATATTACGCTCGTAATTACAAGCCACGACATGAGTTTTGTAAAAAATATTCTTGACCGTGTGTACTTTATAGAAAATGGGCAAATTACTGATACATTTGATGCACAAAAAAATACACTTAAAGAAAATAGCAAAATTGGGAATTTCCTAACTCATAGGTAATAAGCGAGGAAGAGATCCAACACTGGAGCTTCTTGGAAGGGAGGACTTTAATTTCTTGTTAAATTTTTAGCCTTCTTGAAACAAACTATACCCCAAAATATCGGAAGCCCGCCCCTCGCGTTTATACATTTGATGATGAACCGTAATTGTCTCAGGAATCTCTTTTCCCAATAGTACTCGGACCCATCTAATAATATAAGCAAATGAACGAACATATATAAGATTGTCCCAACGAACATCATCACAAAAAAAATAAACCAAGTTCGCCCCACTTGTGCGAATACGCTTAACAACTTGCACCGCAATGTTTTGAAACGCCATTTTGTAAAACAAATTTTTAAATTGATGAAAATAATATCTACGATCAATATACGATTGCCCATAGTAGATATAAATTTGACCTAGAGGCATTGTACTCCATCTATTTCGAGGCTTCCAATAAAACTTGTTTCTTGCCACGTTAAAAATATTCTGACTTTGTAATCGATAAGATCTTGATTCATTACCAAAGCCATCATCTACAAAATTTTCTTGTTCTGCAAAAGGCTTATCCGTCAAAAAAATCTCCTGACAAAAAACAATTTTGCCACGATTTTCTACAACAAAAAAATTCCCTGCTAGAACAGAATCTCTTACGGCGTTTTGAGCTTCTTTTGCAACATAGCCTCCCTCAGGATATTTTAATCTACAAATCCTTGCAAAGTCACTCAACTTTGATCGTCTATACGTTTGATGAGCAAAACATGTAAACGATACAAAAACTGTAAAAAATAAAACTATTTTGATTTTCATATTTTCAACTTCCATAAAAGAACTGTTTGCAATTTACTATTCTGCGTATAATACGTAGAAATTAACTTTTCTGACTCTTGTCCAAATGCCTCTTGTACATGCTTAATGACATACGTAAATCGTCGAGTCATAGACTCATGCTCTGTTATATCATCTTCTGAGTCATAAAAAAAATACATAAAGTGTGAAAACTTCCCAAGGCCTCGCCTTTGTGCCCGCTTCTGTTTTACTCGAAACATAACTCTTTCAGCCATTGCTTTTAAAGCTCGCTTTTGGAAAAAACTTTTTAATCGAAACTTATGAGCATACGCAGGGTCTTCATAACTATCCCCACAATAGACATAACTCTGATTATCATAAATCTCCCAGATATTACGAACCCTTTGACTCCAATAAACACTATCTTCTTGCCAAACAATCTTGTTCGCATAAATGTTAAAAATATTACTATTCTCAAGCAAGCCCGCTCCTGATGCTATTATTTTACGTTTCTCTTTTCTTCGATTTTCTTTCTTAAACCAACTTTTCAAATAATTTATTTTCCCAGGGGTTTCAACAGAAAAAATTCGCCTGCACAATGCAACTTTATGCTTACGAGTATCATAAGCAACAAAGAACTCTCCACTCTCGGCCATATTGATAAAGCTAACTACATTACGTCTTTCAAGCTCCTCATGTTTTTCAAGTTCTGTTCGTTTGTAAAGAAGAACAATATCAAGCCAGTCGCTTTTAACCGATCGCCGAAACTCTATGTTAGGATACGGCCGGGCACCCAAATCACCGATAAGAAAAAAACAAAATATACTTATTTTACAGATACTTTGAAGAATAAAGCGAATATTTCTTTTCATGCAACCAATCAATCTTTCAAGTTGTTTATATTTTATATACTATCGTAGGGCGTATTATAGCATGAAAAACAAAAGAATCTACTTAAGCTCTATTCTTAACAATAAAGAACTCGCCTTTTCCATAATCCCATGTCACAAACAATGGATCATGTTTAAGATATTTAGGCTCAAGCGTAATTGCTTGCGAAATATTTTTTTGAGTTTTATTCTTTTGCCCAGAAAACCAAATTTTTTCTTGATCTAAAGACGTTAACCTAACCCCGTTTTTTATACGAGTAGCTTGAACATAATTTTTATCAAAAACGGGATGATCTAAGTAGCTATTTTTCCCAGAAAGACACATCTTTGAACCCAATTGATAAACGGGATAAGAATTATCGCCAGAAAACATCCAGACAGCTTGTGCGGTACCCATCGCAAACCAATGCCCCGGCAGGCCAACAAAACAAAGTGCTCTATTTTTTACATCGTCTTGAGCTAATAATTTACTAAAAGCATGTGTCACCCCGCCAAAAACTGCTTCGCGTTCTTTTAATTTCTGGGTTAAAAAAAAGATATTACATGCAATAAGCACACATGCCAGGGGCACGACTATTTTAGACGTACGAGCATGTTTATTTTTTTGATAAGAACTTATACCAATAAGAATTAGCATAATAAAAAACGGGATCGCCATATAAATATATCTGGGCTGATAATGCATAAGCAGGGCTGGCCAGCTAAAGATACCTACACTTAGGGCAAAAAAAAGCATGGACTGTTTCTTATTGCTTTTGATAAACAACCAAAGCAACGCAAAACATATAAACATAATAAGCGAGCCCTTGATTATTTGGTTGTTTTGTGGGAGCCAGGAAAGCCCAATCATATCTGAAACATATGTTACAAAATCAAGAACACGCGCTTTCTGGCGTGCAATAAAAGAAGCCCATGTGGGTTCAAATGTTAACACACTCGTATTATTATTTATGGGAAAGATTGACAAGCGAGCAAACAAATATCCAAAACAAACAAACCAATATCCCAACGATACAGTAATGCTTGATAAGATATGAGATGTCATAGATTTAATGGTACTCGTGGGGTTAACTGCACGATTCATAAATTTTGTGTACAAATATGTTGCACCTATTACCCAGACAGGCAAAAGAATGCTTGCTTCTTTGAGAAAAAGATTACTCGCAAACAATAAACACGACACGATATAATATTTAAGTTCTTTTGTGTCTAAATATTTTTTTAACGCAAGTATAAGCAGAAGTAAAACACACAATTCGATATAATACGTTTGAGCACTTACCCACCCAATCCAGTTCCATAAACTTGGATGAAAAGCAAAAAAACTCGCGCCTAAAAATGCGATACTCAATGGCACAAACAACGAGAAAATAGTAAACAAAAGAACAGAATTAATCCCATGAAACATAATCGTCACAAGAAAAAAACCATACGGTTTTATGCCAAAAATACAATACTGAAGATAATAATAGATAAACGACATTGGCCGATATAAGCCGCCAAAAAATCCTTGATCGTTATCTACGACATTTGATGGCGTATAAAACGCTTCAATTTTTCCTTCATAAAAAAGACGTAAAACATCACGAAACGAACCAAATATACTATGGTAAATATTCCCAAAGTCGTCTGTCTTAAAACCCCATTTTACGTAGGGGATCCCAAGAGAAACAAAAACTAAAACGAACAGTATAATCGATAATAACCATCGAGTGTGTTTTGCTTCTTTACATACTTTCTTTATGGCTTTGCTCACGAGTATTACTCCCTCTCTTTTCTATTTTTTCTGCAGCCCGTATCTCGTCTGTTTCATACGTATTAAAATTAACTTTCTCATCAATTAAAAAAACAGGCCGCTGTTTTACTTCTTGAAAAATCTTGCCAATATACAAGCCTAAAATACTCAAACAAAAAAGAACAGTCGCAGACAAAAACAACATGCTCATAATCAGCGATGTCCAACCAGTCATAACGACTAACCCAAACATGCGCATAGAAAAAGCTATAAACAGCCCCACAAAACAAAACCCTATGATAAAAAGCGAAAGAAATAATATCACATAAATTGGCACAATAGAAAACGAAATAATATTTTCCAGTGCAAAAATAGCAAGCTTCGAATAATTATATTTTGTCTTGCCAGCCCCCCTACTTCTACGAATAAATGGTACAGACTTTTTTTTAAGTCCAGACCAATAGATTAACCCGCGAACAAAAATCTCTCGTTCTGGCATTTGCTTAATGCAATTTAGTGCCTTTTTGCTTAACAAACAAAAGTCCCCAACATCTCGAGGCAAATCAACCTGTGTAAGAAATTTAAATACGGGGTAAAAAATTTTCGACGTTAACTTTTTAAGCCATGTTTCGTTAAGACGCTTTGTTCTTCGAGCATAAACAATATGATTGCCGTTAAGATATTCTCGTTCAAATTCATTGATAAGTTCTGGGGGATCTTGCCGGTCAGCATCTATTAATACTACAGCATCGCCTTGAGCATGCATAATACCCGCATACGTCGCCTTTTCATGTCCGTAGTTTCGCGTAAACGAAATAACTTTAACGTTTTTGTCTTTACGAGCCAACGTTTTAACAATATTTAACGAATTATCATAGCTCCCATCGTTCACCATAATAATTTCATACGCATTAAACGCCTTAAGAGACGTAAGAACAGGAGCAAGCTCTTGATAAAGCGCTTCAAGATTTCCTTCTTCGTTATATAAAGGCACAACAACTGACAATAATTTTTTTCCCATGCTCTTTCTCCAACTATTTATTTAGCGATTTTCTTGCAAGTAAAACCCCGAACTCATATTATTTTTATCTCTTAAAGCAAGCCTGGCTTCCAAATATGGCGAACATGGTAACGGAGCATTCCACAGTTTACCATCAAATTGACCATTAATCTTATTATTCGAAGCATAAATAAGAAGTCCAGAATTTGTTACAAATTTTCGCAACGGAGCCTTAGGTATTTGATAAAAGCCATCGATTACTTCTGGCACCCAGCCCCGCGCAAGCATATAAAAATATCGGTTATCTGTTTGCAGATATAAGCTACTAAAAGCTTCTTGAATATTTTTTTCACGTAAAATTTTTCGAACAAAATTACCTTTGCCACCAAGAAGAACAAAACACAAAAATAACGTAGGCACTAAGACTGGGAGCACTTTGACAAGAAAACGCTTAAAAAACAAATATGGCATAACAGCAACCGTTAAACTACTTGATCCTAAAATCAAAAAAGTAGACCCCGCAAACCGTGGGTCTGGGGCCATTATAAACCAATAGACCAAAGCCAGTACAGGGACAAGCAAAAATAATCGCGCCCCCATAATTATCTTTTTTTTCTTGTGACAAAAAAAGATAATGGTCAGGCTTAA
>CAZFHP010000010.1:32457-39800 GCA_964519365.1 uncultured Pseudomonadota bacterium
GTGCTTGGTTTTGGCCCTTGGTACATAAGATATCACTTACGTCGAATTTTTTGATTCCTGTGTTAATTGCTTTATTATGCCTGACCATTATCTTTTTTTGTCACAAGAAAAGATAATGGTCAGGCTTAATAAAGCAATTAACACAGGAATCATAATATTCGACGTACGTGTTATCTTATGTACCCAGGGCCAAAACCAAGCCCAATTTTCCGAAAGTTCTTGCCAGAGCATATCTGCTCGAGCCCACCCACGAATTTCAGTTGCCATGTAGGCTACACGATCATAGGGAATCTTCCAATCAAAAGGAAAAGAAAACAACGGACACGGATATACCAGATAGCCGCTGGTAACAACGCTCCTGATCATCCATGGAACAAGCCCTATTAGCATGGGAACCCCGGCCCACACAAGTACTTTTTTAGACGCTCCAACTATGTTATTTTTATTTTTTATCAAAAACAATGCTATCGCCAATAGCACGCTCCCCATTCCCAATGCCAAAAAGCTTAATTTAATCACAAGCCCAACGGTTGCAATAAACGCGACTAAAAACAAATAATAGCCTATATATTTTCCTGACTCAAAAGCTTCAAATAAAGCGAATACACTTGCCGCAAGAACTATACCTAAAATAAAAACAGGAAAATCTGGATTCGGGCTCGAGATATCTAAATACCAAAGTTGCGGCGTTATAAACAATAATAGAACAAACGTTATAACGTTAAACAAAGAACTTAACGAAACATACGCTTTATCTTTTAAAAACGCAACGCTACTGCAAACAAACTGTACGAACAACATAAATAACAGTAACCCATTGGCCATATTATGTGCATGCCCATTCCAGGGCCCAACACCAAGCAGCGCCGTATAAAGAAAATTCGAATTATTAAACGCCAAACGCCCATGTAAATTCCCCAAGCCAGGAACAATAGAAAAAGATTTTATCCAGCGAACAAGCGTCAAATGATATAAGCCAGTGTCCGCATTAAGAGGAGAAAATCGAGCACTATTTGCAAGCCATATGATTACAAAAAATAAAACCCCAAAAGAGATTATCGTCGTAAATTTTATCGTTTTTATAAGCGTCAAAAATTTTTCTCGATTGCTTATGATCCCAATTAGCCCAACAAGAGTAACAAGAATAAACGCATAGCCATCGACTTTAAAAAAGAGATGCCATATTTGCAGAAAAAAAATAGTACTCGCCCACCCTACCCAAAAATAGGAAATAACAATATCAGACCAGTATTCTTGGATCGAAAAAAAACGAGCGATCAGCGATCCTATGCCAATAAAAGAACTCAACAAAACCGCCCAACAAGAGAGTATTAAACCAATAGCATAACAACAAGAAAGTAGCCCCTGATTCATACCCTTTCTCCTGACTTAAACTTTTTATAAATTTTGTTTCATACTATGCTGCTTCGTGTAAAAAGTAAATTTTTTATCACCATATTTTTTAGAAAGATTTCGATTGAAAATAATTTTATTTTTTTTCATAAGTTTTTGTAATTTCCCAAAAGCATCTCGTGCCCGCGAGCTTAACTTTTTGCTCAAGTATGACCTCGAACATGATATAGAAATTTTTTTGACACGAAAGTTTTTGCAAAATTCATATGCACCATTAAACGCCCGCAAACCCGGGCGTAATAATATAAGTTCGTCAATACTCATGGTCCCAAACTTTTTTATCAGATACGGCTGCAACTCAAATGCTATCGCCTTTGTAGCTGACATTTTTGACTTAAAATATCCGTCATCAATAAATAATATATGCTTATGCTTGTCACGCATAACCATAAACTTCTTTTGCTTTTCGCGATATACTTCTTGAGTCTTGGGCACACGAAGATAGTTTACACATACCATAAGAATCACCCCAAGAAAAACGATACGTAAACCTAAAGAAATTATTTTTTTTAAAAAAAACACGACGCATGCCGCCAAAACAAACATACAAACAAGTGCTATTTCTCCTGGATGAGCAAACGCTACAAGCCACTTTGCATTCCCATAAGAAAGTAGGCTCGACCATACATGAGTAAGCATGTCTAAAGCGTATACACACAAGCCATTAGAAATCCCCAAAAGCTCTGTGAAAAATAAAATCGAACAGACAATAATCATCGCAATTAATAATGGCGTAAAAATAAAATTACCAACAAGAACCATCAACGATATAGGCAACCCCCACGAAACAAGAATAGGCAACGAAACAAGCGTAACAACAAGTTGCACTTGTATAACATCAAGAAAAAACTTTTTCACATAATTCATGATACTTCTGGAAAGCGCAGAAACATATTTTTCCAAAATAATTCTGAACTTCCCGACTGTGGAGGTTTTCTCAAGCTTTGCTTAAGAAAAATAATTACGTCTTGATAATATCTATACATGGCTATATCGTTATCAGATTTGGGCTCATTTGTGTTAAACGCTATAATTTTCTGAGAAAAATACGTAAGCATATCATATGCTAACTGTGTACTTTGGCTATCAGAAAAATGTAACTGTCGAAGCTCTTTGTCAAAAAGTATTGGGTCATTATGCTTTGCCCGGCCATAAAAAAACCGTAAAAAAGCATGGAACGAACTACTTTCTAGCTGAGACAAACGCACAACATGAGAACGAGACCTAATCGTCTCAAGCATGGCCCCTTCGTTAGACGTTATCAAAACAAAACAATAACCAGTTGGCGGCTCTTCTAAAATTTTAAGCAACTTATTTGCAGCTGCCTTATTAAGAACATGAGCTTTTTCAAGCACGAAAAAAAACTTTTGCTGATCGCTGTCAAGCGCAAAACGAACTTTTTCAAAAATAATACTCAGATCATCAACCTTATAATCTCTTTCAGGGCAAAGCCAAACAAGAAATGGATGCTGGCGCTGTTTTATTCTTCGACACTCAACACAAAAACAATCACGCTTTATTTTTTTTTCTTGTGTCTTTTCTTGTGAATCTTCTTGTTCTTTGTTCGCGTGCTTACAAAAACATTCTTGCAACAAATATTCTACCGCCGCAACAGCTTCGTCATGCGGACCAACAAATAACTGAGTTGGTATTAACGTTTTCATAACTTTTCACTCAATTGCTTACAAATATCATGGGCAGCACATCCAGATTGTTGCGCTAGTACTTTTTTAAAACACTGTTTTGCCTGCGCAAAAACCCCATTGATACTATCCCCACCATCAAGTGTGCATACTTCCTCGCGTGAAGCAAATATTTCTTCATACCCGTGCATAACACGTTCCCAAAACTCTTTCCCCCGTTGCTCAAACACCGTTAACTTTGCTCGCTCGCGAGCAATACGAGCTTGTGCTGTTTCAAGATCGAGATCTAAATAAAAAACTAAATCAGGATCGATCCCATTCATGGCCCATGTATTAACAGAGCGTATCATAGATTTATCAATACCCAAGCCATAACCTTGATACGCCAACGAAGAATCAGCACATCTGTCTGTAATAACAATCGAGCCATTTTGCAAAGCTGGCAAAATAATAGTTCTCATGTGTTGCGCACGATCAGCCGCAAACAGCAAATACTCTGCTTCTGGACATAATGCTTCTGGCTGCTCTTGCAAAAACGACCGAATATGCGGCCCCAGCTTTTCTGAACCCCCGGGCTGCCGCGTCAAAAGAACATCAAAGCCTTTGTCTTTCAACTCTTTTGCCAGCAATTTTGCCAGCGTACTCTTGCCACATCCATCAATACCTTCAAGCGCTATAAAATATCCCGTGTATTCTTGCATATTGCTCGCCAACTTTTGTTATATTTTTTCTAACGTAACACTCGCCAACAAAATCAACATTTCTATTGGATGCTCTAACCACTGAGCTACACCTCCACATAAAATTACCAAAATTAATGTCATCTTATCACAAAGATCAAAGAAATACTAAAGTTAATCAAATCTCCCCTCCCCCCCCCGAATGCCCCAATATCATCTACCAGCAAGGCCAACATAGAAAAATCCTCCCCAAAACCCTATCAAAAGGGACCGTTTTACAAGCAACGATAATAATATTATAATAGAAATATAGCAAAATAAGCCGTAGGAACAAGAAACCTGCAACCAGGTTATTAAATTTATTAAACTCCGGCTAAATTATGGAGGTTATCATGAGGTTATTGAAACAATTTATTCAATCAACAATATTTGTTTTACTCGTTATTAGCACTAGCACATCATGCGTAACTGCAATGTATGATTATCCTACGTTAATTCTAAGAAATCCCCCCTTCCCAGCAACAAAAAGAAATATCCATCTTTACGCAAGCCCAGCACACACGCCACTTTCAAGAAGTCAACAATCTAGGGCAACAACACAAACACAATCAATCGAACAAGAAATTGCCGAACATCAAGAATTATTTAAACAATTAGAAGCCCAAGTTTATGCCATGACTCCCAAAAAAAATGGGGGCCTAGAATATTACAATCGCTTGCTAGAAAACGCAAAAAAATTAAACTTTACTCCCCTACAATTCGAAACACTTCAAAGTACTGCTCTCGATAAAGTAAAATTTGAAATGATTAAGGCTCAACAAGAACTCGCAAGAGAAAAGAGAAGACAAGAGCAACTAAAAAAAGAAAGACTCGCTAGAGAACAACAAGAAAGAATTAGACAAAAAAAAATACGCTTAGAAAAAGAACAACAAGCAAGAGAACAACGAAAAAGAAAAAGGCGAGAACAAGAACTGCTCGCTCGCCAAAGGCAAGAAGAACAATTCAAGCGAGAACACAACGGCAAAACGCGAGAAGAAGTTGCCCAAGAACTTCAAGTACAACGAGCAAGACAAAACGAACAACGACGTCAAGCGCAACGAGAAAAAGATAGACGCGCAGGCAAAAGAAGCATCCAACAATTGGCAAAAAGAGTTCAACGGCAAAAAAGACCGCGATCTAATCCAGAAAGTCAACAACCACCAAAGAAAAAACCAAAACCGACAACTCCTGCAAGTCACGAATTAACAAGCAATCAACCAACTCATCCCCAACAAAACATGTCACAAAGTCAAGTGCCACCACCAATTCCTACTCGTAGGATTCCCCCTAGTACAAATCCCAATCCTTTGTGTCAGCTTCCAAGAGAAGTCCCAACTGGTATCCCACCAAGAATCGGCATAGGAATACAACCTCACAATCCTCAAGCAAAAAGAACTCGCCACATACACCGGGTAAAACAAGCTTTATTTACAAGGCCATCTGATCGCACAACAGAACAAGAAGATATTCTTGAAAGAAATAAAGAATTGGCACACCATATAGCGCAACAACACAAACGACACCATCAAAGACGACAATCCAGAAAAACACAACAAATCAGGCAACACCAAGCAAATATTGCAAGACAACAACGCGCAAGGCAACAACAAGAATTAAGACGTAAAGCGCAAGAGAAAATACAGCAAATGTACGCAGGAAATACTTTAGTAATGAACTTAAACATGGAAGCTCTGGCAAAAACCATATATTACAAATCACCCGAAACACGGACACAAGAAGAACAAGCAATGCTTCAAGAATTAGAGGCTAATCTACAATATAGCTTCCCCCCCCTAAATACAAATTCTATAGAACAACAAATTCATAAAAAGCTCAAAATAATTTTGAAAAAAAGTGAACACGAAAGAACCGCAGCCGAAAGAAGATATTTAACAGAACAACAAGGCACGCGTGTTCAAGCAGCACAACAAGCAATAAATCAAGCACAAGCGCGCCTTAACCAAGCAATACAACAATGGAACTCGTTGCGAGGCAACCCTGCCAACCAATCCCCCGAACACCAGTTTTTAATAGATCAGGGAATTCGATATCAACAACAAATACATCCCTGCGAGGTAGAAGACAGAATTGGCGAATTACAAAAATTACAAAAACAAATCACAGCTATACGAGATACGCTTAGCAACCCCAACGCCACAAGAAGATTTACTTATCTCTGCCAACTGTTACCTTGTAGCGTAAACCCACAAATATTCTCTAGCCTAACAGGCAATCCTGCCCAACAAAATTATTACAATCAAATTATTCCAAAATTAAACAAATGGTCAGAAATATATGCAAAAAATGTCAATACACATTTTCAAGGCAACCAAAATTTAACCATCAAAACACTGTCTCACTTCACAGGAACACTTCTTGAAGCAGCACAAAAATTTAATCAAAAAAGAGCTTACAGAGCTGTTAATAATTTACTTAATGTCTGTGAAAGCCTTAATAAATTTTCAGGAAATGTCGATTATTACATCGAAGAATGCACTGATGGTTTAGATGACTTCTTTCATGGAGTCAACTCTTTTTTCAGGGGGAGCAGCGTTAACCATGAAGAAGAATTTGGTAAAAAACTTCAAACATCATTAAGTACCGCAAATATAAACTGTCTAGAAAGCTTTTTAGAAGCCGCAGCAGAAAGTTTAAGACACACCCTAGAAATAAACAACTATAATCAAGCAGCCCATGATGATCGTTTTGTACAACAAGCTTACCCATTCGTTCTAGCATTACATTCAAATCAACCAAACGCTTGCGAAAATGCACTTGCGTTTGTTTTCGAAAAAATCTTTTATGGTGATATTTTAGCACATACAAGAGGCCCACAAGTTCAGAATATAATTTCTAGACTTCAAGCTCAGCTCAGACAAGAAAGCTTAATAGCCATACAAGCGGGGCAAAATGTAAGACTTGCACAGGTTATGTCACCGATTAAAACTTTAATAACAAGAACTTTAAGAAAAGCATACGCAAGCACAAATACACGTGTTATAGCAAGGCAACAAGCTGAGCGCGCCCGGCAAGCAGAACTTGCTCGTCAACAACAAGTAGAACAAGCCAGACAAGCAGAGCTGGCCCGGCAACGACAATTAGCAGAACAAGCCAGGCAAGCCGAACTGGCCAGGCAACAACAATTAGCTGATCAAGCTCGACGACGAGAAGAAGAACGCCTTCGTCAAGCAGAACTAACTCGCCAACGACAATTGTCTGAAGATCTACAACGGCAAGAAGATGAGCGCGCCCGCCAAGAAGCTGAACGCCTTCGCTTACAAGAAGAAGAACAAGTCAACCAAGAAGCCGAACGACTTCGCTTACAAGAAGAAGAACGAGTACGACAAGAACAACAACTAGAACTCGAGCAACAAGAACCTGATGAAGAACCAGAAACTCATTCTATTATTACGAGTGATCATCAATCGTCATCACAATCGTTTTCATCATCTAGTTCATCATCTTCTAGCATCTCTAGTTCTTCTAGTTCGTCATCGTCGCCATCTCAGTCATCATCAAGCTCAACACTTCACCCTTCTCTTGGCATAGACGGCCCAATCATTACCCT
>CAZFHP010000011.1:0-19571 GCA_964519365.1 uncultured Pseudomonadota bacterium
TTTAAATCTAGAATATTTTTCATCCGCGGTTACATAGAACGAGATGTTCGTCAGATAAAAAATATTCTAGATTTAAATATTTTTCAAACATTTTTAAAATTATGCGCCGGCAGAATTGGGCAAATTCTCAATATCTCATCGCTAAGCAATGACTGCGGAATTGATACTAAAACAGTTCGCTCATGGCTCTCACTTCTTGAAGCAACTTATGTTATTTTTCTCTTAAACCCTTATTACAAAAATTTCGGCAAACGCCTTATCAAATCACCAAAACTCTATTTTGTTGACACAGGAATAGCATGCTCTTTACTCAACATAAAAAATCCTCAAGAACTCTCTGAACATTATAATAGAGGAGGACTTATCGAATCATTTATTATTTCTGACTTATACAAGCAATACTATAATCTTGATCAACGCCCATCTCTCTATTTTTGGCGCGACAATCAAGGAAACGAAATTGATGTCATCTTAGAACATGCACTGAACCTAACACCAATAGAAATCAAATCCGGCAAAACAATAAATACTGACTACTTCAAGCAGTTTCTCTATTTAAAAAATATTAAGAATTTTCCTGCATCAAAAAAGTTTGTCATCTATGCGGGATTAGAAAACCAAAATTGGCCTGAAGCTCGTGTTTTAAGTTGGCAAAGAGCAGGAACGCTCATTCAAAATATCTAACAAGTACTAAGCGTTTTTACTTACCCAACGAACAATTTCTTCGTTAAGCTTAGGGCAAAGCTCTGTGCCGCCGCCCTGAATAAATAACGGGCTTCCGCCGCCTTTGATCCCAAAGTTTTCTTTTAAAAACAGAGAGAATTCTTTGAGATTAAGTATGTTTGCATATTGCTTGCTTACGTATCCCATAAACGCAAAGCGTTTATTAGCTTTATCTTGAGATTTATTAATCAAAACATAAAAGCCTGGCTTTACACGTTCTAACTCTTGACAAATAGAGCGCATGTCGTCACTCGAGCTATCTTCAAGAACAAGATACAAAAATGGGATCGAGCTCACACTCTCGCCAGCAATCTTACATGCTTCTTCGCTCAAATTAATTGGCGTAATTTGTTCAGCCCATTGTCCAATACGCGCATGCGTTAACTGACGTTTTAAGCGCTTAACAGCGCTTAGAGCTTCTTGATAACTTTCTTGCTGTTTGCACACGGCATCAAACACTTTTTCTGGCTTTGCTTTAAACTGCTCACACAAGCACTTAATCATGCTAAAGCTATTTTGAAAAAGTTTTATTGCTTGCAGCCCAGAAACGCCTGTAACTCTTCGAGTTCCTGTAGCCAACGCCGTCTCGCTTATAATTTTAAAGCACCCAATAGTACCTGTGCTTGTCGCATGCGTCCCGCCACATAGTTCTTTTGAAAAGCCTGGGATACGAACAATACGAACTTGTTCGGGGTTATATTTTTCGCCAAAGAACGCAAGCACCCCTTCTTTTTGTGCTTCGTCTAGTGTTTTATTATCGATTTTAAGCTCGATATTTTCTTGAATTTTTTGATTAACAAGCGTTTCTACTTGCTCTATTTCTTTTTGCGTAAGCGCTTTATGATGCGTAAAGTCAAACCTAAAATAATGATCGTTAACAAGCGAACCAGCTTGTTTAACTTGCGGGCCAAGAATTTTTGTTAACGCAGCCTGAAGCATATGCGTCGCCGTATGATTCTTCACAGTGCTTAGGCGCTTATCTTTATCGACAATACTCTTAACGCTATCGCCAAGCTTAATAGCTTTTGCGTCTTGATTGTCTACTGTTTTGTTTGCAATCTTAACAAGAATAGCTGGGGCAAATGTATCACCTGCTTTTTTAAGCTCTAGAACGCTAAATTTCTGATCGTTAACGATAATATACCCTGTGTCGCCCACCTGCCCACCAGACTCAACATAAAACGGCGACTCTTGCGTACTTAACCAGATATGATCGTTAAGATTCGTTACAAATTGCACAGAACTTTCGTTTTCAAGCGTATCATAGCCAATAAATTCTGTACTCAGGTCTTTAACGATAATTTCTTCTGCTTGAGTTTCTTTCATCTTTTTGCCAGAAAGTTTCTTTTGCTTGGCCATTTCCTGCTCAAAGCCAGACGTATCTATTTCAAGCCCCTGCTCTTGGCATAAAAGTCCCGTAAGTTCTGGGGGAAACCCATATGTGTCATATAACTTAAACACATGCTCGCCAGAAAGAATATTTTTCTTTTCTCCTGAACTCTCTTTTTTTGCCTGAGCAATATACTTTTCAAGAATATTTTGGCCGTTGACAAGATTTATCGCAAACTTTTGGATCTCACTTTCAAGAACAGAAATAATAAGCGTCTTACTTTTTTCAAGCTCTGGATATACAGCTCCCATATGCTTGATAAACGAATAAGCAAGATTGACAAGAAGCTTATTGTCGTCAGAAAGCTTTTGAGCAAAAAGAGCTGCCCTGCGAATAATCTTACGCAACACATAACCCCGCCCATCATTAGATGGCGAGCAACCGTCAGCGATTAATAGCGAACTTGCTCTTACATGATCTGCAAGTACATGAAACGAAGCTTGTAATTTTTCAGAACTTTTTGCATAATTTTTACCAGAAAACTTTTGGGCCTCGTCTATCAAAAACTGCAACTGGTCAATATTAAATACGTTCTCTTTATTTTGCATGATCATGCACAAGCGTTCTAACCCCAGCCCCGTGTCAACTCCTGTTTGCTCTAATGGCTTAAGCTCGCCGTCAAGCTGACGATCGTATTGCATAAACACAAGATTCCAGATTTCTACAAAGCGATCACACTCGCACCCCGGGGCACACTCTTTGCTCCCACAGCCATACTGTTGACCACGGTCAAAGTAAATCTCACTGCACGGCCCACACGGCCCCGTGTCACCCATTTGCCAGAAGTTATCAGCTTCGCCCAATTTTGTAATACGTTTTTCTGGAATTTTTATGTCGTCCCGCCAGATAGCATATGCATCTTCGTCTTTTTTATAAACAGACGGATAAAGCTTTTCAGGGTCTAAATTTAGTTCTTTTGTCAAGAACTCCCAGGCATACTCTATCGCTTCTTTTTTAAAGTAATCGCCGAAAGAAAAGTTCCCGAGCATTTCAAAAAACGTCAAATGCCTTGCAGTAAAACCAACTTGATCTAAATCGTTATGCTTACCCCCGGCACGAACACACTTTTGACTCGACGTCGCTCGTATGTACGAACGCTTCTCTTTGCCCAAAAAGCAATCTTTAAACTGGTTCATGCCAGCATTGGTAAATAATAACGTTGGATCTTGGGCTGGGATAAGCGATGAACTTGGAACAATCGTATGATCGTTTTTTTTGAAAAATGATAAAAATTTCTCTCGAATTTTAAAAGAATCCATAAAAGACATAATGATCTACTTCCCAATATAACACGGTTACAAAAAAGCTAAAAAAATACCCCATACACTGCGCTATAACAACACATATGCGTATGGGGTAAAGCTTACCATGTTTTAATGGGAGAGTAAATCGAAGAGCTGAAACAAATCTTTATCCAAACCAACCACCAAGCATGCCACCAAGCATACTCATTTTTTTTGGTTGGCTTGCAAGCAATAGTTCTTCTTCTTGTTTTACTTGTTGCTCTTGAACTTCAACACCTGTTAAGGCACCGTACTTACGCAACAAACGTATTCTTCTTTGGCATTCAACTGTAAGCTTCTTTCTCTGAGAAGCATCTTCTAATCGAGCAGCCATAATCTTTGTTCGCATGATATAATCTAAAATAGTTTTCCCTGTCTTGTCGACACAATTGATCAAATTTTCAAGGTTATCAGGCCCAATCGCTTTAATAACTTTTTGAACAAGCTCAAACGGCGCAAACCGAAATGCAAAATACAAGACACTTTGCCCCAACTTATTCACAGCACTAAGATCTGCTCGCAAAAAAATAAGTACATGGACATAGCCACGAAAACATATATCGCGACTCGACTTGGCAAGAGCCGTCGTAATAGGCGCACTCCCGCTCTCATCAGGAACATCAACGCTCGGAGCGCCAGGCACAATAAAACGAGTAATAAAAGGATGATCGTTAACGCCTAAAGACGTAAGTTCTCCAATCATACTTGCAACTTCAGTATCACTATAACCACGCCAACGGCCTTTTCTCAAGCGAGTTTCAGAATCAAGCTGCCATGCCAAAAGCCCACGCCCATCACAGTCAAGTGCGTTTAAATCAATTTTGTTAACAACGTTATTATCACCAGCACAAACAAGTATTCGAATCTGTTTAACCGTTTGAGCAGCTTTTAACAGCAATAGCGATAGGGGTAATAAACTTATTTTGCTATGTTCTGCATTATATGCCAACAATACACTTAGAACATTATCACGATACGAAGCAAGTGCATGCTCAATGGGAGTATCTTCTGGAGAACGACGAATCTTAGATAGAATACCCAAGTATCCATCTTGTACTTCTGCAAAACGACTTCGTGCGAGCGCTCTACAAGCTGTAATCCCAGACTTATTACTCAACCCACGAATATCAGCACCACTCTCTAAAAGCGTGCTTACAGCTCTTTGGTCATCTCCATCAATACCACGATACAAATCATGTGAACCTGACAAATCAATAGTATCGCCAAAGTCCCCTATTGCATCAAGAACATTCTTATGCTCACGCATAAGAGCTATGTGTATAATCGAATTCCCATCTCTATCTCGAACCGTTTGTACAAGCGCATTCGCATCACCACTGGCCAAAAGCCATTTTACAACGTTCGCATGCCCCGTTCGAGCCGCCCATAGGAATTTTTTTTCAATACTTATAATTGGACGATACCATTTGTCTAAAACAGACACTATACACGCACCACGTTGCTCAGGAGTTTTTTGAGCAACTCTAAGAACGACTGATCGTTCTTCTTTCGATAGACTTGGAAAACCAAAATCGTTAATTTTCTGACACAAATCACAATAATGATTAAAATTAATAGCATCGACAGAAACAATAAAAGAAAAAATCATGCTTCCTAATTCGATAGGAAAATCTTCTGGAAATACATGTTCTTGTAATACATTGAAAAATCTAACGTTTTCTTTGCTTTTTTTATGAACAACGCGAGTTTCGCGCTCAAGATTTTGCATAGTAGACGCTCTACGCTTTCCATAAACAGAACTTTTCATGCCATACGTAGGACTTGAAAAAGTATGAAACAATAATACTATCGAAATTAAAATCTTTTTCATGACATAACCTCCAAGAAAAATATTTTTTAATACGCACTTACTCAAAAAATAATCGTTACAATCGTTACTATGAGTATATCATAGGATAGCAAGGGCATCAAACGCCCCTATTTTAGGGTAAAGCACATAACACACCCCGAAAATAGCCATTTGAAAATCAAATTCAGCCAAAACAGCCAAAAGTAGCAAATTTTTACAATTTCGCTATGCTTGAGTTCGCTATGCTTAAGAAATCTTTTTTAAGCATCATTTAAGTAGCATATAAAATACAGGTAAAATACAGGAGATATTTTTATGGCTTTTTCAAAAGAAGACACACAACAAAAAGTTATTGATATCATCGTTGACAAACTCAATATGCCACAAGAAAACATAAAGCTTGAATCAACGTTTAAAGATCTTGGCGCAGACTCTCTTGATATCGTAGAAATGATCATGAATTTTGAAGAAACATTTGGCATTGAAATCAAAGACGAAGATGCAGAAAAAATTCAATCTGTTGCTCAAGCCATTGAACTAATTCACAATGTTCGCAAAAAATAAGTAATCACATACATGAGCACACGAAATAACGTCCATGAGGTCGTTATTACAGGCATAGGTCTGGTAACACCATTAGGAACAAACACACAAGCAACCTGGGAAAATATCGTCGCAGGAAATTCCGGCTTATCACGCTTTGATCATCCAGATTTAGAAGGTTATAGATATCGCAACGTTGGCCTTGTTAAAGAAACTGATGAACAACGTAATAATATCCTCAGCCCAAAAGATCAAAAGAAAACTGATCGTTTTATTCATCTTGCTTTAATGGCAGGGCATGAAGCTATGTACGACGCTGGTCTTGACCAACAAAACCCTATAGATCGAAATCGTTTTGGAGTTCATGTAGGCGTCGGCGTCGGAGGCCTTGAAACCGTCAGCAATGCTGCATTAACATTTGACAAACGTGGGCCGAAAAGACTTTCACCGTTTATTGTCCCCAAAGCAATCAATAACTTAGCTCCATGCTGGCTCTCAATGCAATGGAACCTACAAGGCCCAAGCATCGCAGTAACAAGCGCCTGCAGTTCTGGCGCAGACGCCATTGGAACAGCATTTCGCGCTATTCGCAATGGGTATTGCGATTATATGCTTGCAGGCGGAACAGAATCTGGAATAATCCCATTGGGTATTGCTGCATTTGGCAATATGCGCGCACTTTCCAGCTGGTCTGGCGATCCCAAACAAGCAAGTCGACCATTTGATAAAGATCGCAATGGCTTTGTCATAGCAGAAGGTTCAGGAATTATCGTTTTAGAACGTAAAGATTTAGCAGTCAAACGTGGGGCTCACATCTATGCCGAACTAGCTGGTTATGGGACAACCGCTGACGCTCATCATATTACGGCTATGCACCCTGAGTGCCGCGGGGCTGTCAGCGCCATGAATCAAGCTCTTGCTGATGCTCAAATCGATAAAACTAAAATTAATTACATAAATGCCCACGGCACAAGTACTCATATGAATGACCCGCTTGAAACCCTGGCGCTTAAAAAAGTTTTCGGCGAACATATTATTCCCAAAGACTCTCAAAATACCCATGGGTATACGCACGCAATACAAAAGTATATTTCAAGCAAACAAACACACGCACTTGTCAGCAGTACAAAATCTATGACCGGGCATATGCTTGGCGCTGCAGGAGGTGTAGAAATTGCACTTAGCGCGCTTGCGCTTAAGCATCAAATCGCACCCCCTACGATTAATCTTGACAACCCTGATCCTGCATGTGATCTTGATTATGTACCACATAAAGCCCGAAAAGCTAAACTCGAATATGCTATGTCCAATAGCTTTGGCTTCGGCGGCGGCAATGCTGTTGTTATTGTAAAGAAAGCTTAATTTAGGGCCATACAGCACAAAATCAACTTCTGTCCCTGTCGATGTTCTCCAAAAATATATCGAGTATCCTAAAAAAGATCTGCGTGAGTTCCCGTTCTAACAAAGATTATAGTCGTAGATGTCTTCTTGTAGATAAGAAGCCAATTGGGTTCAATATGACATTCGTAATAACTGTTAAAAGAACCCTTAAGCTTATGGTTACGATTTTTTACAGGCAACCCCTGATTTGAGGCTAATAGAACCATGATTTTTTTAAGTTTTTCTATTTCTCCCCCTCGTTTCTGAGCTTTCTTAAGATCTCTTGCAAACTGTTTATGATAAATCAGCTTAAGCACTTATATTCCCAGTTTTTTTAAAAGATCATCAATATCGTCTGCGGGAACAAGATCTTTTTTTCCTTCAACATCTTCTATCGTCTCACGAGTCTTTTTACTTAAAGAACGCGCCTTATAAATTCGCTCATCAATTGATTCAATAACAATCTCTCGCATACTCTTACCAAGCAATGCAGCCAAAGCTTTTAATCTTCGATGACTCTCTTTCGGAATATCAATCGTTATACGAGACAAATCATTTTTCATCTGCATCATAAACCCTTTCTTTTTTTACTTCTAAAAATTCAATTTTAGTTATAGCATACCATAAATAAAGAAATAAAGAAATGCGGGTCCTACTATTAAGCCATATCTAAAACAGGGCTCAAGATCTTGGTCACAAATTTATCCAGTAAATCCTACCAATCATGGCCATCGTGGTTCAGACAAACACCTGCTACTTAAAGAAAACCGTTGTTTTCCCATCCTTATCACTTGTGCGCAAATACTTTAAATAGTTTTTCCAGATCAAGACCTGTTTGCAATCTTAATTATCAAACTCACGTTATTTACTCCAACAACTTCAAAGTATAGTCACTAGAACCTATAACAGATTTTCCCTTCGCAAAAAAATCTTTCCACCCGGTATACCTTCCTGCGATATATTTATGTATAACGTGATTTGGACAATCTACCCAGTCAACTTCTGATCCAATACCATCAAAAACAATTGGATTTTCAACAGCTTTAGATTGATCAATTAACCGAGAAAAATCAAACCATGCAACATTATGAAGTTCAACGTTTAACGTTGATTTAGTTGAATTTATATGCCCAACGAGTTCATTTTCATTAGAAAAAATATGGTTGACGATTGAAGAAACGTCTTTTTTTTCCATTAACACTTTTGCAAATGACACTAAAGATGTAACATGCTCATTATTCACAGGAGCTCCATTCTGCTTTCTCACCGAGTTGGCCGGCAAAACACCTTTCCACTCTAATTTAGCGTTATACGTATCTTGTGATCTACAGACATATGTCGATCCTGGCAATAGAAAAATTTCAAAAACAGGCGCCGTTCCCCCATATTGACCTTTAACTGAGATAAAAGTATAATACGGTGCATCATCTTTATTTAGCGAATCACTATTTGTTAATGTTGGTCCTCGCAAAATCCCTCCAGCAATATCAATCATATCAAAACTATGCCCTTCAGGAGCATCATCATCATTTTGTTTTCGTTTTTTTAAATACTCACCAATGTCTCGATAATAAACAAGCTTAATCCCTGGACCTAAACCATCTTCTCTAACCACGATGTCAAAACTATTTTTAAGTCCTGGCCTTAATTCTTCAGAAGGGGATACTTCATCAATCGCATTCACATGAATATTTGTATAGCCAAGCTTACGCAGCAAATAAACCAACATGTATACCTGCAATAATTTCCCAGCACCAAGTGTCGTGTGAACAAATAGATCTGTCTTATTTTTATGTTGGCGCAGAATCTCATTCGCTTGTAACAACGTTATCAAAATTCTTTCTGCAAACCCAAAACAAGACTTACCTGCGCACATCTCTAAAGTATACGTTTTGCTTAATGGTTGCTTTACATACGTATTCGCACCTGAAACAAAACTATCAGCAAAGTGCTTGATGAATGCATAAACTTTTACGAAATCAGTATCTTCTCTTTTTACGCCTGGTATAAGTTTTTGCAGAGTCTCTTCTGGCAATACGGCTTGAGGATTTTTAAGTTTCTCTTGCGTAAGCATTGTTGTATTTTCCCCTTCTTTTGGGGTCGCACCCTCGAGCTCAATCTCATCACTTAATAACCCCCATGTCGTTTGCCTCCTTTTAATATACGGTTCATTTTCACCGACACTAGCCTCCACATTTGGGGTAAATATTACTCGCCCCATATCAAGATCTTTCTCTGCATTAATCTGATCTGTCTGAATCTTAGAAAACCCGCTTATATTAAACGGTTCAACATGGGGCAAAGGCTTGCGAGATGGATCGATAGTAACAGTCAAATCAAAAAGCTTTTTTTTCACCAAACTTAATCTGCCAGCAAGTGTTACCAGCTTTGACTTAAGCATAACCAAGCTTGAACGAAGCGTAACAAGCTTTGTCTTAAGATCATTAAGTTTATTTTGAACAGGGTTTCCCATAACATGTGATTGCCCGTCACAAACGATTAAACAGAACACTAAGACACAGACGCGAATGCGCTTTTTCATGATACTCTCTCCAATTTGAGTAAATAACCAATCAAACAAAACCCCCAAATAATCAAAAGCTCCAGCCAGATATTAAGCAATCGCTGGAGCTCTTGTTCTTGTGTAACCTCCCCCAATAAACATAACCACCATATAGTCCCAAATACCCCCACACTACTCCCTAACAACTCCCCAGTTTCTCCCTAAAACCTCCCCTAAGAGCGTCGCTCCCCCCAACCCTCTTTAACATGTTTGTACCATCCCCCCATGTAAAGCAAAAACTTTTTGTACGCTTTTTTTATTTCACTGACCTTGCGCGTCACACCATTTCGACACGTTATACCCCACTGAGAAAAATATGCTCCTAAAATATTTTTAGGAACACGTTTCTTTCTTGCGCCAGTATATGTCTTTTGTTCACGTTTTTTTATGTGCGCTTTTTTACAAAAAGCTTCCATGCGCTTAGGATGTAATGACGCAGACGGTAACGCATACCTCTGGTCAAAAATAGCGGTTAAAACAACCGCTAATAATCCTACATACTTCATACGCAAAACCCTCCTGCTTACAGCAAGCGTTTATACTTTTATCTCTTTACACATGTATGATAATACAATCGCAAAACAGGATGCAAGAGATTGCAAGAAGATGTTAAAAAAAAGAAAATAGCTCTTTGCCAATATTCTGTTATAATCGATATAATTTCGATTATTTGATGAACCCTTAAACGTAAGATATAGCTATGGAAGAAAAAAATCTGAAAAAAGCAAATCCTGATCAAACAGAACAAATAGAAATAGAATCAAACGAACATCAAATACGATTAAACAAAGTAGAAGATATGCGCAAAAACGGCTTAGAACCATGGCCAGCATATGAACCAGTAACAATTACGACCAAGAGCGCAATAGAAGAATACGAGAAAACAAAATCTGAAGAAAAAGAATATTCGCTTGCAGGCAGGCTCATGCTCACCCGTGATCATGGTAAAACGTTTTTTGGCAAAATACAAGATCGCTCGGGACAACTACAACTGTACATCAAAAAAAGTATTATCGGCGACGAATCGTTTGATTTTTTTAAAAAGAATATCGATATCGGCGATATCGTCTGGGCTCACGGCTCACTGTTTACAACAAAAACAGGAGAAGTCACACTTAAAGTTTTGAAGCTAAAACTTATCAGTAAATGCTTGCGCCCATTACCAGAAAAATATCACGGGCTAACAGGAACTGAACAACGATATCGTCAGCGTTATTTAGATTTAATTAGCAATCAAGAAAGCAAAGACAAATTCAAAAAACGATCTGCGATTAATCAGGGTATTCGAGAATTTTTGCAAAGCAAAGACTTTATGGAAGTCGAAACACCCATGTTGCACCCGATCCCAGGGGGCGCTAACGCTCGACCATTTGTAACACACCATAACGCTTATGATATTGATCTTTATTTGCGTATCGCACCAGAATTATATTTAAAAAGACTTGTCGTTGGTGGTTTTGATCGCGTTTTTGAGATTAATCGAAACTTTCGAAACGAAGGTGTCTCGACAAAACATAATCCTGAATTTACCATGCTCGAGTTTTATATGGCCCATGGTGATTATAAAGCTGGGATTGAATTAACCGAACAGTTATTACAGCATGCGGCACAAAAAAGTTTAGGGTCGCTCCATACAACATATCAGGGAAACAAACTCGATTTCACGGCACCGTTTAAAAAACTTACCGTCACAGAATCTCTGTGTGAAATTGGCGGGTTCTCTCCTGAGCAAATTTCTGAAGAAAATATTGGCAAAATTATTACTGAACACAAAATTGGGATCCCAGGCAAGCCTAGCTATGGTGTACAACTGTTTGCGCTATTTGAAGAATTTGTCGAATCAAAAATTATTCAGCCAACGTTTATAACAGATTACCCAATTGAAGTTTCACCATTAGCCAAACGTAGCCCCGAAAATAAAGATATCGCTGCTCGTTTTGAGCTGTTTATCATGGGTATGGAATGTGCAAACGGCTTTACAGAGCTTAATGACCCTATTGACCAAGCATCACGATTTCAAGATCAAGCTGAAGCACGCGAAGCAGGAGACGAAGAAGCGCAATACTTTGATGCAGATTATGTCAAAGCTCTTGAATACGGGTTGCCACCAACGGTTGGCGTTGGCATCGGTATCGATCGCTTAACAATGCTCTTAACAGACACACAGTCGATTAAAGATGTTATTTTGTTCCCGACCATGAAGGCAGTATTGGAGAAATAATTTGTCTGAACCAGGATTTACAAGATTGGCCAGATTCACAGGATGCTTTTGGCTAACGGTATAAAACAAAATGCAAGTACAAAAAAATACGAGCGTAAAAAAGCAATCTGAACAAACAGAGCACATTCAGGGAACAAAATTTGTTTGGCAGATAAAAAAAACAGACGACGCACTCGTACGGTCGATAAGTACGAAACATGCAATAAGCTATCCTGTCGCCCAGATATTATGCACACGTGGTCTAACAGACGAGAATGCAATAAGATCATATCTGTTTACAACACAAGAGCAAAACGTTGCTCACGCAAGTTTATTAAAAGATGCAGGCAAAGCAACAGACAGAATTTTAAAAGCAATTAAAAACAAAGAAAAAATTCTTATCGTCGGGGATTATGACGTCGATGGCATTACATCTACGTCTATTATTCTCTTGTCTCTTATTCCCCTTGAAGCAAACGTAAATTATTTTTTACCCCATCGAGTTAAAGACGGCTACGGTCTTTCCAAAAAAATCGTAAAAAAAGCAGCACAAAGTGGCTACTCGTTAATTATCACTGTCGACAATGGCATCACGGCATACAAAGCAGCACAAGAAGCACAAAAACTTAAGATCGATTTAATTATCACGGACCATCACAGACAATTAGATAAGTTACCAGAAGCGCTAGCTATCGTTAATCCCAATCAAGACGCGTGTTCATACCCTCATAAAACACTCGCAGGTGTTGGCGTTGCATTTAAACTTATAAGTTTATTGTACGAAAAGCTTAACAAAAAGTTACCTGATAAAATTTATGAACTTTTATTATTAGGCACCGTTGCAGATGTCGTACCGTTAGAATATGAGAATCGCTTTTGGGTACGCTATGGGCTGCACAAGATTAATAAAAGCAGAAGCTTAGCACTCTCTGTTCTTTCTCAAAACAGTAAGCTCACAAAAAACAAATTAAATTCTCTGGACATCGGCTTTATGATTGCACCACAAATTAACGCCCTTGGAAGACTAGACGACTCGCGTGAAGCGGTAAAATTTTTGATCAGCTCTGATAGCACCGACGTATCTCGTATTGGTCATATTTTGCACACAATGAACGAAGAACGAAAACGTGTAGACGCTAAAATTTATGAACAAATCGAAGGTGCAATAATAAACAAGCATATTGATCTTGAAAACGAAAACATTATTCTTGCTGCTCATGAAAATTGGCCGTCAGGTGTTATCGGCCTTGTTGCCGGCAAGCTTATGCACAATCACGGGAGACCGGCGTTTCTCTTTCATATCGATAAAAAAAAAGGGCATAGCAAAAGGTTCATGCCGTTCGATTCAAGAGTTTGACATTTTTAATGCCCTTCAAGCATGTCAAAACAAATATCCCGATATATTTATAAGCTTCGGCGGGCATTCATTTGCCGCAGGGCTTTCTCTTAAACAAGAGAATATCCCGATACTTAAAGAATTTTTAGAAGAAAAAGTTATACGTGACGTAAAACCTGAAGATTTACAGCCTAAAGTCTCTCTTGACACACACGCACAACTATCAGAAATAAACAGCAAACTGTTTTCTGAACTTGAATATCTAGAGCCATTTGGCAATAAAAACCCCCAGCCCGCGTTTGTGATAAAAAACGTAACGCTGTTACAAGAACCTAAATTATTAAAAGACAAACACGTCAAGTGTTCTGTTTTTGCAGATGGGATCATAAAGCCTATTATTTTCTTTAATCGCCCCGATCTGTATCACGTATTTTTATCTCTTCAAAATAGCTATTTTCATGTCGCAGGATATGTTACAAAAAACGAATGGAACGGCAATACAAGCATCGAATTACAGGGAATTGATATTTCTATTCCATAAGCATGCCAAACATGCTAGACTTGTTTCTTGTAGTATTCACATATGTTTGGGTTTAGAAAAAAGGAGACGTCATGAAAAAAATATACATGTCTATTATGTATGTTTTCGCCCTTTGCTTTGCTTTTCACGTAACAACTGATATTGCTATCGCAAAGAAAACAAAAAAAACCAAAAAAAAGAAAAAGAAAAAAGAAAAGAACAGAAAAAAAAATAAGCGCGAAAAAAAAGAAAAAATCGAAGCCCCAACAGAAGCTACAATAGCTCCAACAGCTACAATCACTCCAACAGCTCCAAAAAAAATCGAAAAACAAAAAATTCAAGAAACTCAAGTATTAACACCAAAACAAACATCCGAAAAGCTTCAAGATAAAATCGACAACGAAGAAAATATATTCAGCGAAGATGACCGTGACGATGAAGAAGCACGCGTTTCGAGAAAATCCCGAAAGCCATTTTCCATAACTATCGCAGGCTCTCCAGTTGCTTATTATACGCTCAACAAATATAACCCCCAACAATTTTTAATTTCAGCTCGAGAACTTCACGCAGCGGGGCTCAATGCGCCATGTAAAATTTCTGAAATTATTTATGCAAACAATAATACATGCGTAAAAATAGGAGCAACAACAAAGAAGAAGCTTATCTCTCTTCTAAAAACACACATAACAACAGAAGAACAACCATTTTATTGGGATGGCCATAGAAACATTGTCATAGAGATCGAAAATAATAACCAAACATATAGCCAACGACCTGTTATTAAACTTTCAGGATTATACACAAAGTCAAAAGCTGTTACAATCATGCATATTCACAATGCAAAAACCAATAATAGCCTATGGGGAATTACCGACAAAAACTATCTCTATCGCTGGACCGGAACCCAATGGGTAAAACAAAAAACAAAAGGGGCGCCACGCTTAAAGAGTATTACTGCCGCACCAAATGGCCTTATGTATGCCCTTAACACTAATGGCAAACTGTACACGGCCGTTGATGCGAGTGATGATACAAGTGAACCTATTATATGGGATGCATACCCATTAGAAAAAACAGATATCGAACTTGACCAGATTACACTATCTGGCAACATACTCTTTGCTCTTGATTGTACTAACAAAAATTTGTACCAACTTGAAGGCTCACACTGGAAACATATTCGAACGTTCGCTTCAAGAGCTATATCTTTACACTAAACTTTTGTATGTTTTATTTTGGGAAAAATCATGAAAAAAATATGTAACAAACTTCTGTTTGTACTTGTCTTTTTAACACATACTCTTTTTGCAGAAGATATAGAAATTGTCGATCCAATTACTATTCCTGGGCCGACTCCTAAACCGTTTTGCCTAAATATTCCTGAACATATCTCTATACAAAATAGCCTCATAAAAAGCAAAACTCGAGACTGCTATGAACAAGCACCATGTACATATTATGGCCAAATTGGAACCGAGTCATACGCTGGACTTTACCCATATGGTTATGCATTTAGTGAACCAAGCCGTCGAACCCAATTTCTTATTTACAAAAGCGAATTAGATTCGCTTGGCATACAAGCAGGAGACTATATTTCTGCAATTTACTTAAATATCTTTGGAACGTTTCCAGCGAACACACTTACGTCTTTCAAGATAGCACTCGGCCATACAGCGCTCAACGATATCGTCCCAACAGCTCCAACAGGTGTTACAGGGTTAAGTGCTTTTCATACAAGTAGCCCATTTTTATTTACGACAGGAGGCTGGAGACTTCACACAGGCATACCATTTGAATGGGACGGTGTCAGCAATATTGTTATTCAAACATGTGCACAAGGGCCAACGGGAGCTTTTATGCTCGGAGCACCTGCTGTGTTTAGCAGTATAATCCCTGTTTTATCGCTATATGGCCTTGATGCATCACCAACAATCGACTGTGCTTCTATCCCGTTTACCTATGGCATAGCCGTTCGTCCTAATATCGTCTTAAAAGTCGAAGGCCAATGTGATCCATTTACAACAGGCGACGTCTTTGACCCAGTCCCAACAACAATACAGATGCTTAAAATCGTCAGGCGTTTGGGGAACACGTACTGGGGCGTTAAGTCAGATAACACGCTACACTTTTTTGATGGCCATGAATGGGTTCAAGTAACGGCATCTGGAATAGCAGATTTTATTTCTATCACAGCTTTGTGTGACGGAAGCAAAACCTACGCACTTGATACATCAGGAAAAGCATATGAGCTAACAATTGTAACGATTAATAATATTGGCCTGCCAGCGACAACAACTGTTTCGACAACATGGGTAGCGCTTACACCATTAGGTGACGACCCAACGCTTGAAGATCTTTTCTTTGCCATCGATCAAACACTCTATGGCAAAGCAGGAAGAATTCTTTACAGTCATACAAGTACAGCCGGTTGGAAGCGAAGACGTGCTTTGGCTCAAACTCGCTACGCAAACGGTGCGCGATTTGTTCAACGCAAAAACGAATTTATACAAATACCGGCGCCAATAAATACGCCGTCATAAGATTTCGTCACGAAAAGAATTATTTCAAAATAGGGCCCGAACCGGGCCCTATTTTAATTTTCTAGATCTTCCCAAAAATCCCATGACGGATACGGTTGAACCGTATCGTAATCATAAAAAAGATCATCTTTGAATAAGATCCCGTAATATTTTGGAAGCGTTACTTTTTCGAGTAATAAAATAGCTGCGTTAAAATCTTCACGATTGCCATCACGTACGGCAATATCAGCGCACGGATCTTTTGCGATCATTTCAAGCGTTGCAAGTAATCGTACTAATAACCGAGCCCCTTCGCGCTGTTCAGGCAAAGCCAAGAAAATACTTTTTTGTTTTTTCTTCTGTTTTTTGCTTATCTTATGATTCCCACTTGTCTTATGACTCGCATGTGACTTTGACGATTTCTTATGCGCATGTTTAGACTGAACACCAAAAATTGGCAAAAAACCGTTTTTATGCGCATCTCGCTCAAGCTTTTTCTGTTCTTGCTCCCAGCTAACACTGTCACAAAGCTTTTCGTATAATTCACTTGTTGGGATTACTTTTGATGCACCGTGATCTTTTTGATATTTCTGAACTATTTTGGTCACAATAGGAAAACTCCCATGCCCATAATACATATCACGCATGTCATCTTTTTTGGAACAATCACAATCAAAAGCAAAAATACCTGTATGTGACGCTTGGCAATCCCAATCAAGGCGATACGCTTTGTCTTGAAACTCTCCGTATGAACTCTTGCTCACAAGTTTAAATAAGCGCCTTAATCGTTTGTCTAAACTCGGAATCTTTCCATCCCAAGAATCAAAAGTATGCTGTAGAACATTAACTGTCTGGTCGTTTTGCTTTTGCACTAATAATGGGGGCACACAAAAACGTTCGTCATGCACTTCCAGTTTTCCATATGAAGTTATTTGCCCTCCATATAAAAGATTAGACAAAGACGCATACCAATTCGCACGCGTCATACGCAAAAATGGGGTTAACAAAAGCTCACTTTTACATGCAGGTGAAAATGAATAACACAGACGAAGAATATTATTTTCATCTGTCATAAGATACTTATTATCGCACTGGCCATTATGTAACGTTGTTGGTTTTCCAATTGCATCCCCTTTGCTATCCCATAACCCATTCAATCGAGTATTCTCAATTTTTTGCGTAAATAGCTCTTGCAATAATTCTGAGTATGCACAGATTTTATCAAAAGAAAGCTGCTGAATATTAACAAAAGATTTATACAGTCCATATAACTTTTCTAAATACGCTCGCTCTTGAATTATTTTTTGTTGCACACAAGAACACGCATACTCTCGGATGTCAGCCCCCATAGCTTTGAGCTTTTTCTGAATGTGCTCTGTAAGGGCCTGCATATCAATGCCGGTAATATCACCTGCTTTTCTATCAACAATTAATGTACACAAAATAAGCCGAACAAATGTTTCAAGCTCAAACGCCGTAAAAACATTCCGCACGGTCTTTTGATTTTGCAAATAATATAAAAGCTCTCCCCCGCTGACAAAATTTCTATAGGCACTATGTGCAATATCAAACTGTGTATCAAGTAATGCCATCTGTTGAAGCAGATAATTAATTCTGACATTTTCCCGAGATGACCGTGGATACATACTTAAAAAATCAACAAAAACGATATTCTCAACATGATTTTTTTTAAGTTTTGCAATAAGATCTTCTAAAAAAAATTGATACGGCGAAGGAAAACGAATACCATCAAAGAAAAGCATCTGTTCTGATTCAATATTTTTTAAACCTTCAGATTTTACTTGAGACAGTGTCGTCATAACTCTAATATTTTTAGAATCTTTTCGATTAAAAAGATAATACGTATTGTTATGTGTAAACGCTATCCAACGATTGTCATGTACGCGTTTAAGCAAAAATAGATTTTTTATAAATGCATACGCAGGGTTATGCGTATCATAAAAAGCATCACACAGATAGCCATCTTTTTTAATCAGATCAAAAACCGTTTGCTGGTCATGCTCAAACTGTGCAATAATATCTTCTTGATTCTCACAAACATATGTTCTTAATTCACGTAATATCTCTGAGCTTACTTCTGTTTGAACATCTACATAAACAAGCCCGTCAGGCTTATATGTAAAATGACTTACCTGAGCCGGCAAGTCTGCAATATACACGTTTTGATCAAACTGAAAAACTTCGGCCAATTGTGACGATGAATTATCAACATGCTCAAACCGATCAATATCATCACCATATTTCATCCAGTTTTTGATATTACCCAGCATGGTACTTTTACCAACCCCGTCTACATAGCTACAAAAAATATATGCCGTCGATTTCTTGTCTACAGGCTTAAGTTTTCGAGCAAACATTTTCACAAACGATTGGGCATGCCTGGTTACTTCTTTATTTTGTTTAACAAACGTTTCTATTGGATACGTAATATCAGGACCAATAAAATACGAATCAATCGGCATACGAGCATTCATCAGATGCGTTGCATACGCAATAGAAAAAAGAATATCTTGCGTCCCTGCAACCTGATTATTCCCAACTTTAAGAGCGTCTTTGTACAGTATTTTCCAAAATTTGGTAAGCCATCCTAAAACACAATGCATATCATGCTTGGCAACACCTTCCATTACACGCATATAAGCATCGTCCATTAAACCTAAAGCTTCCCCAAAAGCATGCTCCTGAAAGATAATAGCTCTATCGTCAAACAACGGGACGGTGTGTGCATCAATATGTTTAAAAACAGATGGCCCCTTGCCGGCAAACATATCGATATCTTTAAACAAAAAACCAGATATTACGCCAAAACGATTATGTAATCTAAGCGACCACCCAATATCATTTAATACACATGCTTCATCACGAATCATCGCTTTCTTATAGTCTGTGTAATACGACGGAACTGCGTTTTCTTCATATCCAAAAATGACACTGCGCCCAGAAACCGTAAAGCCTGACGCCTGCAGTGAATTTTCAAGTATTTGCAAGCTTTTTGATGTACGGTCTAACAGAAATGGGTGATATTCATGTGTGTAACGACCTTCAGGGCTAAACTCATAATGATCAACAAAACTTTTAATAAAATTTTTATCAAAATTTTTATCACACGCAGCAGAACATACACTCGAAAAAACATGTTGCACAAGCAATAGATATAAAAATACACGAGCAAAAAAAACCACGAAACATTGTAGCGAAATCACAAACCGTTGCAGCGAAATCACATAGCGTTGCAGCGAAATCACATAGCGTTGCAGCGAAATCACATAGCGTTGCAGCGAAA
>CAZFHP010000011.1:19671-20411 GCA_964519365.1 uncultured Pseudomonadota bacterium
TCACATAGCGTTGCAGCGTTAATTTAATTTTTAAAATCCCAAAGGGATTGTCGGGTTTTAGCCCATTGCAAGGCTTCTTAGCCGCAGCTGTGGGAATAGCTCCGCCACCACCGTTCCGCCCCCTTGGGGCGGCGCTTTTAAAAAACATATTGTTTCGCATAAACAATTCCATGTTTGTCTAACAATTTCAAATATTCTTCTTCAAATGAACACACTTTATGATGCTCTTTTTGATTTTTGATGTAACGAACAACAGTATCAAACTGAGATACACTCACAGAAAAAGCCCCATATCCAGGCTGCCAAGCAAACGTTTGACAGGCCAATTGATTTTCTCGAATAAACTTTGATGATTTAGATTTAACAACCCGCATTAAACTTGCCAATGCAACATTTGGCTTTATTAAAAAAAATAAATGTATATGATCAGACATTCCACCGATTTCAATCAAAGATCCATTCTCATTCTTTATAATTCCACCAATATACTTGTATATTCGATTATTAAATATCGGTGATGAAAGAAATTTTTGCCTATCCTTCGTACTCCAAACACAATGGCAAAGTAAATTTGAATAAGAATGACTCACATTTAGTCCTTGCTTTATAAAAATCAAAATTACACACATGCACCGCCCCCTCAGGGGCGGATGATTTTAAATAAACAATTCCCACAGCTGCGGCTAAGAAGCCTTGCAATGGGCTAAACAACTACAATCCCTTCGGGATTTCAACAAGAA
>CAZFHP010000011.1:20511-34844 GCA_964519365.1 uncultured Pseudomonadota bacterium
AAACAACTACAATCCCTTCGGGATTTCAACAAGAAGCCTTGCAATGGGCTAAACACCTACAATCCCTTCGGGATTTCAACAAGAAGCCTTGCAATGGGCTAAACAACTACAATCCCTTCGGGATTTCAACAAGAAGCCTTGCAATGGGCTAAACAACTACAACCCCTTCGGGATTTCAACAAGAAGCCTTGCCATGAGCTAAACACCAACAATCCCTTCGGGATTTAAAATGGCAGACTTCAGCCCCTACCTAAACGACAGCGTGAGTTTGTAAAAAGGTTCACACCAAACAATTCTTTCGGAATTAAAAAAAACCATTAAAACATATCCCCATTAAGCTCATACGATTCTTTAAGCATTCTGCGCATTTGGTCATCATCGCCACACAAGTCATCGATCGTTTGAGTATCGTCAACTCCACATTTGTTTTTAAGCAACACTATAAGTTCTTTACATGTTTTTACAGATTCTTGATATTGCTCTTCGTAAGAACTTTTTCGTAGCTTCCCCATAATAAATTCAAGCTCATAAAGATATTTCTGAACAGGAGCAACCTCTTTCAGATTTATCCCCTCGTTAAAAAGCTTAATAACATAATCAAAGCAAAGTGCATAAAAATCATAGACTATCGTATGGCTAGTATCACACAAATACGAAAATAAATTTTTGCTTTTCATATTCTGAGACCCTGGTTTATTCATAGCAAAACCATCTAAATAATGGCGATTATAATCATCGTCACATTCTTCTGGATATGAAACATTAAGCGTATCAAGGTCAACACGAGCTTTCGTCAAAAACTCACTAATCAGGCTACATTGATCAACAACGTATTCCCAGTAGTGCGTAATTTTAAAATCTTTAGCTTTATCAACAAAGTAAAACCATGTTTCTTCTGAAAAAACCATAACAATGTCAGACAACGCTTGCGCAATTTGTTTGGGCGTCATATTTTCAAAAAAGCACTCCCGAATAACAAATACTTTGGGATAATATTTCGATAAGTACTGATCATAAAAAATACGCGATTTTTGTTTTTGGTGTTCTGTTCGCATGCTTGCTCTATCTGCAAAATTATCAGCTAAGTTATCATGAAAACGTATCTGTTTCATATGCATATCACTGTGCATATATTTTTCAAACACAGGATCAGTAAAAAGTTCAAGCATCTGGTCAGAAAATATTTCTTCTTGTTTTGCATCTAAAGCATACATGCAAGACATGCTCAAAAAAAACATACACGAGACAAAAAGCTTTTGATATTTTTTATACAGACTGACCATAAAGCGTTCCCCCAACTGTAGCAACAAATCGAGTAATTGTTACTGAAAGCTTTTTAAAGTGCCCAACAACAAGGGCTTGTTCTGCTTCTACACAATGCTCCTTAAACATATCCCCCTGTATAATACGTTCAAGAAAACCTGCAAATTCGCTCAGCACATTACAAAGCTCTAAACTCTGCGCACCAAGAGACTCGTTTTGTCCCACAACAGCTAACATTAAAGCTATCAAATCTTGAGACGCATAAAGCAACGTGTGATAATCCGTTACAAGATCAGCACAAAAATAATCTTTAAACTTTACATAGTGCTTTCGAGTATTTTCTTCTCGAGCTGCTTCTTGAACAACTCCCCGCATAAACTCTTGTAACGAGTAGGCTAATTTTTGGGTCTCTCGAGACAAAAGCCCCTGCAATCGCTTAAAACAATCATGATCACTCTGCCCAAATATCTCTTTAAACGTATGTGAAGCACCATCTTTTGCCTGAGTGCATAACCCAAAAATAATGCCAACAACAACCGATGCTAAACCAAAAACAATACCATCATTTACTCCACGCGTTGCCCGTCCCCAAAACGTACAGTAATCTTTTTTATAACGCTCCCATTGTTCAAGTTTCACATTTTCGTATAAATCACGAACACGATCGCGTTCAGCCTGAGATAAAGCATTATTTCCTGTGTTACTATTGTGCGTACTATTATTTTCAGAAACAAGCGAGTAAATAATATAGCTGACAAGACCAACAGCGCATGTTCCACCAAGAACCCACCCTGTAAGACGCATGTGATTTGCATAACTTATCTCTTGTTCAAAAAATGCTTTTCTTTTCATGATACGCTCTATTGATGGTCGCTCAAGCGTTATTTTTGAAATCTCTGGAGTATTGCTGGTTCCAAAACCCAGGCACGGGATAACAAGACAAAAGCATACGCTATAAAAAACTCGCAAATACATTAATATGTGTTCCCATTAAATGAATACGGTGAATCATCAGTATAACTATCATGATTATACATGTAATCATTTAAGCCATACTTATTATTTGCATTTCGATCAAACGGATCAACGACACCTGGCTGCTTAGAGGCATAAGAGCGAGGCTTAATCTCATCTTGCAAGCGTTTAAACATATTATCAATATTTTTCTTTATCGCTGGGATAATCGCTTTATTCGAATCAAAAGCAACAGAGAGATCATGTAAAGACTTTACGCGTAAAAGAACATTACTAAAATCAAGTAATCGTTTTTTTATTTGCTGCGAATAAAACACAATCATAGCATCGTCATCATAATAATCACTACGACGCTCAATTTCTTGAATGAAACGATCAAACTGAGCGGCATAGCCAACGAAAAGATCTTCCCATGCATTATATGCTATTTTATTTTCGTCACTTGAATTGCTTTCTTCTTTTTTCTCGTCATCGATTACATCATCATCTTTTTGACCAGAACCAAAATCAAACTTACGTAACGTCATGTCACGACCACGCAAACTATCTTTCAACCCGTCTTTCATCATTCTTTCAATATCATCAAACGATTGCCGTATTACTTTCTGTAACCCATCAAGAAATTCTTGCTTAAAGGCTTCTTTGCCATCATGAAAAAGATCTGAACAGATAATATTCCATACGTCAACGATCATACCCCAAACATGATCCCATGCCCCTCCAACAACATCTTCTGCCGTCTGTTTCATGCGGTTACCTAAAACATCACCTAATGCTTGTGAACCTCGAGCAGTTAGCCCATCAACAAGCCCCTGAACGGGGTTTTTGATAGGTTTATTATACAATACATCTTCCCACTGCGAACCAGCAAGCCCTCGAGCAAGTACTGTTCCTAAAGCGCTTGGGCTTAATAACGCATTACGATGTTCTACTAATTCATCATAAAGGGCTCGTTTATCTGGCTGATTCACCAACTCTGCAATTCTTTCATCAAGATAGCTAATCGTTTGGAACTTCCCCATCAATCGCATCGTCCCTTTGTCCATAAATCCCATATTTCGAAACATCATGTCATTAAACATGTTCCCCCCACCGCCAGCCCTATTGCCGCCACCGCCAGCAGGTGCCATTGAAAACACAGACGCGCTTAAAAGAAAAACCATTAAAGAAAATAGTGCCCCACCCGTTTTGAAAGAAACCCTACCGCTAAACATAGACGTTGCCCCTTCAAAAAAGCACATTACATAAAAATTAGATTTTTTAGAAAACACAAAAAACTGTGCCCGCATTATAGCAAGCAGTATCAATATTGCAAGAATGCCTCTATTCCGTTATTTTTCGCATAAAATTATGTCATATTCACGATTATTCGACACCTAACAACACGATACTTCTTAAAAACGCCTGCTCGCAACACTTTACAACCCCATACTAACAATTGCCCCGACAGGACAACATATTCAACACACAGCCCTGCGCGAATTACTACTTGACATTATTTTTACGCCTGCTATGCTTAGTTTAAAGATACAAAATGGAGCCTAAACAGTCGATAAATTCGCACAAAAAGTATAATTCGAATTTAATTTACGTTTTGGAGGTTATATCATGAATAATTTTAGAAAACAATTAATCGCTTTATTTTTGGGAATCGCTTTTTCTTGTAACATGTGTGCCGACATGGTCGACTCTACGCCAACGCCAAAGAGAGAAACTAATACAACTACTACAACAAGTACGACCGATGCTCCTGCAAGCCGATGGAGCTCCGCTTGGAATGTTACCCAAACAGTAGCTTCAGGCATTGCTCACGGAATTGTACGCGCCGTACAATTTATCGCGAAAGACAGAACTCCAGATCACAATATTATACTCGAAACTGGAGAAACCCCTTTAACAATGATATTAAATGCACCAGCCAACAAATTGAATCCTGATGCAAAGTATATAATAGTTAAACGCTTTTTGAAACAAAAAGCTGATCCAAATATGCAAAACAGCCTTGGTGAATATCCCTTACAAATCGCCGCTTATTGGGGTTATTCAGAGTTAGTGCAATTATTACTTGATCACAAGGCTGATCCAAATACTTTAGATGTTTCGAAAAACCCATTACTTGCAGCAGTTAACGGATATCTCACTTTTGGTTCAGGCTCAGGACGAGATTATTACGAAGTTGTTTCTACACTTCTTGGCTCAGGATTTTTTGGATTAAGAATTTTTGCGTCAAGCCCAGAGATAGCTCTTTTTGCAGAAACAAATATTCGCCATTGTGTCTTTCATCAAGATTCAACAATTAATTGCGATTGCCATTTCAGAAATCACTGTTTCAAAAAATTAATTGATCTGATAGAAGAAGCTTTCGACCCAAGGCTCCAAGAGCTTCAAGAACTTCAAGAACTTCAAGAACTTCAAGAACTTCAAGAACTTCAAGAACATGATACAACAGGCAAAAAAACAGACCCCGTTTGGAAGCTTATTCAAGACGAAGAATCAAGGCAAAGAAATCTTTATTTTGCAAGAGCGTAATACAATAACATAACATTACACGTTAAAAATATTAAGGCCCCTGTAACCAGGGGCCTTCGTGCTATACACACGCAAACACACAAAATACAAACGTGCAAAAAAAAATTTTTGGGGGTATCATAATTTTTGGAACATGCTAAAATATAATTTCTGCACATGAACATAACAAAAGTATATTGTTAAAAACCGTTATGTGAAGGGCGATATGGCATAATATGGACTGTAAAAAATTTTTTCAAGTTCCCCTTATCGTATTTTTATTATCCCTTTGTTTTTTTGCCGGATGTGCACGGGAAGACAGCGAAGACGTTGTTCGTAATTTTTCAAAACATTACACAGCATGTGTTGTTCATACAGAACCTGAAGAACTTAATAAACAAGAACCTGCACTCGCACAATATAAAAGTATAAATCAAAATAAACTTGAACAAACATGGGAATATAAAGTCCCAGAAACAGAACCCACAAAAAATCAAAACCTAACAGGACAAAAAACATATGAACAAAAACAAACACATGTCATGGTTGTATTTGTTCACGGAACAGTGTTTCCTGTCCCATCAATCCAAAGTTTTGGTTCAACTCTTCATACGTATTTATCCCAAAGAAAGTCTCTTAAAAAAAGCTTCTATCAATGCTACTTAGATGATTTGAAAGAAAAATTTTGTGGGCAACCCGCAGGAGCTGACGGTCTGCATAAAATTAAAGACCCAGAACTTGACCCGTATCTATCAGAAAACAATAATCGAATTAAAAACATGACGCTTAACCAACAATTTGCTCAAGCATACAAAAGCGTTTGCCAAGAATCATTTGATGACTATCATACAAAATATTCTTTTTATACGTTTGGCTGGAGTGGGCGATTAGATCAATCTCACCGAAAAATATGGGGGCATCGATTATATCATCATCTTACACAAGAGATAAAAGCGCTCACACAAAAACTTGATAAAAATCATGAACTCAAAGTAATTATTCTTGCACATAGCCACGGAGGCAACGTTGTACTTAATTTAGCTCATGCAGAAAAGATTTTTCAGCAAAACTTATCTGTTGACCAGGTTGTTTTACTTGCAACTCCGATTCAAAGTGAAACAGCAAAATTTATTTATTCACCTGTGTTCAAAAAAATCTATAACGTTTTTTCACCCAAAGATTTTGTCCAAATTATCGATATTGTATCAACACAAGATGATGCTTCTGATAGATATTTCACCCAAGAAAAAACAGGGCTAACGTTACCAGACAATCTTGTACAAATAGAAATGCGCATTGATGGAAAAGCTCCTGGGCATCATGAATTTTGGTTTTGGGGCATGGGATCACGGTTTTTATATAGACCAGAACTCTCAACATACCCATTTCCCATTTTTATTTTTATCCCAACAATCATACGCTATCACAAACAACTACAAGAAAATTGTGATCAGACTAATTTATCCGTGAACATAAAGAAAAAGAACGATTACTATTACACATTCAATATTCAAGAACAAAAAGTATCGCTTAATTAGCCGCTTAATTAGCCAAAAGAGTTAAATCTCGTTAAAATATTTATGATTGTATTGATCGTATGATATTTTTAGAAAAATAAAATATTTAAATTGTGCGTTATGCTAAGGGATTACTATGATTACAAAGGTACTCGCTAAATTTTTTGGAACAAAAAACGACCGCGAATTGAAACGAATTCAACCGTTAATCGAAAAGATTAATAGCTTAGAACCAAAGATATCCCAACTCTCGGATACAGAATTAACAGAACAAACAAATCTATTTAGAGAGCGCTTTTCACATGGTGAAACATTAGATTCTCTTTTACCAGAGGCTTTTGCTGTCGTTCGAGAAACAGGAAAACGAAAACTAAACATGCGCCACTTTGATGTGCAGCTTATTGGTGGAATTGTTCTTTTTGAAGGTAAAATTATTGAAATGAAAACAGGTGAAGGTAAAACACTTGCTGCAACATTACCATTATATCTTAACGCTTTATCAGGTAAAGGAGGCCATTTAGTTACAGTAAACGATTATCTGGCTCGCCGTGACGCTGAATGGATGAGTGCTATTTATAAGCATCTTGGGTTAGAAGTTGGTGCTATCCAAAATCATATGAGCGATGATCAACGCAAAAAAGCCTATGCAGCAGATCTTACCTATGGAACAAACAACGAGTTCGGGTTTGACTATCTTCGTGACAATATGAAGTTTAATCTTGATGATTACGTCCAAAGAGAGTTGTCTTTTGCTATAGTTGACGAAGTTGACTCGATCTTGATTGACGAGGCTCGAACACCATTAATTATTTCTGGTTCTAGCGACAAAGAAACAAATTTGTACGGAATCGCAGACAAAGCCATATTACACTTGAAAAAAGACGATTACGAAATTGATGAAAAAGAAAAATCTGTACAATTAACAGAACCAGGCATCGACAAAATTGAGCATATTTTGAAGATTTCTAATCTCTATGCCCCAGAAAATATTCTTCGCCTTCATCATGTTACACAAGCATTACGAGCTCATACGATTTTTAAGAACGATGTTGACTATGTCGTACGTGATGGAGAAGTATTGATCGTTGACGACTTTACAGGACGAATCTTATCGGGACGCCGCTATAGTGATGGACTTCATCAAGCCCTTGAAGCAAAAGAAGGCGTTGACATTGAACGAGAAAGCCAAACCCTTGCATCGATTACTCTTCAAAATTATTTTAGACTTTACACTAAACTTTCCGGTATGACCGGTACTGCACAAACTGAAGCCGGTGAATTTCACAAAATTTACAAACTTGCCGTTATTACTGTTCCAACAAACAAACCGATGGTCAGAGACGATCAACAAGATGCAATTTATTTAACCGCACGTGATAAATATAACGCTGTCATTGACGACATTCGTAACTGTCAAGATCGTGGGCAACCAGTGTTGGTTGGAACAATCTCGATTGAAGCATCTGAGCATTTGAGTTATTTGCTTACACAAGATGGCTACAAGCATAACGTTCTTAATGCAAAGCAACACGAACGAGAAGCCGAAATAGTCGAAGAAGCAGGAAGCCCAGGGAAAATAACTATCGCAACAAATATGGCCGGTCGAGGAACAGATATAAAATTGGGTGACGGGGTAATCGAAGCCGGCGGCTTGCGTATTATCGGTACAGAACGCCATGAAAGTAGACGTATCGATAATCAATTACGAGGACGAGCTGGCCGGCAAGGTGACGCGGGATCATCAAAATTTTATATCTCGCTCGAAGACGACCTCATGCGCATTTTTGGTGGGGAGAAATTGAAAAAAACGATGGCGCGCATCGGCATGAAAGAAGGTGAAAGTATTGAGCACCGTATGGTTAGCAGAAGCATTGAAAAAGCTCAGGAAAAAGTAGAAAAAAATAACTTTGATGTTCGAAAGCATTTGCTTGAATATGATGACGTTTTAAATCAACAACGAACAATTATCTATCGCTATCGCCACGAGATCCTAGAAGGTGAAGATCAAATTAAAGGGCTCGTACGCGACATGATCGCCGATGTCACACACAGGCTTTTTGCTATTCACTGCCCACAACAAAGACAATGTACAGACGAAGCGTTAGCAGAAATTTTCAACTCTCTTGGTCGCCTTACAAATATAGATCGATGTGACTTTGAACAAGACATTAAAATAGCCGGCCAGCCGGCAGGAGAGTTACAAGGAGCAATTGTTGAATTTCTTGTCTATCAATATGATCAATATCGCAACACAATGCCTGAAGATGTCATTAACGAAGCTGAAAAATGGCTTCTTCTTGAAACTGTCGACCAAGCATGGAAACGTCACTTGCAAAATTTGGATCATCTTAAAGAAGGCATCGGCTTGCGAGGCTATGGCCAAAAAAACCCTCTTATCGAGTACAAAAAAGAATCGTTTTTTGAATTCGAATCAATGATGGGACAAATCACCTGGGATATCGTCCATCGAATCTTTAAAATGCGCCCAGATGATTTTAGTGTGGCAAGTATTCATGAAATCGAAAAACAAAAAGAAAAAGAAATGGCATCGTTACAAGTTGGCGGCGATATTTCTGGACCATCAGACGCCGCAACAATCCGTCGCGCAGCCCCTAAAGTTGGTCGAAATGACCCATGTCCTTGTGGGTCTGGGAAAAAATACAAAAAGTGCTGTGGGAAATAATACAAAAACTTATTCGTAAGCGAGAGCTTGCTTAAGCAAGCTCTCGTTACATAACCAAATCAAAAATAGATCTAAATGTTTTTCTAAAAGCCCTTTGATCAGCTAAACCTAAAACGCCAATTTTCCTAAGAATAAAAAGTATTCATGAGACGAAAGAATAATCGCTGGACGTTTTTTTGAACACGAAAAATCTGTAAATGGAAAAGGAACAACTACAATATCAAATGACTCATAAATCACTGCAATCTTCCTCATCAAATTCAGAATTCCATTCGTCTAAAGTCGACTCTAAAGATTTTAAGTATGCAAGATCAACAGGCGTAGCTTTCCTAATTTTAACATGCTTATCTTCTGTTATTTCAAAAACAATTCGATCTCCTACTTTAAGCTTAAGCAAGGATCGCACTTCTTGTGGAATCGTTGTTTGAAATTTCGTCGTTAGCTTTGATGAAGACATCTATCCCCCTTACTGTCAATTGATCACTAGAATTCTTACAGTAATACTGTAATAGTGTAATACTTTTATTATAAACAAGTCAAGTTGCAACCTACAAAATTTTCTTGAGATATTGGCCTGTTAAGCTATACTTTTCTTCACAAACCTCTTCAGGCGTACCAGTTGCAACAACAAGCCCGCCATCATCGCCACCTTCAGGACCAATATCGATAAGATAATCGACAGATTTTAAGACGTCCAGATTATGTTCGATCACAAGAACAGAATTCCCACGATCAACAAGTTTATTCAAAACTTGCAACAATCTATCGACATCACAACTGTGTAACCCAGTAGTCGGCTCGTCGAGAATATACATCGTATTACGATCACGCTTGGCAAGCTCGTTAACAAGCTTAACTCGTTGTGCCTCGCCACCAGAAAGCGTCGTCGACGATTGACCGAGCTTGATATAATCAAGCCCAACGTCACATAACAAATCTAAACGTTTTTTTAATCTTGGAAACGTCGCAAAAAAATCTCGTGCTTCACGTACAGACATATTTAAAATATCGTAAATATTTTTGCCTTTATAAACTATCTCAAGCGTTTGTGCGTTATAGCGTTTGCCTTTACAAGATTTACAAGTGACAACAACGTCTTCAAGAAAGTGCATCGATATTTTATTTTGCCCGTCACCTTTACATTCAAAGCATCGACCATCTGCAACGTTAAAACTAAAGCGCCCTACTTTATAACCTCGGGCATTACTTTCAGGCAAGCTCGCATATAAAGCACGTATTTGATCAAAAATGCCCAGGTACGTAGCAGGATTAGAACGGGGCGTACGCCCAATCGGGCTCTGGTCAACCATAACTACGTTTTTAATATTTTCGATACCCTCAAGTTCTTCAAAATTTTTACCAATCGAATAACCGAAGCTAAAATACTGCCGTAACGCAGGCGCAAGCGTCTGCATAACAAGAGAACTCTTTCCTGACCCTGAAACACCAGAGACTGCGCTAAAAATACCGACGGGAAACTTGACGTCAATATTCTGTAAGTTATTTGCAGTCGCGCCCTTAAGCGTAATAAACGCACGAGCAGAACGTCGCTTATCAGGCATATCAATCGAGCGCCTACCAGAAATATATGCGCCTGTTAAAGAATCTCTATCACGAGCAAGCTCGTCAGGCGTCCCTTTGGCTGTTACTGTACCGCCAAGAATACCGGCTTCCGGCCCCATATCAATCAAGTGATCAGCAGATCGTATCATATCCATATCATGTTCGACTACAACTACGGTGTTACCCTGGTCTCGTAATAACTTAAGCGTATTTATTAATCGATCGTTATCTCTTTGATGCAAGCCAATACTTGGCTCGTCTAAGATATACACAATCCCACTTAAGCTTGACCCAATTTGTGTTGCTAAACGTATCCGCTGGCCCTCGCCACCAGAAAGCGTCCTGGCTGTTCGCCCTAACGTTAAATACGTTAGACCAACGTTATGCAAAAACGTAAGCCTACTTATAATTTCACGCATAAGCGGCGCCGCAATATCTTTGTGCTCTAAATCAAAAACTAAACTTTTGCAAAACGCTAATAAGTTCCCAATCGACATCGAACAAAAATCATGAATATTCTGCCCCCCAACTTTAACAGCGAGAGCTTCGTCGTTTAATCTCTTTCCCTGACAGTAATCACACGTTCGTTCATAGTGATTAAAGCGTAAGTAAAACGACTGAGCTTCATCATCAGAACAACCAGATTCGTATGTAAACCCTAAACCGTGACAGTTTTTACAAGCGCCAACAGGAGAGTTAAACGAAAAAAACCTGGGCTCTATTTCTGGAAACGACTTTACACAGGCAACACAAATACGATGCGACGAATATGTTTGCACGTTACTCGTCGTTTTATTTTTGCTTTTCTCGTTATATTCGTCATGAATAACATTACACAAGCCCCCATTAAGTTTAAACGCTTTTTCAATCGCTTCTTGCAACCGAACTTTATCCCCAGAACCAACTTCGAGTTTATCGATTAACACGCTAATATCATGCTTAACGTGTTTCTTTAGATTTAGATTTTCAATCTCTTGTTCGTTTCGAAAGCGATAGATTTTGCCATCGATTAAAAATCGATAATAGCCCTTGTGAAAGAATCTCTCAAGATCTTTAACAAACTCCCCCTTCTTTTGTACTGCTATCGGCGCAGCTATCGTAATCTCTCGTTTATTAAATTTAGCCTGAATCATACGCGTTATACGTTCAGGCGACTCAGCCCGAATAACCATATCACAAGACGGACAATGTGGCGTACCCACACGGGCAAACAACACACGCAAATAATCATAAATCTCTGTAATCGTGCCAACTGTCGACCGTGGATTATACCCAACTGTTTTCTGGTCGATAGCTATGGCTGGGCATAAGCCTTCGATTTTCTCGACATCTGAACGCTTTGATATACCCAGAAACTGCCTGGCATAAGACGATAGCGACTCAACATAGCGCCGTTGCCCCTCTGCATAAAGCGTATCGAGCGCCAACGAACTCTTACCTGACCCAGACGGGCCGGTTATAACAACAAGCTTTTCTTTTGGAATATCGATATTAACGGACCTGAGATTATGCTCGCGAGCTCCAATAATACGAATGACGCCCTTTTCGTGATCTTTACACGCTTGTTTACACGCCTTAGCTGGCGTTTTGGCATTTTTCTTGTTTTTTTTGGTATCCTGACGATCTATCATCCCAATATACCCCCTCAAAGCTTAATTCATTAATTTCACACTGAAAATTTACCATAACACATATTTCACCAAATGTCACGCACTTTTAGCGCCTTTCAGGCTATCTTAAGCAAATACCCATAATCGCTCTATTTTTGAGAAAAACCTTACAAATAGAAACGCTTGCGCTGAAATAAAAACGCTCAATATATTTCACGCATTTGAAAAATCAACATAATAAAGCGCAAACCAATCACCCCATTAAAATCAATATTATCAAAATAAAAGCTCCAAATACTTAACAACATATATATATTTATGCGATCATAAGTAATGAGAGATTAGGGGAAAAAATCTATGGTTTTTACGGGGGAGAGGGATAATGAACCAGATAAGACGCTATGGTTATATTTTTCGATATATTGTTCTTGTAATTGTTTTTTTAAGTAGTTTTGCCAAAGCATACGCACATCATAACAACAATAATATGCCAGCAACACGGACAACACACACAAATCTTTGTCACAATAACTACAGTAATACAATCATTACGTATGATACAAAACACGAGCCAATAGCCCATAACAACACTAATAATATAGCTCATGACTATACACACACACACCCAACACGTACCATTACGAAAGATAATTTTGAAACACTTCCTGTGTCAAACAGAGCAGAAGAAACCTGGGTTCTTTCTAACCCAATAGAATTCACAGGAGACGCAACGTTTACCGGTGTAACAACGATTGATAACGATTTAATTTTAACAAAAAATGTAACTATCAACGTCGACGAAGGTATCTTTAACAGAATCAAAGTTGGCTCAACATCACGCTCTGAAGGTTTTGAGGGCTCGCGAGCCCTTCCAGCTCCTGCAAGCCAAGTTGTTACCATCGGCGGGGGCATGCTCTTTGACGGGGAAATTGTACGAGGAGGAAGCTCGGAAATTTTTGCACCAACAATCGCTCATGATGAAGTTTCGGTTACCGGATCTACAAGCTTGCATGGGCAAATGCTCATAACAGGTGAAGTTGAACGTAACAGTAAATCAACTATTCATGGTGACACACGAACAACAGGAAGTACTACAATTCAAGGTCAAATAACTCGTGTTGCTCCATCTATTATTCATGCTGACACGCATACCACAGGCAGTACAGTTATTGCAGGTCAATTAACACGTGTTGCTAAATCTATTATTCACGCTGATACCCATACAACTGGCAGTACAACTATTGCCGGACGCTTAACACGTGTCGCACCATCTATTATTCATGCCGACACCCATACAACCGGCAGCACTACTATCGCTGGACAATTAACACGTGTTGCTAAATCTATTATTCACGCTGATACGCACACAACAGGAAGCACAACTATAGCTGGACGCGTTATGCGCGTCAGTGAATCAATAATTCATGGTGATACGCGAACAACAGGGACAACCCGAATTACTGGCCGCGTAGAACGAAGCTCGGAATCAATAATTACAGGTGGCTCATATGCAACTGGCGAAGCTCAGGTTATATCTGGAGGAAATTTAACGGTCACCGGGTCTGCAAACTTTTATGGCACCGCCAATTTTTACGGCACCGTCAATAATCCTGCAAGAACATGGAACATAGATGAACAATTATCTGGACAAAAAGACGACGTTACAATTGGAACAGACAAAACATCTGCACACACGCTTGCAACAATTACCGTTGAACCATTTGATATGACAAACGACCAAATTGTCCTCACGCGACTCATATTTATACCTGACAATTTATCTAACTTTGAAAATACATTCATGGTCGAACATGCTATTGGAGCAAACGATGTATCACTAAATGTTCTTTCTCTCAGTACCGACGGCAAAACACCAACAAATATCTTCTTTGCCAAAGAGGGAGAAGATCAGCTTACTATTGCTGCTTCACATAATAATGGACGTCCACTAGCAGGAACACTTTTCTTTGAAGTAATTGGCACAACAGTAACAAATATTTCATAGTACAAGATACCTAACAAAAACACCTACAGAAAAGGCGTATCGATTTTATCGATACGCCTTTTCTCGCAAATTCTCTTAGCCTCACGAACATTTCATTTATGCGCCCACAGCTACGGCGAAAAGCGATTGGGTGCTGTAATACAGGTTGAAAGAAGGCCTGATCAATGGGCTACACATGCTATCGCCCGGAGGACACACGGCTATGCCGT
>CAZFHP010000012.1:0-34837 GCA_964519365.1 uncultured Pseudomonadota bacterium
GGTGACGTTTATGTTAGCCCACACCAAGCCTTCTTAGGCGCAGCTGTGGGAAACTAAGAAAAACACGAGCCGGGCCATTTAGGCCCGGCTCTTTCGTGCATACAGAAATATGATTTTGTTATCTGCTCGGAGTTCTTCCGTAGAGAACAATTTTTCTCTGAGCTTGTTTATTTTTTAGAGCAAGTAATCGCGTATCTGCTCTGGTTGAGCTTGCAAGAGCTTGCTGGGCCTCAATTTTTTGTGTTTGCTCTTCTTCTAGTTTCTTCAATTGTTCTTCTAATTTTCTTTGGCGAGCTTCGGCTGCTTTTTTTAGCGTTTCAGCTTTTTGTGCTTTTAGTATTGCTAAGTCTAAGAGTATAGTTTGCTGTAATGTTTTTAAAGATGCAGCAAGAGCATCTTTGTTGGCCCCATTTGGGTCAACCAATGTTTTGAAAAAAGCTTCTGTGCTTATGGCGATTTCTTTTCGGGCTTTTGTTTTTGTTTGCTTGTCATATGCTGGTTTGATTTTTCCCCAAATAAGATTAAGCGTTTGGCAGATGTATTCGTTTTGTGCATCGATTAAGAATGGGTCTAGAGACGAACTAGAGGGTGACTCAGGAGAGAAAACTTTGGTTACTGGTTGTAAGCCTTCATCAAATGCTGATTTTATTGCAGTAGTAAAAGAACTATTCAATGTGACTTTGCTTGAAGACGTATCGATAATTGGGTTTTGGTCTTGATCTAATGCGTGTTTGAATGTTGCGATAGCACTATCGACAGTTGTGTCTTCTTCTTCATCTTCGCTGTCAGTAAACTCTGCATATGGATCATCTGATTGCATAGCATATATGTTTTGTGGTGTTATGATTTCTAGTGTAACGTTGCCAAGAAAAACAAGACATAAAAAGTAAAGTAGTTTGAAACGTGTTTTCATAATATTGCCCTTTGGGTTAAATAGTTAAACGTTTGTATGTACTGTATTTTTACAGGTATTAGTGTGTGCTAGCATGGTGGTAAGTAGCCCGGTGGGTAGCTGCCGGGGGTATTGCCGAAATGAATAAGCGCCCATACGCCGATAAGCCCCCATCCTGTTATGCCGAGGCGAATTATCGTATATTTATCGGGCTTAAGAGCTTTTGCGTATTTGGCTGCTTTGCAGAGCCAATGAGGCTTTTTCTCTGTTTGCTGTGTAATTGGGTCAAGTTCTGTAAGTTGCACGTATGCTCCCTCTTTGCGAAAAACGTTTGATTTACTTCCAGGAAGCAATGCGACAGATACTTGCCCTGTTGGTCCAACGGCTATTTTTTGTTTGCCATTAATAACTAGGACGCCGTCTTGTCTGCGGTTTCTTCGAGTGCGTTTTGGTTGCTCTGTGCTGTCCTGATGTTGTTGCTCTGTTGTGTCTTCTTCGTCTTCAGAATCTTCGTCAAGATTGAGAAAGTCTTCTTCTGTTTGAGGATACAAAAATTCGTTGCAACTTTGTACGAGCTCTGTTATGGCTTCTGGTTGTTGTATTATTTTCGTGAGTTCTTGAAAAAATATTTGAAATGCTTGGCCAATTTGCGTCGTACTTTCTATTAGAGCTTGGTTGTTAAGAAGTTTTTTGAGTGTATCTTGATAATCGTTTATAAAAAGTTGTAGTTGTGTAGAAAATGCGTCAAAGAGACCTTGGTAATATGTTTCAGATGCTGTTGCTTGTTGTAGTTCGTTTATTTTTGTTTGATAGTAACCAAGCAATGTATTTTGGTCTTTCAATGAGCAATTGAGTATTCTGAGTAATCGAGGAGTGAGTATTCCTGGAAGTAACTTTGGCTGTTGTTTTGTATCAGGGTATCTGAATGTATTTTCAAATTTTGTTGAACATTGTGCTTTAAAAATCTCAGGAGCTATTGTCATAGCTTGAGATGTCTGCGATATGTTGAGCGTAAGCGCGATAGTTGCGCATAGCATGAAAACTTTTTGTAACAATTTCATGTGAACCTCCATAGTTCTAGATATAACCTACCATTTACTTTAGCCATTTATTTTAGCCTGAATTTTAAAGTTTTTCAGGATAGTATGAGTATATCAGGTTTACAGGGTATTAACAAATGGTCTGAACGTAAATATATAATTGATTAGATCGAAGATAAGGCGTGTTTTACAAATTGTAAATATAGTGCGCGTTGGGAAAGAAGCAACGAAAGATAGAGATCGAAAAGAAAAAAGAGAACCTGTAAAGAGAACCAGTTATGCTGAATAGTTAAAGAAGCCTTTTGACGCGGGGTTTTAGCGTGCTGGGCATAAAAGAAAGATGCTCTTTCAGCATCTGTGATATCCATGCTTTATGGCTAGAGGAAAGATCTTTGATAACGTCAAATACCTGTGTTGTCCCGACAGCTTCTTTTTCAAGCTGTGTGTATATATCTGCAAGGCGCTCAGAGCACTTTTCTTGCCAGTCTAATTGAGCGTACAGATCAACTAAGATAGATAAGAGTTCGAAGTTTTCTGGTTGGAGTAGTAATAGATGTTCGCCAACGGCAGCAGCATTAACCCATCGTTTTTCTTTTTTGTACAAAAAAGCAGCTTGTTTGTACTTTTCGCTGGCATTTGTGTCATCGAGGGACCACAAGATATCGCCTTCTAATTGTAATGCGTAGGCCCGGTCTTGAAATGAGTGTGATAGAAGTCTATAAACGTTGAGTGCTTTTTCTCGTTCTTTTCGCGTTATTAGATCAGCAAGCTTGTACCAGGCGACACTTGTATCTGGTTGCCTTTTTTGCTTCATACGTTTCCCCTTTTTTTCGATTACCATTTCGAACCTTTTATGTTCTAAATAAATATCAAATTTTGATTGATGTCAATGCTTAAGCATGGTAAACTTTTTTGCCGCTTGCTGGGTAGGGCGTATAAGCATAGGGTTGTAAAGTGTTTTTTAAGATTTTTCCTGATTGATGATTTTTATTGATGGTTTTTGAAGTTTATGAATGAACCAAAAGAATCTTTGTGTGCAGATATGTTTCTTTCAAAAAAAGCGCTTGCTTTGCATGGTGCTGATCAAAAAAAACTTGACCAGCAAGCTAGATTGGGCAAGCAAATGGCCCGTCAGCGCCTTGCTATGCTTTTAGATGAAGGGAGCTTTGAAGAGATAGATATGCTTGCTACGTCACACTTTTTGCCCAAGAAGATATATTCAGATGGTGTTATTGCAGGGTTTGGAATGGTTAATGGGAAGAAAATAGCTGTTTATGCCCAAGACTTTACGATTAAAGGTGGTTCGCTTGGATCTCGACATGCTGATAAAATTTGCAAAATTATGGATCTTGCGGCAAAAGTAGGGTGTCCCATTGTTGGCATCGTTGACTCGGGAGGGGCGCGTATAGACGAGGGCATTCATGCTCTTTCGGGATATGGAAAAATTTTTATGCGCAATGTGCGTTATTCGGGAGTTATACCACAAGTGTCTCTTGTTCTTGGTCCATGTGCTGGAGGGGCATCATACTCACCCGCACTGACCGACTTTGTGTTTATGACCAAAGATATTAGCAATATGTTTATTACCGGGCCGCAGGTTATTAAACAGGCGCTTGCGCAAGATATAGATAAACAATCGCTTGGTGGGGCATTGGTTCATGCACAAAAATCAGGAGTAGCTCATGTTATAAGTGATTCAGAACAAGAATGTTTTGAAAAACTTAAAGCGTTGCTTGCGCTTTTGCCAAGTAATTATCTAGACGATTCTTCTTACGAGTATGATTGCGATAAAAGCGAGCAAGCGAGTGATATGTCGTGTGATATAAAAAGTATAGTGCCCGACGAACATAATCGTAGCTATGATATCAAGCGCGTGATAAGTTCTATTGTTGATATCGATTCTTTTTTTGAGATACATGAGTTTTTTGCGCAAAATATTATTGTTGGCTTTGCTCGTATTGCTGGGCAAACTGTTGGAATAGTTGCAAATCAGCCGTTAGTCAAAGCAGGGACGATTGATATTGATGCATCGGTTAAAGCAGCACGCTTTATTCGTTTTTGTGATAGCTTTGGCATTGCGATTGTTTCTCTGGTAGACGTTCCAGGGTTTTTGCCCGGTGTTGTCCAGGAGCATAACGGGATTATTCGTCACGGGTCAAAGTTATTATACGCGTATGCGCAAGCGACGGTGCCCAAGATTACTGTTATTTTGCGCAAGGCGTTTGGTGGGGCCTATATCGTTATGGGGAGCAAAGAGTTAGGAGCAGATTTTAATTTTGCCTGGCCATCGGCACACATAGCGGTACTTGGTAGTAAGGCTGCGGTGACGATTTTGCATGGGAAAAAGCTTGCTCATGAGCCGGAAGATCGAAAAATTAAGCTTCAAAAGCAGCTAGAAAAACAGTACGAAAAAGATTTTTTAAATCCGTTTGTCGCAGCAGAGTATGGCTATATTGATGCGATAATCGAACCGAATAAAACGCGTGAGCACATTGTCAAAGCTCTTTCTATTACGCGGAATAAAGTCGAACGGTTGCCAAAGAAAAAACACGGCAATATCGCTTTGTAGAATTTTTGTCTGAACCTCGATTGGCCAGGATAAGAGGGATTTTTCAGGATAGATTTTATTAAAATTTTTAAATATTACAAAAGATCATACGATGCGAAATTTTTTAACAGCATGTAGTTCTTAGGGGCAAGCCTGAATGTGTGTATGTGTTCGTACACAATTGTGTTATGCCCATTGGTATCGCTGGGAGTATAATCGCTTGCTTCTAGTTTGATAGTAATGTTTGGGAAGGGGGAATCAATAGGGATTTCTAGAATCTCTTTGGTGCGAAGTATTTCGATATGCATGCAATTGGTTAGTGCATCGTGTATAGTGATACAGAGCAATTGTGTTTTTGGGCAAAGATTTTTTAGTCGAAAAGATCGACAGGGTCTTTTGGGGGCAGATTTTTCTTTACTGTCTGAAGTCATGCTGGTAAGATTGGAGCTCATAAAAATACAGGTTATCAAAACACGAAAAAAGAGTTTCATGTATTTCATGATTGTTCCTAATTATTCGTATGAAAACGTGAAATTATTGCGTGTGTAATTTTTCTTTGTTTAAACTAACAGATAGTATAGCATGAATAAAATTAATTTAAGGGGGGGGGAGTTGCGATGAACAATACAGTACCACCATTTAAAGAGCCATTTCAAGAGATAGGCAAGAAAAATAATAAACGAAGACGCTTGCGTATAACAGGGGTTATAGCCGGAGCGCTTTTTTCTGTTGCGTTAGTAACATATGTTGCTGTTACGTATATTGTTCCGGAGTATTTTGTTTCGCAAAAAAGTATTTCCGCGCCGCAAGAAATTAAGGGCAAGGTTATTACGTTAAAGCAATTGAAAGAAGAGTATTTTCTTGATTATCATAATATGTTTTCAGATATTGTGCGGGAAAATCTTGAGTTTCCAAAGCATATTACGCTTATGTATACGGTAAGTTATCTTCGAGAAGAAATGGAGAAGGCTTTGGCTGGGAAGATGCTTCAGTATTGTATCTTTGATAACAAAGATAAAAAGCTTATTGGATCTGTTGAGGTTCGTGAGCTTAACAAGCTTGACCCAGGGCAGATGGGTATCTGGCTTAATGAAAATTACTGGGGTGGTGGGCGTGCGCTTGAAGCGCTCAAGCTTATTTCAAGGGCTTATTTTGCGTTGCATCCTGAAGAAGATAGTTATATTGTTCATGTTCGCCTCTGGAATAAACGTAGCTATAGCTTGCTTAAGAAATTTGGATTTAAGCAGGCCCCTGGCGATAAAGGCTATTTTTATGAAGGGGGCAAACGAGCTCGTTATGTTTTGCGATTTCATAAAAAAGATTTGGGTGTTTGATACTAAAGTAACGTGAGTTCGGAATTTAAAAAGACGTTGTGCGTGATAATCATGCATAACGTCTTTTTAAATTCTACTTTTTAAATTCTACGGTGCTTTCAGCAATTGTTAATTTGTTAGAATTGCAATTATTTCTTCTTTGGCCGTGTCTTTACGGTGTTGAGCATAATATAAAGGAGTAATGTTTGGCGTGCTTATAAAATTTAAAGGCCATTGCACTGTTGTAGAACTATCGGCGCCGTTATTGATTAAAAATTGTACGATTGCTGGTGAACTTTCTTGTGCTGCAAAGTGTAAGAGAGTGCAAAAGATAGGATATTTTTCTATTTCTTCTTCTAGCGGGAAATATTGTTGAGTAAGTGCTGGGAATTTTCTTAAAATTGCTTTTAGAGCTTTTATATTATTTGTTAACATTACAGGTATTAATTCTGTAACCCAGATTTCTTTAAGGCGATCCATTAGTGCTAACGTTTGATTAATTTCGGGATCGTAGTTTCTTGCGGCACGTAATAGATGTGCTATTTTCATGCCTGTTAGTTTAACGATTTCTTGTGGATATGTTGGGGTATCAGGAGACATGATTTGATAGCTTTCAAAGCTTACTTCTGATGTGTCTACACGGAGGTTTAATCTCGGAGTTTTTTTTGCAGGTGTTTGTTCTTTTACAACAACTATATCTGCAGCATGGTCCGGTGTAGGACCTATCGAAGGAGGAGTGTTGGGCTTTTTCTTTTTTCTTGCGTGTTTGGGAGAGATAGGAGAAAGCCTGTCATGTCGTTTTAGAACGTTGGCATTTAAAAGAATATTCAAACGAGAGGTGATGTCATGCAACGGGACTCGAGGTGTGTGTGCCAGGGAATCTAGACGGCGGGGTGATGTTTTTGTCAAAGCTAAATGTTGATCTGTATGATGCATGCTAAGACATGTATTATCAAGAGATATCGTTGCTATACTGCTCGCTAAAAATATGGATATGAGATTTATTTTTTTCATGAGAGCCTCCTTTTTATAAAACCCGCAGAGGTTTATAAAATATGTGACACTAAATACATGTTATCATATTTCTATTTGAAATAAAAGCGACGATGCGAAATGTGAGAAAAATGACGTTTTCCCACCAAAAAACGTTATTTTTCGATAAAATTGGGGGTTGGGTTAGACGATTTTTATGTGTAAAACAAATGGGTTTTTGTTGTTTTTGCTTTTTGCTCAAATTGTCAGTATCATGTCAGCAGGACGAACGCTATTATGTGTTATCACGTTAAACAAAAAATACGGGAGTGAAAGTATGAGCAAGATAGTAAAGAGAGTGTTATTTGTTCTGATGCCAAACGATTTTAATGACATTGAGTTTATTGAGCCATATGAAATGATTCAAAACGATGGACATAACGTTGATGTTGCGGGGCTTAAAGAGGGGAGTATTGCTGTTGGTATGTTTGGGTATGAGCATACGCCTAATCTTGTGTTAAGTGAGATGGGTACCCAGGATTTTGATAAGTATGATGCGATTGTTGTTCCTGGTGGCAAAGGTTCAACTGATTACTTATGGGACAACGAAGAGTTACAAGACGTATTACGATATTTTCATGAAAATGAAAAAGTTGTTGCAGCTATTTGTTATGCGTCAATTGTTCCTGTTCAGGCTGAACTTTTGACGAATAAACACGCAACAGTGTATCCAACGGATGAAGCGAAGGCGATTCTTGAAGAGCATAATGTTCAGTTTGTTGATGAAGAATGTGTTGTCCTTACTGAAGAAAGAATTATCACGAGCCAGGGGCCAAAGTATGCAAAGACGTTTGGCCAGGCTATTTTGAATTTGCTTAACTGAAGAAATTGCATAGAAAGAGAACTTAGACAGAAAGTGTAAACATGGGTCGAAAGAGACGAGCAATATCAATAACAGATATGCGTCCTAAAATATTACTTGTTGGTGTTTATACACCCCGTGATCGGGTAATGGAGCAAGACTATTATTTTCAGGAGTTTTTAAATCTTGTTAAGACATTAGGTTTAGAGTACGATCAGACACATTTTATTAAGCTCAGGTATGTCGATAAAAATAATTTCCTGACAAAAGGCAAGCTTGAAGATCTCGCTCAGCTGTGCAAAGATGAACAGATAGAAGAGGTTGTTTTGTCTGAGCTTTTAAGCCCAGTACAAGAGCGTAATTTAGAAGATACTCTGGAGTGCCCTGTTTTTGACAGAGAAAAGCTTATTCTTGAGATCTTTAAAAAAGCTGCAAAAACATCTGAGGGTAAAATTCAGGTTGAGATGGCTGAGATTGATTACCTGAAGACGCGTATTATTGGTAAGGGAAAAGAATATGCTCAGCAGGCGGGTTTTATTGGTGGTCGCGGGCCGGGTGAAATGATTAAAGAAGAAATAAGGCGTCATTTTGATGAGAAATTACGACAGGCGAAAAAGAAGCTCGTAACGTTACAAAAGTCACGTGATGTTCAGCGCAAACAAAGATTAAGGCGTAATATCCCGTTGGCGTGTATTATTGGGTATACAAACGCTGGCAAGTCAAGCTTATTAAATTGTCTGGTTAAAAGTGATGTTCTTGCTGAAGATAAACTTTTTGCAACGCTTGATACAACGACGCGGGAGTATTTTATTGCTCCTAAGCGTACGGTGCTTATTTCTGACACTGTCGGGTTTATTAGTCAATTGCCGCATCATCTTATTGATGCATTTAAGTCAACGCTTGACGAATTGCAGTATGCGTCGCTTCTTTTTCACGTAATTGATTGTAGTAATCCTGCATATAAAAGCCAAATAGAAGTAGTCAAAGAAATATTGCATGAATTACACGTTGAAAAACCTATGGTGTATGTGTTTAACAAAATAGATAAACTAACAAAAGAAGAGCTTGAGAAACTCAAAACAGAAGTGCAAGAATATGAACCTCGAGTTTTTGTTCATACACGTTCACCTGAAGGGATTGTGACGCTTGGGAGTTTTATCAAAAATTATAAGTTTTAGTTTTTACCCTTCGAGATGCCCGTCTGCGCCTATGGCTTTATCGGGCTCCTCAGGCCTGTCCTGAGTAAAGTCGAAGGAGTGAGCGGGAGGAAGATATGGCGATACGGGTAGCGATTAATGGATTTGGGAGAATAGGACAGGCGTTTTTGCGTGCTGTCTTGTCTGACAAGAAGGCTTCTCAGGAGATAGAAATAGTTGCGATTAATCAGGGGCCGAATAAAAGTGAGCATGTAGGCTTGTTTTTCAAATACGATTCTGTTATGGGGCAATTTCCTGGCAACGTGACGTATAAAGATGGGAAGCTTACGATTGGAGATCGTACGATAACTGTTTTGTCTGAAAAAGATCCTGACAAGTGTGCTTGGGGGAAATTAGCGATAGACTGGGTTGTTGAAGCGTCAGGGTGTTTTAGAACAAAAGAGTTAGCGGGTTTACATGTGTCTGCAGGAAGCAAGAAAGTTTTGATTACGGCGCCGTCGCAAGATTCTGACGTTACGATTATCCCTGGTGTTAACGATAATGCGTATAAGCCAAACGAGCATGCGATAGTTTCTTTGGGGAGCTGTACAACCAATTGTTTTGCGCCAATTATTAAAGTGATCAAAGAAAACTTTGATTTTACGTATGGGCTTATGACAACGGTGCATGCGTATACAAACGATCAGGTACTGTTGGACAGTACGCACAAAGATCCTCGTCGGGCTCGAGCTGCAGGGATTAATATTATCCCAACAAAAACAGGAGCAGATAAGGTTATTGTCCAGATTTACCCAGAACTTATGGGAAAAATAAAAGCAGTTGCGTTGCGTGTGCCCGTGCCGGATGTTTCTCTTATTGATTTTACGTTTCAAACAAAAGAAAAATTATCTTCTGATAGTATTAATCAGGTATTTAAAGAGTATGCTCATGAAAAACTTAAAGGGATACTTGAGTATACGGCAGAACCATTAGTTTCGTCTGACTATATTGGCAATATGCACTCGGCCATTTTTGATAGCCTGTTAACACAGACGCTTGAAGATGGTTTTATAAGCAAAGTATTTGCGTGGTACGATAATGAATTTGGCTATGCTGTTCGCTTAAAAGAGTTTTTGCTTCACAACTTATAAAAATTGGACTAAACTTATCGCATAATAAAAGTACAGGTAAAAGTAATTGAAAGACGTCAAAAAATTATGGAGGGCCCATAGCTCAGTTGGTTAGAGCAGTCGGCTCATAACCGAAAGGTCCCAGGTTCAAGTCCTGGTGGGCCCACCATGTTTCTTAAAGCAATCAGAGTAAAGAGAAAGGTAGTTCTATGATATCAAAACCTTTATGGCAAAGTATTAAAATGCTTGTTGATTGCGATCGGCAGATTTTTAAAACAGAAAAAGAAATAGCAGAAAAACAGCATGCTGGCGAAAGAGATCGTACAACTATTCGTGAAATTCAAGATTTGATTAAAAATATAAAACAACAATGTGTTGATAACGAAAAAAAGGTTGCGTTTCAAGAGTTACAATCAAATCACTTAAAATCAGAAGAAGATGATAAAAAAGAGCATTTGTTGCGTGTTGTGAATGAAAAAGAATACGATGCTTTGAAAAAAGAAATTTCAATAGTTGTAAAAGAGCGAGAGAGACAAGAGAATCTTTTGATGGGTGTATGGAATGATTTAGAAGTCGCTAAAAAACGTTATGCGGATGAAAAAGATATACATGAAAAGAAAATAGCTGACTTGCATGGGTTAATTGCGAAAAATAAAGAATCGGTCGAATTGTTACAAACAACGCTGTCTGAGGCAAAATGTGCACGTGAAACATATGCAAAAGAGATTACTCCGGAGTGGCTTTCATGTTATGAGCGTATGAAGCATAAAGTTCCCAATCCTATTGTATCTATTACACAAGGAAGCTGTAGCTCGTGCTATTATCAGGTTTTACAGCAAGATCTGTTTGAGTTAAAAAAGTCGGAACTGTTACCGTGTCGTAATTGTTATCGTCTTTTGTATTATGACGCAGAGCAAGAAAAAAAAGACACCGAGAAAGACACAGGAAAAGACGGGGCCAAGAAGGGTTCAAGTGGGACTGAAAAAGAAAAAACGGGAAGTTTAAGCGCATGATGTGGACGATTTTTGTTGATGGGGCTTCTCGTGGTAACCCGGGATTGGCGGGAGCTGGTATTTGTATTCTTGATGAGAATAATCAAGAGGTTGTTCGAGAAAGTATTTATCTCGGGAAAAAGACAAATAATCAGGCTGAGTATCTAGCTCTTGCATTTGCCATATGTCTCTTAAAACATAAGCTTAAAAAGATATCAGAAAGTAATTATCCAGAGGTTTTATTTATTTCAGATTCAGAGCTTTTAGTTAAACAAATGAAGGGGGTTTATAAAGTGAAGAACCCTATTTTAGGGCAGATAAAGATCGGGATAGATAAGATGCTTACATGCTTTTCGTGTCGGTTTAAGCATGTTTTTCGTGAAAAAAACGTTACAGCTGATTTTTTGGCTAATGTGGGGATAGATAAAAGACTCAAACCTAAAGCATATTTGCTTGCATGTGCGTCAAAGTATGAATTCTTATAAAGTATCGAAGCTTGTATTTATTTTTTGTTTTTGCAAATTAGTAGGCGTAATTTTTGGAGTATGGGGCCAGAATTCTGTGCTTTTTGCTCGTGTTGCTAAAACACGGGTTGCTAAAACAAGTGTAAAGAGCAAGCGCAAAACGAAAAAAACGCGCAAAAAAGCTCGTAAAAAAAAATCTAAGAAAAAATCTAAAACTCGAAATCCAGTAATCCAAAAGCATGTTTGCGAAAAAAGTACCAAAAAATTTTTAATTCGCGTTTTGCTTCAAGAACATAGTGCAAAGCCACGAAATAAATTTGTGATTTATGCGCCCCATGGGTTTGTGCTTAAGAGTCCAGAAAAAACAAAAAGACACTATACGTCTTTAGATAAACTACATGTTATTGTCAAGAACAATACGATTTATTTACGTGATAAGACGTACACGTATAGAAAAGTAAAAAATAAGAGTTTAAGTATTACCCCTGTTCAAGGCTTGTTGCATATTAACGATGCTACTTATCAGGGTAATTTAACGTTTGCGCTCGATCAAACAAAAAATAAGCTTTTATTGGTTAATAAGCTTGATTTAGACGATTATATTTATTCTGTTTTACGCTTTGAAAGTTTATCGTATTGGCCGCTTGAAATGCAGAAAGTTCAGGCTATAATCTCCAGAACATATGCGATTTATCAAATGAACCAGAATCGTAATAAAAAGTCTAAAAACACGAGCAAGAGTAAAGAAAGTACTAAGCATAAGTTTAAAAATAAATTTTATGACATCAAAAATACAAATTTTCACCAGGTCTATAACGGCTCCCATTCGTGTACTCACTTGCGCCAAGCTGTTTATGATACGCATAATATAATTCTCATGTACGATAATACTGTTGCGCTTACGATGTTTGATGTGTGTTGTGGTGGGATTACTCCCGAACGCATGAAAAAGAAAGATGACGATAAGCCGTATTTGTTTAAGAGAAAACGCTGTACGTTTTGTCGTAATCGTAAAACGTATCGATGGCAAGAAAAATTTAGTAAACGAGCTTTGTGGCAAAAGTTTATGGCGCACCCCAGAGTATCGCGTAAAGTAAAGCGTGTTGGTGGCTTTAAAGGCATAAAAATAAAAGAGAAAGATAAAGCAGGGATTGTTCAGTCGATACTTGTTTTAGGATCAAAAAGAAACGTTATCTTGAATGGTCAAGAACTTAAAAATTGCCTGCTCGCGCAGCTTAAGAGTCTTGCTTTTGGGTTAAAAAAAGAAAAAAATAAGTATATTTTTACTGGTCGGGGCTTTGGGCATAATACAGGTTTGTGCCAGGTTGGTGCGCGGGAAATGGTTGCGCGTAACAGGGGGTATAAAAAGATTCTTGAGTATTATTATCCTGGGACTAAGCTTGCTCGATTATTGTGATTTCTTTTGTGAAAGCCATGCCAAATAACGCCACGCTTTAGAATACTGTTCGCAGCTTTGCATACAGTTTGTTACACATACGTTATATTCTTCAGGCTCAAGTTTCATGAAGCACCAGAGACAGATACCTAGCCCCGTTAGTACTGTAAGAATCAACATGCATTTGTCGAAACAGCCGTATTTGCTTACTTGTTGTGCTATTTCAGGTTCAGGTCTGATTTCTTGATGACACCGTGTGCACACGTGATACTGTGCTTCTTGTGTTTGCACATGTTTTTTCTCTTGTGTGTGAGTATGTCTTTTTCTTTGCCGCAATCTATTTTTTCTTTTTCCTCCATAGAGATTTGTGTTACACACAAGTATTGCAACACAGAGTATGATATGTCCAATATGTTCTTTCTTCACGTATTCTCCTTAATTTTCAAGTGTCTTCTCGTTGAACATGGCGATATTGTTCTTGGTTTTCAGGTTCTTTTTTGCAGCACCCGCACCATTTGCCTATTTTGTACATGGCATAAGTTGCCCCTAGTCCACATGCTCCCCACAGTGTATACAATAATTTACGAAAGTTTCCTGAAAGTTCAACTAATTCGTTAGAGCCTTTTATCGTATACGCAAGAAGACTTTTCATGTCGTCAGCTTCTTCGTAAAAAGTATTTTCGAGCTTTGTAATATTGGGTAAATGTGGGAAAAGTTCTGGTATGATTTGATCGGGAGCTTCTTGGAGGGCAAATGCTGTTTGATCAAACGTTGGGTCGCTTTGAGTATCGTTTGCAAGCTCTAGTAACACGAGAAACACTGGGTAAACATAGATGTATGCAAAATATAAGAACAAAAGTCCTGCTGACGCAATACCCAGATATCGAGCTGTTTTGCGAAATAGGGGGGTTTTCAAGAATGGAGCTTTTTGAGCAATAGAAGCTCCAATAAGTTCTAGCTTTTTGCGAACATGTGATGGAAGGGTTTTGATCGTGCCCAGAAATTTTTGATATGATTTTTTATTGGGCAGTTCTTTGGTTTTGTGTGATTGTGCTTCTAGGTCTCGTTCGTTTGGTTCGGAAGTCTCTAGACTATCAGGATCCGCAAGCATAGCTGTAACGTGAGGGCTTTGAGAAAATATACATACAAGTATACATAGCATAAAGTATCTATATGCTTTCTTCATAACGTTTTCTCCTCTTTTTTATACTATATTATTTACGATACATCATGTCATAAATTTGTTTTTTTGGCTATTATTTTACGCCAATACACGATCCAAGATTGATTAAGCACACGTTTTGTTTTGTTGCCTGATGCATGTTTTTCAGCATAGCTTTAGAAACAGGTTTTGTAAGCTGTTTAATATACATGGAAAAGTCGTCATCAAGCTTATCAAGATCAATTCCCCAACCACCCATTGCTTTTGTTCGTGTGACATATGATAGCTCGTTAAACGATAATACGACTTCTTTTGTGCTTGTTTTGTTAAAGTCGTCTTGATTTGACAAACGACGTTCAAATTCGCACGTTCCAACACGTGTGTCGTTATGCTTCCCATTACTTTCTTTTCGTTCATAAATTCCCCAACGAGTTGTGCTTGCCGGAATATTTATTTTTTTGTTGTTTGAGAGTGTTACGTCAAAAGAAGTTCCATGGGGTGTGAATTTTTCACGCTTAAGAACGATAGTTTTATCTTTTGGTGTAAGAACAAGGATATCGCCAATGCCATTATGTTCTCCGTTGCCCTTGATTAACCATTGCCAGCCTTCGGGGTAATATACAAGCTGTGTTTCTGGTACTAATGGGTCAAGTATCTTGAGCTTATATACGCCATGAGTAATCAGCTGGTAAATATCACCGCCGCCGGCGATATAGACAATAGTTTTGCCTGCTTTAACTTTTTCCTTGAGATCGTTAATAACGTCTTGACTCCACATTTTCCAGCCTCGACCGGCAAAGTTATGCCAAAGCGTTGTGTATACATAGCGTGTTATAGGCTTATAAGTACTGATGCGAGAGAGTTTTTTAAAGTGATCATGTGTTTTTGGGCTAAAGCAATATGTGAAAAATCTGTCAGCGAGTGAGAATAATTGCTTTTGTTCTGTAAGCTCGTCTTTGTTCCCAAACAAAAGTGTATTACACGCTTTGTATTTTTCAACGGTTTCTCTGATCCCGATAGACTTTTCGTCATGGTCAATAAAATGGCTTATAAAGTTATGCTCGATTAAAAAATCAATAAAAGCTGGAATATTTGTTTCTGATAACTCGTAAAGTTTTTTAAATCGATCTTGAGCTTGGGGAGTAAGCGTAAAATTTTTGTCATAGTTTTTATCGTACAGGTGCCACCCTGTCAGGGAGTTTAAAAAGCTAATTGCTGGCTTGAGTTTACTTTTGTTTTGCTTATATCGTTCTTGCATGAGTGTTACATAATCGGGATTAAAATTTTTGATCATGCTTGTAAGATTGATATTTGAATAGACGCGCTGAAAAAGCTTATGCTCCGGGGTTGTCCATTTGTGAAACACGGTTGTTTGATCACGTGTTTCGCCGACAGGAAGTGTGTTTTTTTCGGGTGTTGGTGAACAATAAGCGATATGTGACGCATAGAGCAAAATATACAAACTCGTGATAATTTTTGATTGCGTATTTGATTGTGTAAATATCATAGCGTTTCTCCCCTCTGAGAAAGAAATAAAAAATAAAAAGTAAAAAATATAGGGAGAAAATAGCATATTGTTATGTGTTCGTCACGTGATACTTTTGAAGCTTACTTTAACGTGAGTTCGATTGTCTGAATCATGATTGGCCAGGATAAGACAGATTAAGAGGATTCTTTAAGCGTAACATTGGATAACAAAAAAAATATTTTATTGTTGTTGGATTCTTTGTCATCAGAATCCTCTTAATCTGTCTTATCCTGGCCAATCGAGGTTCAGACAACATACGCATACGACTAATCAAAACATTTCAAAGCACAAAAAAGCGAGTTTTAGCAAAAATTAATTATCGAATTCACGTTACTTTAAGAAGCTTTTTCGATAAGGGGTTTTTGCGCAAACAAATACAAAACACCCCGTACAAAATTATGTACGGGGTGTTTTGTATTTTAAAAACGTTTTTTTTATAGTCTTGGGAGTGAGCCTTCTTGGTGATACCCACGTGGAGCGTGTAATTGTTGCTCTTCTGCTTCTTGTTCTTGGCGAATAGCTTCTCTTGCTTGTTCAAAGTGTTTTGGAGAAGGAATTGCTGGAAGGGTTGTGCTTTGCCCACTGAGGTCTTGTTCTGCAAAAGCTTGTGCAAGTTCTCGAATTTGTATGGATGGTGGCTGATTTATATTTTCTAGGTTTAGTTTGGGGATATTTGTTTTTGTGGCATGAGTTTGGGTTGTAAGCAAGAGTGTAATAGCAAGTGTGAAGACGCTTGCAAGTGAGACAATACTGTTAACATACGAACGAGTTTGGGACGTTTTAATTAGGTTTTTCATGATATGAACCTCCTTTTATTTTCCTATCCCGATTACCCATAAAATATAATTAACACTTAGTTTAGTTTTACAAATAGTATTTAAATTGTCAAGAAGAGCTAAAAACTTAGTGTTTCGGCGAAAAACGAACACTTTAAGAAACTTCTTTATGAACTTCTCGAATGCCATAATTTATAGTGAGGTTCTATAGTAGGACTTGAAGGTTGTTCCCGAGGGGAAGCTTCTGCATACCATTGAGTATATGGATTTGTTGATTGTGCTTCGGATCGCTCTTTTGTTGCTATTTCGAGAGCGATTTTAATTTGTCCTTTTTTGATAGCTTCTTCGAGGATTGTTTTAATGCGTGCTAATTTTTTGCATTTTTCAAAGTTACTACCCCTACGAAGCAAGTATTTGGTTTGAGCCAAAGGTGTTTTTCCTGTATTTGTTGGAATTGTTGGGTCCGCGCCAAACTTCAGCAACAAGAGGGCTATTTCAGGATTTGCGTTTTCGATAACAAGGAAAAAAGGGGTTTCGCCCCTATTGTTACGTGCGTTTACGCATTTATAGCCTCCGGTAATAAGCAATTGATAAATAACTTTGGGATTTTTGTTTCTTGTAACGGCATATGCAAGTACAGTATTTCCATCTTCATCTGTATCTTCTACGCTGGCTCCGTGTTCTAAAAGAAATGGTGTAATTGAGGTATCACAACAGTCAAAGCTAAGGGCTGTATTAAGTGGCGATAGGCCATCACAATCTTCGTTTAAGAGACGTCTTTTTTCGTGGGGTGGCGATGATAAAACTGTTTCTTTTATTTGTTTTGTAATCGTTGGTAGGTTTGGGCCATCTATTTCGAAAAGCATGTCAACTAAACTTTCGGTTGCTTCTTTTTCTGCGGTATGTTTTTTGGATTCTTCTTCTTGTGCAAGCAAGGCTTCTTGTACTACTGGATCCATTGCTCTAAGAGCTTCCATTGCTTTTGCTTTGTTTGATGACAAAGATGTGATAACTATGGCTGATAAAGTTAAGAGAAGATGCGTTTGTCTGAGAGTATAAAGATATGCTTTGATAGACCTTTTCATAAGAGTCTCCTGATAGTTAGGTAAACACTAATAAAACTCTAGCTTCTCGTAAAAACATTAGGCCTATTTTCCACAGAATATTTTCTTTGTCCAGAAACGAGTTGTTTTGTTAAAGTTTTTGTTGTTTTTTAAGCTGTCTTTTTTATGTTGGGAAAATATTTTGTGATTGCACCAAAATCTATTTCTTGCTACTCTTGCTTAACGAAAATTCAGAAAATTTAATTCAAGAGTTTAAAACAAGCGTATATGAGCAAGCATTTTACCCATTTACATTTGCATACAGAGTATTCTCTTCTTGACGGTGCGATAAAACTTAAAGACTTAGTTAAGCATGCCAAAGAACAAGAGTGGAAAGCAATAGGTGTATCTGATCATGGTAATATCTTTGGTGCTGTAAAGTTTTTTCAGTTGGCTAAAAAACAGGATATCAAGCCTATACTTGGCGTTGAAATGTATTTTGCTCCAGATGCTCTTGTTAAGTCAACAAAAGAACGAAAATATTATCACTTGATCTTAATCGTTCAGAACAAAGCTGGATATAAAAACTTATGTCGTCTTATGGCGTATGCCTATCAAGATGGATTTTACTTTAAGCCACGTATAGATTATCGCATGCTTGAAAAGCATAGCGAAGGGTTAATTGCTTCTACTGGGTGCTTAGGCGGGCATATACCCCAATTGTTATTTAATGGCAATATCGAAGAAGCTCAAAAAAGAACGAATTGGTTTTTAGATGTCTTTGGCAAAGATCGTTTTTTTTATGAATTAAGCCCGGCTGATCAAGAAGAGCAAGTAAAATTAAATAAATTATTACTTGAGTATGGCCAAAAGTTTGGCGTGACGTGTACTGCCAGTACCGATGCGCATTACTTGCGAGCGCAAGACCGTGAAGCGCATGAAGTATTGCTGGCGATACAAACAAAAGACGTGATGGACAATCCGGATCGTTTTTCGTTTGGTGATTGTCGTGTATACGTACGTTCGACACAAGAAATGCTGGATGCGTTTCCTGATAACGAAGAGATTCTTTGGAATACGGGAAAAATCGCTGACAGTTGTGAGTTTGAATTTGAGTTTGGGAAGTTATTATTCCCACAGTCGCCTGTTCCCAAAGAGCATACGCAAGAAAGTTATTTTAAAAAGTTATGTGAAGATGGTCTTAACGAGATTAAACAAAATAAACTTATTCCCGAAGATACGTGTGATATCTATGATGCTCGTTTAAAAGAAGAGATAGACCTGATTGTAAAAATGGGGTTTGTTGGGTACTTTCTTGTCGTCAGTGATTTTATACAGTGGGCGAAAGATAATGCTATTCCTGTTGGCCCTGGGCGAGGGTCCGCTGCCGGGTCGTTAGTTGCCTGGGCGCTTAAAATTACAAACGTCGACCCGATTAAGTATAACTTACTCTTTGAGCGATTCTTAAATCCTGAACGAGTGAGCATGCCCGATATCGATATAGACTTTTGTGTTGAACAAAGAGAAGTCGTGATTAATTACGTAAAAGAAAAGTATGGTCATGAGTGTGTGTGTCAGATTATTACATTTGGGACCATGCTTGCTAAAAGCGTGATAAAAGACGTTGCTCGAGCTTTAGGGTTTCCGTTTCAAGACGCAAACGCACTGACAGATCTTATCCCGAACCAATTAAATATTACGCTCAAAGACGCATTTGAACAGGAACCAAGATTGCAATCTATGGTCGATTCTGATAGCAAAATTAAAAAGCTTTTTGATATTTGCTTTAAACTCGAGGGTCTTACGCGTCACGCGTCAAAGCATGCAGCGGGCTTGGTTATTGCTCCTGGGCGTCTTGACGAATTATTACCACTGTATATTCCCTCAAAGACAAACGAGCTTGTTGCACAGTATGCTATGACTGAGCTTGAAAGTTTAGGCTTTTTAAAAATGGATTTCTTGGGGCTCAAGAACTTAACTGTTATCGAACGGACGCTTAAAGCTGTTAAAAAAAATCACGGGGCCGATATCGATCTTGATCGATTAGCATTAGACGACCCAAAAGTATTTGAGCTATTAGGCAACGGGCAGACCAATGCGATTTTTCAATTTGAGTCTAACGGAATTAAAGAAGTTTTACGTAAATTAAAGCCCGACAAGTTTGAAGATCTTATCGCTGTTAACGCGCTTTATCGGCCTGGTCCATTAGGCGCAGGGATGGTCGACGATTATATCGAACGACGTCACGGGCGGCAAGAAGTAACGTACATGTTTCCAGAACTTAAACCGATACTTGAAGAAACGTATGGCGTTATTGTGTATCAAGAGCAGGTCATGAAAATTGCATCGGCTATTGCAGGGTACACATTGGGAGGCGCCGATATTTTACGTCGTGCTATGGGAAAGAAAAAAGTAGAAGTGATGGCCGAACAACGGATGTTATTTATAGACGGGGCACAAAAAAGAAACTTTGATACAAAAAAAGCCGGCGAGCTTTTTGATCTTATGGCTTTCTTTGCAGGATATGGTTTTAACAAATCTCACTCGACGGCGTATGCACTTATAGCATATCACACAGCGTATTTAAAAGCGCATTATCCCAAAGAGTTTATGGCGGCATCTGTGACATTTGAAACGGGCAACCCAGACCAGCTAACGCATTATTTGCAAGAAATTAGTGATATGGGTATAAAGACAATCTTGCCTGATGTTAATACTTCAGAGATAGAATTTTCTGCCCAAAAAGATGGGATATCATTTGGTTTGCAGGGTATAAAAAACGTAGGGCAAGCGTCTTTGGAAGATATCTTGTCTGAGAGGTCAAAAAAGCCGTTTAAAGACATTTTAGATTTTTGCAGGCGTGTGGATCTGAGAACGTCAAACAAACGTGTAATCGAAAATTTGGTATGCGCAGGGGCTATGGATAGCCTCCCTGGTAATCGGCCACAGAAAGTTTCAGAGATTGAAAAAATAATTGCGCTTGCTCAGGAATATAAAGAGCAGATGCGAACAGGGCAAATGGGGCTTTTTGGCTTGCCTGGTAGTTCAGGAAGTGCTGGCGTTGACGGGCAAAGTTCGTCGGAAGATAGTTCTTTTGCGGGTTCTTCGGGCTATGCGTTTAAGCCAAAAGAAGACTGGTCAGATCGTGAAAAATTAGAAAAAGAAAAAGAAGTCGCTGGATTTTATTTAAGTTCTCATCCGTTAAAGAGTTATCCGGCGTTGCGTTGGCTTGAAACTGAAAGTTTTGCTGACGCGCTTGAAAAAGCAAAAAACGTTACGTCTATCAAAGAGCCGTTTGCTACGTGTGCCGGGCTTATGCAAAGCTTTCGTGTGATCAATACCAAAAAGGGCGATCGCATGGCATTTGCGCAATGTGAAGACCTTTCAGGCCGTGCAGAGCTTATTATTTTTCCAAAACAGTTTGCTCGGCTAGAAAATCTTCTTGATCAGTATCATGTGTTTGTTATAAAAGGCCAACTTGATATTGCTTCTCAAAACAAGTGCAAGATTAAAGTTAACGAGCTTATTCCTGTAGAGTTATTATTTGAGCAAGAAAAAGCCATTCGTTCTGTTGATTTATATTTGCCGTCGAGTATCGACGACGAGTATGTACAAGAGCTTGGGCAAACATTATCTGAAAAGGGCCCAATTGCTATAAGCGTAAGGTTTTCAGAAAACGGTTATAATTTACTTGTGCAAGGCAATAAAAAAACGTTATGCTCGTCTGATATGCTGGTAGATATCGAAAAGCGTGGCGTTAAAGTTAAACTCATGGTTTGATGGTTGTGGGAGCATCATGCTCCCACAACCATCTTAGATTTTTTTAGGAATCAAGGAGTTCTGTTTTGTGACCAGTTTTTGGTTTTTCACAGAGGGTTTTGATTGTGGGTTTTAGTGTGAACGCTGGAGTGTCTTGATAATATTCGTAGATTGTTAGGGCTATAGATTCTTCGCATCCTAGATATGCTTGAGCATCTGTCATGATGATAAGTTTTTCTAATGCTCGTTGTTGTTCAGGCGAAACAAGAGATTCTTTTATTTCTGGAGATGCATATTCGCAGATTATAACAGCTACGCTTGGATCACATTCTACATATGACTGAATTTCTAGTGTAACGATGAGTTCATATAATTGTTTCACAAGTAACATTGTTTGCCCCATTTTACTTTTGATAACTTTGTCAGGGGTTGCTTCTGCTGTAATTGCTATTTCTTCTGGCGTCGGGGAGCTTGGCATTAGAGGCTCAGGGGAAAATCGTGCAATTACCTCTTCTCTCCGTGGGCTTGAAAGGTGTTGTTGGCAAAGCAATCTGAATGAGTCGAGTCGTAAGTGGTCTACGATTGGAGTAGGAGTTAAACTTCTATGGCGCGTTTTTTTTAGATGTCGGGCGGTTGGTTTAATTAAAGGACATGTTGAGACTGCGCTTATAGGAGAATAAAGCATTCCGAATTGATCAAACGCTGCTCCTAGCGGCCGTATGTCGTTGTCTAGGTTTCTAAATTTATCGTTATATTCAGGGGTTCGGCTACGTCTTAGAGCATGTTTATTTCGTCTTTTTATTCTGACAGGATATTCATCAGGAGAGCAGTATATTAGTGGGAAGAATGCATCGATGTCATATTGATGTAAAAAATCTCTCAAGAAATTTTGTGTTTCTTGATCGTCAAGCAGAAGATCACATATAACAAACTGTATTCCTCTTTTAAATTGTTTAACGATGTATTTACAGTAGAAACGTTCTTGATAGATGTCTTTTTCAGGATTGTTTATTTCAAACGTTTTTACAAGTGTCGTGTCGGTTGGAGATAATGTAGGTCGTAAGTCTGGTTGAGCTAAAAGATGTTCTATTGTTGCGATTTCTGTTGTGTGACGATCGCGTGTTTTTTCTGGATTTTCGCCATCAATACTAAAAGAACAAATTCCTTTTTTATTTAATATTTTGCAGAGTGATTCTAAGATTTTTAAAAAATGTGATTTTCCCGCATTTGATGTGCCAAAATTGAACACAACGATGCGTTTTCCTCGCACTGGTTGTATTAGTTTTGCCGCGGCTTCTTCTTCTGCTCTTGCCAGAGCTTTGCGAAGTTCAAGTTATTCTCTCCAGGAGAGCATTTTAGTTTTTTTTCTATCTAGTTGTTGGGCTTGTGGGATGGGCTTGAATGTGGGAAGTGCCCCAAACAAAGAGCTAACGCCAATAGTGGCAGTAATTGTTAATGCACAAATAAGCTTGTTAAAATATGTTTTTTGAAAAAATTGTTTTTTCATGAGAGACCTCCATTAGTTTTTTAAGCATAGTGAAAAGTAAAATACACATAAACTCTCACTAAAGGCAAGAATAGGGCATAATTGACAGAATGTCAAATTTTGACTCTATTTAGATCTTCGGGCTTGAAAAATGGTGAGAGTTGGGTGCTTCCGTGTTTTCTGGTATATTATGACACACAGAGCGCTTTCTTTTGACAGATTGGAAATATTGCAATACTCTTGGGATAGAAATAGTTAAGATTATAGATTTTGGAGGTTATATTTATGAACAAACATATTGTTTCTTTTATTCGTTCTATCTTGATAGCGCAAGTGTTTACTTTTGTTTTACCGTGTTTTCCTGTCCATGCGATGGAAACAAAAATGCGAGAACGCGTGTGTTCGAGCAAAACAGAAACCCCAGAATTAGCATTTGATTTTTCAGGCATATCAGTACAGGATATGTATGGATTGTTCAGGCGTTTGCTTATTAATCGATCAATCATGCATACGTATCTGCTTGGCAAGTTTGGCAAAGAGTCTGGTAGCTCAAGTGCAGATTTAGTTGCGCGAGATCATGTTTTAGAAAACTTACTTGAACAAGATGATACTATTACCCAAACGCTTTCGCCTCAGGCGCAAGATGCATGGGATGAGTTTGAACAAAGATTGGGCTCACAAAGCTCAGGGCTTACAATGACGAGTGTTAAGATGCTTTTGCTAGCAAGTGCTGAGTTTGCAAAACTTTCACAGGCTTTTTATAAAGAGCCATACAGGCTTGTAGAATATCTTGGGCCAAAGAAAGAGATGCTTCAAAAGCATATGATTGAAATAGAATGTGACGCAAGCAAAGCAGAGAAGCGTGCTTTGGGCACGATATTTATGAAATTGAGTGCGTTTGTTCAGAAAAAACCTCTTTTTGCGTTGTCAGCACGGGCAAGTGCTGGCGTTGCTGCTTTAAAATTTCTTGATTGTCAGCCGATATCTCTAGATATTTTAAAACAAGTGGTTGGCCAAAGTGTTAGTAGTATTTCTCCGTTTGAAGATACGATTCGTGATTTTAGAAGTATTAGTAGAGTGATAACCAAAAATATGTCACCTATTGCTTCACAAGAAGTGCGAGGTGTTTTGCGGGAATGTCTTGACCGTATTGAGCAAGCGGTTCATGTGGTTGCGAGATTTCAGGATGTATATATGAATATGCATGGGCGGTTTTTAGAACTACAAACGATATTTCCAGAGCTTTACGCACAGTCAAGCGCTGTGCATGAACAGTATAATTTTTTGTATCAAATTTTTTATCAGATGTTACGTAAAGCGTCGAGTGAACTTTCTTCTCAGGCGCGAAATGAATTCTCTCATGCCCCACAAGCAATTTTTGTTCTTGAAACGTTACCGTTACAAAGTGTTCAGGGTGCTTGTGATTGTTTGCGAAGTTTTATTGGGCAGATTCCTCAAGCGATACGTAAAAAGCCTGAAACGAAAAAACGAGAAACAAAAGCTCTTATGAAGGTAAGAAGAACTGCTCGTAGAGAGTGCCCATTGGCTCGTGGACAAAGCCCAGAATCAATGGTATTACGTATGCTTGAAACACTTGGCCTTGACGAAAGTTCTGAAACAAGTATGTCTGATAGCGCTCTTATAACGTGGCAACGATCGCCTTTATTTAGGGGTAAAAGAGTTAACAAATGCATGAAAGAAATGGCTATGTGCCTACGCTCTGTGAACGCTGTTATTTGTCAAAATAGTGAGCTGTCAGATGAAGTAAGTTGCTTAGCTCATGCAGCAAGAAGCTTATTACGTTATTTTGTTGAACGGGTTTTGCAAAAAAGTAGTCAAACGCAAGAGACGGTCTTAGTGCCGCGTGATACGCGTGATCGAAGCCGTCAAACTAAAAAACAAAGAGCGAAAAGATCTGGACGCAGAGGCCGAAGAAAGAAAGTGCGTAAGAAGCGTGCGCCAAGACGAGAGGTAAAAGAAGAGCGAGATATCTTGAGTGATAGCTCTGGTAATAGTTTAAGCGAAGAAGAAACCCAAAAAGAACGGGCTTCTCGTGTTCATGAAAGAGAACAAGTAAGTGTTGAGCAAAGTCGGGGTAGAAATAGAAGATCGTTTACTGATATTACAAAAGATGTTTTTAGGTTTTTCTGTATTGATCGTGTTATTACGCATGTCAGAAATGCTTTTTTGGTGTTAAGCAAAATGTGGGACAGAGGCAGCTTTGACGACGGCATGACGGCGTTATTTTATTTGACAGAAGAAGAAAATCATGCTCCAGAGCAGGCGCAGATTTCTCTAGATGTTAACTCAAAAAAACGTCTGTGTGATCGATTCCATCAGATACCTAAAAATATAAACATGTTATTACGAAATGGGATTTATGTGTCGAGTCAGCATGTTTTGAGTCAGACAGCGTGCTTACAGCATTTAAGACATCCCGTAAGCTTTAATAGTAGCTGTTATGCTATTGTCTTTCCTGGGAAAATAGGATCTCGATTTGCGTACAATTGGCGTATTTTTCAAAACCCAGGAGCCTATCACGATAATTATTCTCACGTAGGTGTTTTCCATGGGGTATGGGTGTTTATTTTTAGCAAAAGCGATAATCAGTGTTTTCATGCATGTTTTCATGAATATGCGCCAGCATAGTGCCAAGTAAATATTGCCTATTACTCATAAGCGCCCTGGGTTTGCCTTCTGATGGCTTGTTTGCTATAATTTTGGTGTGATTTCATTTGTGTGAGCGCGTTTTCCTGTGGGTGATTTGTGGGGTGACTTGTGAATGCTTTTTTTTGTCGACGATATTTTTTGTATCGCTTTATGTTTCTAAGTTTTATTTGTTGTTTTTTTATTTGTCATGTGCAAGCTAGTTTTTTTAAAAAAATTGTAAATTTTGTTGTCAAAAATCCAGTAGTCGAAAAACTTGCAGGCGTAAGTAAGAAAACTGTTGAGCTTGCGTATGATGCTGCTCACGGCATGAACCCCGTTCTTGATAATTTTTATGCCGTAGAAAAAGATAAGCTTTACAGAAGCAAGCAGCTTCCTGCGTGGAAGTTAAAGCGATATATCAAGAAATATAACATAAAAACTGTTGTAAATTTACGTGGAGAAAATGATGGGCAGTGGTGGATTAAAGAGTTTAATGCGGCACATCAGGTGGGTGTGCAATATTTTAACATTCGTATGAGTGCACGATATTTACCAAGCAAAGAAAATCTGAAAAAATTACTTAAAATTTATGACGATCAAGATGCATGTCCAATTTTGATTCATTGTTTTAGTGGGTCAGACAGAACGGGAGAGGCGGCTGCTATTTGGTCGATGGATCAACAAAAGAAAAGCAATGGCGTTGCGATACAGCAGCTTTCAAAGTTTTATGGGCACTTAAAAGAAAAATATCCAGCAAAAGACTTTTTTGTTAAAATATGGAATGGTCGACGTTGGGCTTTGAATGAGTATGATCCTGTGGATTACCCAGAGTATTGCCAAATATAATATCGGAACGTAAAGAAAGAACAAGTTGTATTATGATGAACAGGCATAACAAAATAAAACGTAATCTTATTATTGTGATAAGCTTGTTGGGTGTGTTTGTTTGCGGATCTTTGTTTGATGTATATCCAACGATACGTACACGCCAGAGCACGCGCGTTCCCATTGTTTATCACGATTGTTATTCTATTGATTTACCCAAAAGTCTTCTTCCTGTGTCTAAATATGGCCAAGAGCATTTTTTTCGTGGGAAATATAAGCATGTATACGATTATTTGGTGACGAAAGAAGATATTGCAGAGCGATGCTTTTTCGCTCCAAAACCTGTAACAGATCAGGATTTGCTAGCAGTGCACTCACAAGTGTATCTGGATAGATTAAAAAAACCTGTTGGCGCAGCCCCTGTATTATACGTGAGCAAAAAAAATAAAAGCTTGAAGCAGCTTAATAACGAAAGACTTTTTCTTCCGTTGCGCTACATAACAGGTGGGACTATTAAAGCAATGGAGCTTGCTCTAAAACATGGGTGTGCGATTAACTTAGGTGGGGGGTATCATCATGCTAAACGATCAGATGGAGAAGGGTTTTGTTTTTACGCAGATATCCCATTGGCGATACGAAAGTATCATAAGATTAATTCCAAGGGCAAAGTGTTGATTGTTGATTGTGATGTTCACCAAGGCAACGGTAATGCATGGTTTTTCCGTAGAGATTCTCGGGTTGCTATTTTTGATGTGTACAACCAGGATCTTGAGTATCCTGGGGACATGGGGCATGCTCGACGCTATATAACGTTTGATTATCCAGTCACGTCTGGTTTATATGATACGCAGTATATGGCTATACTTGAAGATAATTTACCAGATGCGATGGATACGTTTAATCCAGACTTAATTATCTATAATTCAGGCACAGATATTCTTGACGGTGATCGCTTTGGTGGTATGCATGTTTCAGAACAGGGGATTATAGATCGTGATGCTTTGGTGTTTCGATTGGCTTTTGAGAATAATATTCCAATTGTTATGGTCTTGTCTGGAGGGTATACGAAAAAGAGTGTGCGTGCTATTGGTAAATCTATCGCGAATATTATGCGCATGAGATGCGTAAAGCCCGGGTGAGTGCTTTGTGCTTATAGGCGTATAAAAAAAGCCCCAAGAAGTTCTCAGGGCTTTCTAAATCTTAGAGTTTATATTTATCAGAGATAAACTTGCTTTTTTCGGTCTCGACTTTTTGATCTTTATCTTTTTGTTTAACTTTTTCTTTTTTCAAAAGCTTAACGACTTTATCGATAGCATTATCAATAGAAATGTACATGTCTGCCCCTTCGTCATGAGCATTAAGATCGTATTTTGGGGTTTTCAGGTGTAATTCTGCTCGGTGATGTGGATGTTGTTTGTTTGCTTTTAAAAAGAGTTCGACAAAAAACGGCGTTGCGGTTTCGTCTTTTAAAAAGTCTTTGATTTTATCAAGCTTTTGGCTAGCATGTTGCTCAAGAGGGTCTGAATGAGGCATGTTATGAAATGATATTTTTTTCTTCACGATTCTTTTCCTTTCTTAGTTATTAGTCTAACTAGACGCACTACCCAGATAACGTTTTGATATCTCCTGATAAAATTGATCTCCTAAATAACTTTCTTTTGTATGGTTACTTTCTAAAATATCTTTAATACTCCCAGACGTTACAACGTGTCCATTTAGTATAACATATACTGACGTAGCAATAGAAAGAAGTTGGTCGACGTTGTGATCTGATATAATAATACCGATGTTATCGCGTGTTGCCATCGTTGTAAATATTGATTTTAATTCGTAAATCGATTTTGGGTCAACGCCGGCAAACGGTTCATCAAGCATAATAAGCTTAGGATTCATAAGCAGCGAACGAACGATTTCAAGTTTTCGCTTTTGCCCGCCAGAAAGTGTCCCGGCTATTTGAGCATGCGCATGTAAAAGATCTGTTTGTTTGAGCCAGTGATCGCGCTGTTCGATAAATTCTGAAAGTTTTTTCTTTTGCCAATCATCTTGATATTCGTACACAAGCTGAAGATTTTGGGTAACAGTCATTTGTTGGAAAAGAGACGTTTGTTGGGGTAAGTAAATTAAGCCTGCTTGGACTTTTTTGTGAATGGGCCAATTGTTAATTACGTGATTATCAAGAACGATAGTATTTTTTTTATGTGTATTATTGGGCTTAGGGGCGGGTAAGAGCCCGATAATAGTTTTAAGAAGTGTCGTTTTCCCGGCACCGTTAGGGCCAAGAATAGAAACGATGGTTCCCCGTTGTGCGCATAGATCTATAGAGTCTAAGATCTGTTTTTTTTGAATTTGTTGGCTTAGCGCCTGTATGCTTAAAAAAGACATGATCGTTTTTGCTTACGTACTTTCGTGTGTTTATATGTTACCAATTGGCATAACACATAACGGTACTTCGTTATTTTTTGCCCCAATAATTTGGGCGACTGTTTTTTCATCAAAAGCTCCAACAAAGACTGTTCCAAGTTCTAAAGCGCCTGTTTGAAGATAAATATTCTGTGCAACACATCCAACTTCCATGTGAACGTATTTTTGAGCTTGTGCTCCGTATTTTGCTTCGGTTTTGCTAAAAACGCCACACATAACAAGAGCACATGGTGCGTCTTGTATACATGATTGTTCTAAGCAGGCATCACACAGTTCTGTGCTTGGTTTTACTTGTTCTTTTTGATTTTTTATTTTTATTATGCTGTGCTCGCGTATAACGTATTTATATACCCCAGGTTCTAAATTCTCTACGTTTTGTGCAACGATATAAAGTTCAAGGGGGTAGAGTGCTCCTGCTGACGGTGCGGCACGTAAAATAGTATTATGGGTGATGCCTTGTGCTGCCCACAAAAGTTGACCTAGTGCTTTAAGTTTAAGCGTGTCTTTTTTGTATTCACGGATAGATTTGCGTTCTTTGATTGCTTTTTCTAGTGTTATTTTTCCTGTGGCGTCTGGTTGGGGAAGAACGACGGTGTTCGCTTTGGTTTTGACGAGATTGTTATGTGTTGTCATAACATATATACTCCCCGAAATTATAATAACAAACAGCGTGATAACAAATATTTTAGACCGATCTAATGAAAAATTCAACGGGACATCCTTTCAGGTCATAGTGACGACGTAATATATTTTCTATAAAGCCAAGTTGTGTTGGTCCAAACCATTGTGGATAATTAACGTGTAGCACAAACGTTGGAATGATTCCTTGAATATTTCTGATTTTAAAGAGCTTTAGTTTTTGACGTTTGTGATACAGCTGTTTTTTAGCAAGCTCGCATTTAACAGCTTCGTCAACACGTGTTGAATTAAACGGTTGTTGGCAGCGCTCAATTACTTTTTGGACTTGTTCTAAAATTTTATGAACGTTTTTTTTCGAGACACATGATATTGCAATTTGCGGGACTTTTTTGAGTATGAAATCGTATTCTTCGATGCTTTCGAGCAAAAGATCTTTATGATAATCGTTGTCTTTTAATAGATCTGTTTTGTTAAACAGGACAAGTAATGGCTTTTTGCTTTCGTATGCATGAAAAAGTAATTTTAATTCTTGATCAGAAATTTTGCCAGCAGATGCATCGATCATAACCAAAACTATATCTGCGGCTTTAATTGACTGCAGAGAGCTTTTGACCATAAGTGTCTCAAGGTTCTCGTTAATGCGGCATTTTCTGCGTACGCCTGCTGTGTCGGTAATTTGAAGAAGATCCTGGCTGTGCCAGACTTTTTCTGATATTGCCTCTCGCGTTGTGCCGGCGACGTCTGAAACAATAGATCGTTCTTGGTGAATAAGCAGATTCATAAGTGACGATTTGCCGACGTTTGGCTTGCCAATAATGACGATATTCTGTGATGGTTTTTCTATGGTTTTTTCAGCAATATCAGGAAGAGACGTTGTAACGTTTTCTAGAAGCTCTACCATGCCCATGCCGTGAATACCAGAAACGGGAATAATTTTGTCAAAGCCAAGTGAGTAAAATTCATGACGATTTTCTTCAGAGACTTTGTTGTCAGCTTTATTTAACAAGACAAAGACTGGCTTCTTGCTTTTGTGAAGTGTTTTGGCAATATGTACATCTTCTTGAACGAGGCCACTTTTTGCGTCACAAACAAAAAGAATGAGATGCGTTTTGTTGAGTAACGTTAGAACTTTTTCTTGAACTTTCTTTTCGATGTCGTGTCTATTTTTTTTAAACGATAGCCCGCCGGTATCAATAAGATTAAACGTCTTTTTATTCCAACTTACTGTTTCTTCAACATAATCGCGTGTGACACCATCAAGCTCTAAAACAATACTTTGTGTTTTGTCAGCTAATCTATTAAACAGTGTTGATTTGCCGACATTGGTTCTGCCGACAAGTAAAACGTTTGGATATCTTTTTTTATACTTTGTTTTCACGGTTATTGCTACTTTACTTTAGATTTAACTAATATTATTACTAGACTATTACGAGCAGGGCTCCCGGTGATAATTAAAGAATTCCAGTATTTTTGATATTTAATTTGTTACGGGTTCTTTAACTCTCTTTATTTTACCGGGAAAATAACGAATTATCAAGTTGGCCAGAGGCCATTTTTGTGTGTCAGATACGTCGATGTTTTCGAGTATGGGCCCCTTGGTAGCACTCTTTGCCTGGTATTTTCTATTTGGGTTCCCCCAATTTTTTTGATAGGATGCTTGTGTTGGGGTTTTTTGTTGGGGCGATGGCCTACTTGTTGGGCTCATATTTTGTGCAGACGTATTTTGTGGCGGTGGCGTATTTGCTTGAGCAGTGGGCCTTTCTGGTGATTTTTGTGAACTTTGCGAGTTGTGCGCGCTTGAGCTTTGCTCTTTTGGTGGCTTTTTGAACGCAAATTTTGTAAATTCTGGGAAATATTCACGAATGGGCTTTTCCCAAAGATTTTTGCTTTCGTTTAATTTATCTTTGAAAAAATCGCTATCGCTACTTAACTGTATCGTGATTACTCCATTTGTATCGTCTAGCCCCAAAAAGTATGCCTGGACAAAAATAGAGTTTAACAGGTGATCGTTGCTTGTTTGTGTGACCTGCTGGACGAACTTTTGCCACGGCTTACTGTTAGATATATTCTGGGTCTTACTGTTAGATATATCTGGGGCTATATTTTGGGGAGTATTAGTATGTGTGTTATCGTTTGTTATTTCTTGCGTTGGTGCTTGTGTTCGGGTTTGTGCTTGATTTTGTGTTGGGCTTGAGCTGGGTTCTTGTGTTTGCGTTGGTGCTTGGGGATTATTTTGGGTTTGAGCTGGGCGAGCTTGCTCAGGTGCTCGTACTGGCGCTTGCCCCGTGTTTTGTACCTGTCTGTTTGCTTGTGTATACCCGTGTGCAAGCCCATGAGCGTGTCCCTGCGTGTGTTCCTGTGCGTGTCCCTGTGTATGTGTTGCAAACTTTTGCCACTCTTGTATAAGTGCTTGAACGTCAGCGATATTTGTTTGCTGACACAATTGTAATAGAACGACTTCTAGGAACGTATGTTTTTTACTTGTTTGCAAGAAAAGCGCTTCTTGGGACCATAATAGCTGCATAATAGCATGTAGGCGATTAAGTGAGCAGTTATTTGCCAGCGTAAAAAGTTCGTCAAACTGTTTGTTAAACGAATTTGGAAGCGTCTGCACGCCGTATTTGACCCATAGCAGCGCTCGGCATAGTTCGACAATCATGTTCCAAATTGTTTGTGGGACGAGTGTTTTAAACGCAATAGTATGTAAGTGTGTCAGTAATTTTGTTCCGTCTTGTTCAAGAACGCATGCAAAGAGTTTTATAATCGCAGTGTTGCTTATTTTTCCCAAGACGTTAAGCACAGCATCTTGGGTCACCTGTTCGCTTGAGAATCTTACTTGTTCAAGCAGATTAAGAGCGTCGCGAACGGACCCGTCTGTTTCTTCGATAAGAATTTCAAGTGCGCTGTCGTCTATTTCTATGTTTTCAGATGCACAAATGCTTTTCAAATGTGGGAGTAAATTTTTCTGTTCGACAGACGTAAACGATACGAGAAAACATCGAGACAAGACTGTCTCAGGAATTTTTTTTAGCTCTGTCGTAGCCAAAATAAAAAGAACCGTACTTGGTGGCTCTTCAAGAATTTTTAAGAACGCATTAAACGCAGCTTTGCTGAGCATGTGTGCTTCGTCGATTAAGTAAATCTTTTTTTGTCCAGATAATGGCACATATGCTGCTGCTTCGATAATTTGACGAACGTTGTCGACCCCTGTATGTGATGCTGCATCTATCTCAATAAAATCAGGATGATTTGCCCGGGCCATAGAGAGACACGAGTCACATGCCTGGCATGGCACAGGATTTTCAACAGGCTTTGTCTGAAAATCTGGTAACTTTTGGCAATTTATTGCTGCTGCAAAGACACGTGCGCTTGACGTTTTGCCACAGCCTCTTTGGCCTGCAAAAAGATAAACAGGAAAATATTTCTTGAGATAGAGACTATTTTGTAACATCTTTATTGGTATATCTTGCCCAACGATGTTTTTAAAACTCTGTGGCCGCCATTTACGGGCGAGATTAAGATTTGATTTTTCTTGTTTCATGCTTCGTTACTTTTTTGCTTTAAGTATTTAATCATAAAATATCCTGTAAATCGTTTTAATCTTGTAAATCGTGGTTCAGACAAAAAGAATAAAACGCTATGAGTATAGCGTAATCTGAAAAAAAATACCTGCATAGATGTTACTTTTCTTTGTGGGTCTAAAAAAACGTGTCAAAAAAATTTTTCTTTGAAAAAATAAATAAAATATATGTATGATAATGGTAGTATTTCTTTGATTCAAAATAATCGACATAGATAATTACAGTGTTTTGTTGTGGGGAGGGTGATTATGGAATTTTTACATGTACGTAAGAAGTATGTTCAAGCTCGACGAACTAAAAAAGTTTTTTCGGTATCGCTTTTATTGTTTTCATGTTTTTTCTTTTCACATGCATTATGCATGAATAGAGTGTCTTTGTACAACGCTGTTGTTCGTGGGTCAGAGTCAGAGGTTCGAATTTTGTTAGATCAGATGATTCATGGGTCTCATCGTAGTAGAACAAAGGGGCGAGCATCAGGTGATTATAAGTATTTGGAAGCATGTCTTATGATAAGAGATAAGTATGGGCAGACAATGTTGCATCATGCTGCGTATGCAAATTATCTTTCTATCGCTCGAGTATTAATTGATCAGATGAGAATTTGGGGAGAAAAATATAATAAGCCATATGATGTGGTTACTAATTTTATTGATGCGCGTGATCACGATGGTAGAACAGCATTGCAGCTTGCAGCGGCGAGAAATAATATTAAGATGGTGAATTACTTAGTTTCTTTAGGCGCAGACTTTTTTGCAGTAGACTTTAATAGACGATTGTTACCGAGTACGCCTGCTGCGATAAGTAGTGCAGGTAAGTTTTTTACACCGGCGTTTAAGTCTGCTATGGTGCTAAAGCGTGTTAAACGTGAGTTTCGTGAGTTTAGTGTTCAAGAATATATCTTATCTTTACGAGCAACTGATTTACACAAAGCTGTTGCTCAAAGAAATTTTAGGCTTATCTGTGATTGTGTTTTTAGTATTGCATTTAAAGAGCCTGAAAATCTGCCAGGCTATATTAATGCTCGGGACGATTTTGCTCGTACGCCGTTGCATTTAGCTGCTCGCAACGATGATCTTCAAACCGTTCGTTTCTTAATGCTTTTTGGTGCAAACATACTTGCTTTTGATACTAAGGGCTGTGTCCCTCTTGATTATGCGTCAGGAGGCTCGGTTAGAGAATATCTTGCCGGTGAATTACGTGAGCGAAATAACGTCTTTATAAACAATAGACAATTAGCCCCAGATAGAACGCCGTTATTGCTTATGTTTGCGTTGCAGGCAAAAAGGCCGTTGTTAATTGATTTGTTTAGACGATTATTTAATTATACGGCTCCTATTTTGGCTAGCCCGATGGTTAGTTTGAGTGAAGATACTGTTTGTTGTGGTTGTTGGGGGTAATAAAAATTTGGAGTGCGTTGTCACGTTGGTTTATTGGTTTAATTATTGGCTTATGGAAGGGGAGGGTACTATGATGTTTGTACGTTTATCTCGCATTTCGATTGTCTTGTTTGTTGTATTGTTTTTATCCAAGGTTTCGTTGTTTAGTATGGCGCGAGAGCACCCGTTACTTGATGCTGCTAAAAAAGGGGATCACAAAAAAGTATGCACGCTTATTGATCTTGTTTCTCAAACAAAGAATAAAGAAGCTGTTAAGCTGTATATTTATACAAGAAGCAGAGCGAGCGGCCAAACGGCATTGCATATTGCCTCTACTGGCGGGCATTTGGAGGTTGTAAAGACACTAGTTGCTTCTTTGCATGAGCTGGACAAGCTAAACAGAACGAGCGATTTTGAAGAGAGTTTAGTGTATGAGTATATTTTTTTAGAAGATAACGATGGGACAACGGCATATGATGTGGCCTTTGCTCATAAAAAGAGAGTCGTTGGAGCGTATTTAAAAAAGATAGAAAATGGTGGGCAAGCTGGAGAGCGAGGTTTTCATGCTTCTTGGGGTGGCAATGTAAATTGGGGTAACTCTGGTGGTTATGGTGGTGGTTCTTCTGGCGGAGATCGTTCATGTGAGGAACTTTTTCCAAGGACGTGTTTTGAATTTCGTACGTGTAAGCGAGATTGTGGATGTAATATTTTGTAACGTTTTTTTCTCTAAATTAAAAAGGGCAAGATAAAGAGGGCAAGATACAGAGGTTCACGCCCCTGCTGCTTCCTTCCGGACCTGACAGATTATGCATGAAACCTACTTATCTTGCCCAATTTTTAAAACGTT
>CAZFHP010000013.1:0-33315 GCA_964519365.1 uncultured Pseudomonadota bacterium
CGAAGCTTTAGCGTAGGGGGAAGTAGCATTCTTATGCGTATCGAAGGGTTAATCCATCCAATCATGTAAATCGTGGCCTGCCTCGTCGGCCTGTCCTTCGTAGCCACCTGGGCATAGGAGGAAGCCACGCCTGGGCTCCGAAACAACGAAGGCGAAGGTGGCTGGGCGTCGGCGGATTCAGACAAATCCGTAACTGCCAAAACTCCAGACAACAACAAACTAAATCAAAACAATTAAGACGAAGAAACGCTCCTCTTCAACATCCCAAGCTTGCCTTTTAACGTTTTCAGTCGCTCTGAAAGCGTAACCAGCTTGTCTTTGAGCGTTACTAGCGAACCCCGCAGGTTTTCTAGCTTCTTTTTGAGCATCGTAAGCTTCCAAGTCACATCATCTACTCGCTCGTAAACGAGCAGGTAAGGCGTATTATCACCTGTTGCTAGAGCAGTCGCATCAGGCTTATTCGGCGTCGCATACGCTTGCATTTGCTCTTCTGTTTTTGGATCAACAGAATGGGGATAATCATTATAAAAATACCATCCGGCCTTAGTGTTTTCGTCCCCATCATCCCAATACTTGCCATAAGCAACATAATGGCCGCCTCCTATACCACTACCCCAATGTTCTACAACGCCAACAAGATTATAAACAGAATTAATTTTACCCTGTAAATCTTTATCAACATACTTTGTCATATCCAAACCTGTAAGAGGAAAATTAAATAGTGTCGGAACTTTGTTGCTAGGATCATCAAAACGTTTCAAATACAAAATAAGGATTTCAGGGGTCTTTTTTATTGTAGCGAGAGATACCGTTTTATTATCAAAAGGTACATCACTTGATCCTTTCTTCTCATGCGTATAATCAAAAAAACGATCCAGATAATCTGATAAATTCATGCCTTTCACTTTCATCTGTACACTTAATAACAACTGAGGATCGGTTTTATCACTAGTAGTGGGAGATCCCCAGGTTGATGCTGTTGATTCTTTCGAATATTCTTTTTTGTTTATTCTCACATTCGTTGCAAAAATATCAAAAAACTCCGTTCGAATTGCTTCTGTTTCCTTTATTTTCGCAACAAGAACTTTCCAATCATATCCTTCCACTTTTTGTTCAATTTCAGACCATCGCTCAACAGAAAGACCCAATAATTTTTCTTTACTTTTGTCCCTTCGTATACAACCAGAAAGTAAGCTATATGTCTTATATTCTTTTCCAGAAGAATCCCCTCCCACCGTCTTAATAACAAAATCTATAATTATTGTATCCGCAGTCTCTTCTTCTACGCTTGCATCTTTTCCAGTAATCGCTTTCTTAATAACGTTCCGAATTGTCGTATTTTTTTCTTTATTTGCTATACTATGGTAACTACTTTTAAGAGCTGCAAAACCCTTTATCAAATCTACTACTTTTTTTGCTCCAATCCCATCTTTATCTACTAACGTTTTGATATTATTAAATGTTGTCTTGGCCCCCTCTTCTTGCATAGCAATTATAGCATTAACGGTTGATAAAAGATTAACATGTTCACCATCTTGAATAATAACAGAAAGGCTTCCTAAAAGTTCGTCCTTTTTTATTACTTTTATTTTCTTCAAAAGATACTCTTTTAACAATTCGACACTTGTAATTGTTTTTTTTTCTGTATCAGAAAAATACACAATTAATACTCTTTCTTTTAAATTCATCAAAGCTGTTTTATTTTTAGCAAGCAAGTCTTTTACCGATTGATCCGCATCTGAAGCAGGCTCCGATGGAACTAAACTATCAAAAAATTCTCCTAGCAAGGTTGTTAGTTCTTTTTTGTAAACATCATCATAAAACTTTCCTAAAATATGAGACTGATACTCCTGAGCATCAGAATCGTGTCCTACCGGCATACTACTTTGCAATCTAGAGTCCTCTTTAACCAGGTTTTCCCAAAATTCATACGTCGGAATTTCTTTTCTTCCCACTTTTTCTTTTATCTGTTCACTCATAGCCTCTATAATACCAATAAAACTATCGTCTAATGCAAACGGCTTTTCAGGACTCGGCGTATCCGTTGTCCCTCTTAAAATAGATCCTTCGGCATAAACACCTTTATGGGTTTTTATAAAATCACGAAAAGGCTTAATGTGAAAAAGAACTTGCGTGGAGCTGTCAAGAAAACAATTATTGCTCTTCCAATAAAGGCCAAAGTTTGGAGCAAGAACGTTAGGATCTGCTGGATGTAAAATAGGAGCTTGGAAAAAGATTAAAATGCCTAACATAAAAGCAAAAAGAGACCTGTATATCGATGGTCGTTGTATCATAACTACTCCTAGGTTACGTTTAAGAACGCAAGCAATCGCACAATCCCGTTACTCATAACGTTAACAGAATGTTACGTAACAATTGCATTAACGTGATTACATAAACACAGGCTACTGGTCAAACTTAAACTGTATCGGGCTGCCAGAAGGCTCGCGCTGTGATAAATTTTTCTCCTGCCAGTGCAAAACATGTTGAGGAAATGCAAAGTCAATACTTCTTTCTCTAAATGTCTTAACAAGGGCCATGCGCAAATCAGCGGCGATGTCCCACTGCTCTTTAACCCGACGGGCACTAATAAACGCCCGGGACATAAAGTACAACCCGTTTTCTTCCAAATCATCCAAACGAACAACAACACTTGGTATACGCAAAATAGTTGGATTCGCTTGAACCACTTCAAGTATAGATTTTCGTGCGAGTTCAGGATCTGTTCTATAATCAACGTGAATCTTAAGTTCAAACCCAACAGCAAAACGTCCTTTGCCCCAATTAACCACAGGCAAAGTAATTAAGTCTTTGTTTGGAATCACTTGAGAGTGATTTAAGCGGGTCATGATCGTTGTTGTTCGTGCATCGATTTTATGAACGGTTCCACGAAGGAATCCATCCTTGCCAATATCAACGAAATTGCCTATTTCTAATGGTCGTTCGATAAGCACAAAAAATCCAGCAATATAGTCTGTCACAATATCTTTAAGCGCCAAACCTGCAGCAACTGCTAGTGACGTACCAACGTACCAGAATAGGCCTTCAAGGTGAATAAAGATAAAGCCCAACAACGTTCCCAGTGAGATAGTTAAATAGTGTAAAATCTTTGAAAACGTATTTTGTGTTCCTGGTTCTACGCGTAAGATATCAAACAGCTTGCTCAAAACAAATTTGTAGACGAGAGAAGACAGTAAAAAGCCCCCTGAGATAAACAAAACTAGGTAAATAAGATCCAGGAAACCAAGCGTATATTTGTGCCCAACGGGAATAACCCAGACTTCAGAAAAGAGTTTCCAGAGGTCTGCCGGGGCGTACGTATAGCCCCATATGCGGGCAACGAAAATAAAAATCAAAAAGAGCAAGATTAAAAAGCTTAAGATTACGAGTAACCCATAGTATGTTTTTGCATGCTCAAATTTATCTGTAATCTCTTCGTCTTCTTCTTTCATGAACAAGAAAACAGCGTACTTACGTATGTAATAATGCACAGAGAATAAGCTATAAATTAAAAACGTCGAAAGAGGCACAACAAAGGCTAAGTACCAGGCTAAATTTAAGTAGCCAATATATGGGTTTGAAAGAATAAGAAGCCCAATAACAAAGAAAAAGACAGGATAGTAATATGTGTTTATTTGATTTTTAAGCCAGATAAAACGCGATGGGATTAATCGCAACACATCTTCACGGCTAAAGAAAAAGAGCAAGACTGTTACTAAAATAAGCGAATAGGCTGCAAAAATAACGTTAGGGAAAATCGTCTGCAGATCTGGGAAATAATGTAAAAATGCTAATCTCAGGGGCATTAAAATTGCCGTCGAATAACAAAAGAACGTAATTAAAAGAATAAAGCGATCTTGGAGTTTTTCAGCAAAGAACAAAAAACTCAAGCGTTTGTTTAGCTCTTTGATGCTTGATAAAAAACTTCGCGATAAGTAAACAAGAATCGGTATCGAGAGCAAATAAAATAACGCCAGATAATACGGATGATCAAGAAAATAGATCGTCGAAAAAATATAACGAAATTTAAAAGCAATATGCAGAACAAGAAAGAACCACGAAAATAATAACACAAGATGCTTAAGCATAAAGTTTAGTACGAGCAAGAGAATATTTAACGATAGATATTGCAAGTGCTGGTGATCGGCAGCTATACGTTTTGTCGCTTTTTTCAACAAAAATCGTAGGGTATATTTGAGGGTAAAAAAGAGCACAAAGAAAAATACAAAAAAGAGTAACAAAAATAATAAATCGTGAAGCGATGCGCTTTTTATTGACCGTATAATTTGTGTTGGCCCAAGATACTGAGGCGTATCCCAGAAAAATTGTTTAAAAAAGCTTTCTGCTTCAAGTAACGATTGCGTAAACTGCTCAAAAGAAAGGGCCCTAGGTGAACGACGCCACATCTGCTGACCAACTATTTGATTTTCAAGATCGTTTAAAATAAGATCATATTGGTTGTTAATTTTATCTTGATTTACACGCAAATCTGAATTTATCGCTAAGAAGTCCCGACTAAATTGAAAAGAGTTGTCTAAGTGCTTTTTGGCACTTGTTAAGTTTGACAATATTCTTTGCAAAACATCAGGGGCAACTCTGAACATGGTATTCTTTACATCAAGCACTTTGCCCTTGATCGTTTTAAGATGAGCACTTTCGCGCGATGTTGCAACAAGCGCTTCATCTACAGATTCTTTATGCTTGATAAGCCCTTTAGAAAACTTAAGCGCAAGATCCCGTTGATTTTTAAACTTTTCTTGAAGTGATGTTAGACCTTGAATCCCTTCTGTAAGCTTATAACGAAGGTCAACCATTTGATGCCGAAGCTCTTTTGTGCTTGCCGCAACTTCAGCACTATTCTTTTTAGCAGCCCATAAATCAAGCGCCCCTTGCAGCGCTATTTTGTAACCTTCGACTTTTTTTAACTCTGAAAGCGTAAGATAATATTTAATTGTATCTTTTTGTTTGGTATCTTCAAGTTCTTTCAGCTGTTTTTGTAAGAAATCTTGCCGTAAATCTTGTCTGTTTTTTTCAAGCTTCTTGATGTTAATTTTTTTATCCAGAACTTCTTTTATGCGCAGAGATTTTTCTCTTTCAGCGCTTGCTTCATCTTTTGCATTTTCGACGTCTTCATATGATAAAGCCAAACGCTTTTCAATCGTTACAAATCGATCACTCCAACGAGAATGCTGTTGCGCAAGAAAATCTATTTCGCTTTCTTTAAGACGAATACGAACATCTAGTCTTTTAACACGTAACTGAGCCAACTCTATTTTTTCTTTGAGTAAGTTTATCTCTAAGTCAAAGTTATCGACAATAGTATTAACAAAAGGAACCTGCTTTTCTGCTATTTTAGATTCTTCTATTTTTCGATCACGCTCTTGCGTTCTAACGTCAATTTGCTTTTGCAGCGTTCCAATGGTCTCTTGTTCTTCATTTTTTTGCTTGGCAAGGTCATCTTTTAGAGCAGTCTCTTCTTTTATTTTGCCTGAAGTTTCAGCTATTTTGAGTTGTTCATCACGAAACTCTTGCCAGGAATAAAGAGCCTTAAGCCCCTCTTCATATTTCTTCTTGGTCAAAAATCCAATAATGTTGGTGACCACTTTTATTTGCTTTTCAACAGAGTCTTCTATTTCTTTTTGAACATCTTGCGTGGTAACAAGATTTTGCTTTCTTTCGTTTAAAAGCGTTACGTGCTTTTTTAGAAGCTCTATTTCTTCATGATCTATATCTGTTCGAAGTTTACTTTTTACACGACCAAGCTCTTTTTCTAAAGAACTTAAACGTTCTTTTATCGCTTTGACTCGATCAGTAGATAATTGCTGAAGTTGTTTTTTTTCTTTCTGGAGCACCCGTAATTGATCTTTGCGTATCTCTATACTACTCAAAAACGATAAGGGGCGCCCAGATGCGCTTTTATCAGAAGACAGGGACGATAAAATCCCATATGTAAAATTCCCTGAAAAAGAAAATAAAAGAATCGTCACAAAAAAGACAGAAGAGAAAAAGCTTTTTATACGCATTATTAATTCCTAATACATAAAGCGAACAGTTTTAAACAATTTAAACGACGGATGCTGCTTTAAACAACTAAAAATATAAGTATTTATCTTTTTTATGTCATACTTTTTAATATCACACAAGTGTTTTTTTACATATTTTTTATCTAAAATCTTTGGTTCTATTATATTCATACGCTCAGACATGTCTGGAGATATGCCCGGGGACATGCTTTGAGAAAATAGCCCTGTTTCTTGTAAAAAGTGTAAGACACATAATTGTTTAATCAAATAAAGTGTATCACCAAAAAACTCTTTATCATCTAACAAAGCAAAATAAGATGAAATCGACTCAAATGCTTTATAATCAGGATCTTTTTGCGCAAAAAAGTAATACGAAAGTTCTAATAGGTGATACATCCAATACAGATCACCAGTATTAATTTCTTGCGGTACATACAGGATATCAACATGATGCGTTATATACGTTGAATAGATCGTTGGCTGAGCAAAAAAAGAAAGGAGCATCCCTGGCCACAAGCGCTGGCATACACGTTTGTCTGGAATAACAACAGTAATTTTACCCATCGAAGCAGAAAGAACAGATAGTTTTTGCTTGTTGGGCAAAAATCGTTTTAACACAAAACCATATTCTTTTTCACGGAGCATTACACTCAAACTTTCTCTATTACGTATCATTAAGCACTTGTCTTATAAAACGTTAGTAGTTTACTCAGCTAGTTTCTCATTATGCAATATTTAATGCAAAGTTTTTATTTTTTTCTAGAAATTTGTTAATCACAATGTATCTGGTACCTGACAAGCAAAATCGCCTACGAAATAACAATACCTTGATGAAATTATTTTCTATTTGTTATAAATGAGTAGAAGGGTCTTGTCTTTACAAAAAAGCGGGGAGGAGAAAATATGCCATACCATAGAATACGTTTTATGCGTTATATCATAACGTGTCTTACGCTTGTCCTGATTATACTCACACAGTACTTGCATAATCTGCATGGCTTTACGATAAACTTTCGATCCATGCGTCCCCGACCCGTCTCAGCAAAAAACCGTAACCAAATTACCCAAAACAAAATTTTACACAATGCAAATTTGCATCGATTTTTTAAAGAAGTTAAATCGCCAATAAAAAAAGAACACGTCATTACATCTCCTCAAGCGTTGGCACAAGTCGCCCGTCATACGTTACAGTATATTAATAGGCACGAAAAAACACTCGACTATACGATTAAGCCAAAATTATTCGACCAACAAATCTTGCCCACACGAAAAGCAAAAGAAACTCTTGCGTATATTATTAAACTTATTGACGAAGATACGAAAACAGGAAATTATCGTATTTTAGACCCAGAGTTTCTTTCCCAAAACTTTACATTTATAAAATGGTCCGGGGACACAAAAAAGGCAAAAAGAAACAGGGCTTCTTTTGTCGCAAAAGACAAGATATATCTTACGCTTTATGGCATGTATCACGTAAAGGGAAGTTACAAAAAAACAAAAAAATACGCATATGCTCTTTATAAGCTGCTTGGTAGGCATAAAGCCCCATCGTATACAAAACAACAAGTATTATCTGGAATTCTCGAAAAAAAAGATTATCACAAAAAAGTTAAACCATTAGTTTGGCTTTCACGCAAAGGGCTAGAACAAGCTCTTATGCAGGGAACTATTTTCGTTACAATGCCTGATGAAAAACTTCGTGGGTTTAACATTCACTACAACAATCGCATCCCATACGATAAAAAAATCAAAAACAAGTACAAGCAAAAGCGTTATTGGTATTTCAGAGAATTTCGACAAAAAACAATTGCAAAAACACGCAATCGATTTTTAGCAGCCAAGGGCATAATCTTTGCTGGCGATATTTATAATCTCGGCATCGGAAAACTTATTGCAATCCCATACACAGACCCCGTTAACAAAAAGCGCTTGATGCGCCTGGGCATTTTAGCAGATACTGGCGGAGCATTTACCAAAAATCTTTATCAGCTTGATTTATTTGCAGGTATTTTTTCGAGCAAAAAGAAATTTCAACGTTACATGCGGCACTTTCCAAACGTAACAGATGCATATATTTTGGCCCGAAAATAATTATCCAAAATTTCGGCTATCTCCCAAAAGTTGCACTCGGTTGCATTTCGTGTTAAATTAAAACTAAAAGTATCCTCGGGGCCTTTAAGTTTAGAAAGGGATAATCATGTCCATCGCCGTAAAATTATCTGAAAACATCGTCACAGAAGCAAAAACGATATCAAAAGCTTTAAACCGATCTGTTGCGGGACAAATAGAATATTGGGCAAAAATCGGGAAAATTGCAGAAGAAAACCCTGACTTAACATATGAATTTATTAAAAACATTCTTATAGCACAACAAGAAGCTCAATCAGGACAACTTCAAACATATACGTTTGATAAAAATTAATTATGAACATTCTGCAAACACCAACATTTGCCAAGCAAATAAAAAAATTACATAAAAATCAAAAACATGACCTCGATAATGCTATAAAAAAAATAGCTCAAAACCCTTTTATTGGAATTATGAAAAAGGGGAACTTATCTGGAATTCGAGTCTACAAGTTTAAAATGACCAAGCAACTCACATTACTTGCTTACGGATTTTATGAAAACAAAATACAAATAATAATACTCGCAATAGGATCTCATGAAAACTTCTATCGCGATTTAAAAAATTAGACCGACGGGAATACTTACAAATTACCAAGCATAGTTCATGGTTAGGTGAAATTCGTGGGCAGACTCGCCGGGCTTGCGATCAAGCTTGAATCCCCAGTCTATTTTTGCAGGCATAGGCTGCATAAGATTCACTCCAAACCCAACGGTGTGACGAAGATCAAACTTGTTTCGATTGACATAACGCTTATTCGTATCATCAATGCCATAATCTGGCGTATCCCATCCAGCACCAGTATCATAGAAGAAATGCGCTTTCATAGAATAGTCTGGAAGTAATGGGAAAATAAGCTCGGTATTAAACTGAATGAAATTCTTCGCGCCCAATGGGCTTCCTGTTGGGCCCCATGCCGGGCCAATACCACCCCACGTGTGACCACGAACTGTTGTCTGCCCACCCATATGAAATAATTCTTTGTACGGGATAATACGACTTTTTTTAACGCCAAGATCATGATCTTTATATGTTCCAAGAGAGTCAACATGTCCCATTTTAAACTGCATGCCCAACACAAGACTATCAACACCAATAAGAGCCGTATAAGCACTTGCATGAGCTTCAGCTTTAAAAAATCCAAAACGGTCGTCAATGCCTGGCAACCCTGTTTTTGTAGACAAAATAAGCTTATACCCCTTGTTTGGATAAACCTGATGGTTTCGCGTGTCTTTAATTAAATCAACACCAAGCCATCCCAACGTACCTTCTTGAAACGTTCTGTCGATAATTGGCTTTAAAAGCGATTCACTTGTTCGAGGTTTATCATGCTTGCTGTTAAATCGAATGTTTTCAAGCCCAACGTCTAGAATTAATTTCATACGTTTATCAATCTGTGGCAAACCAAAACCTAAACGAATATTTCCGCCAAAAACCTTCTGGATAGGCGTTCTGTTAAGCGTGTTTCCCCACTGGTCATACTCGTCCCATCTCTTGTATATGCTAAAAGCACCAGAAACATCGCTATCAAAAAGATACGGATCAAAAAAGTGTGCCTCTAACTTTTTAAGTCTATGTCTATTTGCCTGCAAACTTCCACCAATATCCCAGCCTAGCCCCAATAAGTTCTTCTTTTCAAGTTGAACCATACCACGAAGCGATCGTTCAGAATTTTGTTGATCACTGCCATAAGAAACCTGAAAATTCAAGCTTCCTGTTTTCGTTTCACTTACATTCATCTCAAGATCTGCTTGATTTTCTGAGATTCTATGCAATTTCCAGTTAACACCGTCGCGCTTAAAGAAACTCAAATATTCAACTGATGCTTTGGAGTTTTGAAGCTTACGAGTGGTAATTAACTCTCCCTCTGAAATATCAAGCTGTCGACGTATAACTTTATCACGCGTTGTCTTATTCCCGGTGATAATAACGCGATTGGCATATAAAATTTTGCCACGTTCAACATGGAAAACAATATCAACTTCGTTTGTTTTTTCGTCAGGTTTAACCTGTGGATAAACATCTGCATAAATATATCCCTTAAGCCCCCACAGATCTTTCAGATTATTTAAAGACTCGCTTAATTTCGTCTGCGAATACGGCTCACCTTCTTCAAGCGTAATTAACGGTAATAGTTCATCTTCAGAATAAATTTCGTCGCCAGGGGCACTTACAGAACGAACAACAAACTGCTGTCCTTCGTTAATATGAAACGCAACAGAAACATCACGTTTACTTTCAGAAAAATCGATTTCTGTTTTAGTTACTTTGGCCATAAGATAACCACTGTCGCGATAAAAGTACTCTAAGCGACTTTTATCCATTTCAAATTCTTGCGGATTATACGCACCAGCTCCATCGGTAAAACTCAAAAGCCAGTTCTCTCGTGTAAAAATGCGACCACGTAATTTTCGGTCTGGAATATGTTTATTCCCTTTAAATTCAACTCGCGTAATACTCGACTTTGGCCCTTCGTCTATAACAATATGCGTTATCGCTTTGTCTGGATTCTTTTTGTTAGGAACAAGCTTTGTTTTTACGGTAACAAAGTGTCGATTTTCTTCTCGATATAGTTTTTTAATCGCTTGCGCTATATGATGCAAACGTTCTTCGTCAATCGTCGAAAGCTGACCTAAATTTAATTTTTCTTTAATCGTCTTAGTCTTAATCGACTTATTACCTGTGATATCCAGATTTTCAAGTAATTTTTTTTCTTCAACAACAACATAGATTGTCACCGTATCGTCACTATTAATCTCAGCTTCCAGCTTAATCTGAGTAAAGCGCCCCATCCCATACAAATTATGTATGATCTCGTTACTTTTCGACGTATCAAAGATATCGCCAGGCTTATATGTAATTCTCTTGCGTATCGGCCTGGTTGGCGTATGTTTATTTCCTTCGACAACAATCTTTTTGATAACAAATTTTTTGTTTTCTATTTTCTGACGCGTGTTCTTTTTAAGAAACGAGTCTATTTCACGTATTTTTTTATTATGTTTTTGATCACGCGCATCACATGAAAAACTCGCAACACTCCCCCACAACACAAGCAACACTAGCCCAAAGGCTCTTTCTATTCGTCTATTCACAGCTACACTCATATTTTTATGTACAAAACTATTTATAAAATCATGAATAACTTGATAGTTAATCATACTATTTCATAAAAAAAAGGCTACGATTTTTTTATACAAAATCAAACTGACATGCAAGAAAAAGGCGTAAATGCTTGAATGCTATTTCCTGTTTGAATTATTCTTGAAATTACACTGTCTAATTTTTTATACTTAACATGTATAGAACCATACGTAAAAGGAATATTAATTAATTTATTTAAATCAGAGGTAGCTCCCATGAAGAAAAGCTTACTCCTCTCTATGTTTTTAGTTCTTATAATTGCCACCATTGCTGCCATAACAACACAGAATTCAACAGAATTACAGGCGCAAGAAATACACGCCATGACAGTCCCAACGCCTGAAACAGACGAAAATGAGCTAGAAGATGCTAGCGTAAACGAAGAAGAAGACGAAGATAGCGAAGAAGACGAAGATGACGAAGATGACGAAGATAGTGAAGAAGAAGAAGCCACAGGAAAAGAAACAACCCGCAAGAAAAAACGCATGGCAAAAAAGAAACTCTTTCACCAAGCAATGCAAACAAAAAGACAAGCGAAAGCACTCAGAAAAGTCCAGAAAAAAAAGAAAGCTCAAAAAGCACTTGACCCGTTACTCTCAGACTTCGCTCTATCAACAGGAACAACAAAAAGCGATTCCTTTGATATTTCACAACTCATGCAAGAAGCAAAAACAGCGATCAAAATGCTTAATCAAGAAACCAGAACAAAAAAAGAACAGATCAAGCAAGATGCTGAGGAAAAACTTAAAGACATGCAGGCTAAAATTACCACTCAAATAAATAAAATGCGCAAAGAAGCGCAACAAATGACCGTACAGATAGACAGAAGTATCAAACGACAGTCTGAAATATTACATCTGCAAACAGCTCAAAAAAGCTTGAATATCATGACCCAGGCAGAAGAAGAAGCGTTACGCCTGAAAAACAAACAACGACGTGAAAATTTGGCTAAAAAATTCAAAGACTATGCCGGACTTATAGAACCTATAGAACAAGCCGAACAAGAAAAACAAGCTCTTTTACCAGAAAAGCCATCTCAGACAAGCACATCAAAAGAAATTCCTGAGAAAAAAGAACTTCTTGGTACGCGGCCCAAAGCGACACAAGAATGGAAAAACAAAGTCGCTAAAGACTTTTACTCGGGCATGTCTTTTATGAAATCAATTATTCTTGAGGGAGAATCGCCAGAAGAAGCCAAAAGTTTTGCCGAAAAATTTAAAGAACAAAACAAATGGTTTGATACAACACTGCGCTCAACTCATCATATAAACGACAAACAGTACAAGCAAATTATAAAAAAGCATAATCGCTTAAAAAGCGTAACAAACGCACAAAAGAAAGCACATACGCACTTAGACAAACTTGCCAAAAACATAACGCTATCAGAAGATCAAAAGAAAAAAATTAAGCTTGCTATTTTATACGAGCTTAACACACTCGCTGAAAAGAAGCTCTCCCCGCTTAAAAAATATATCATAATACGTAATGACGAAATTAAAAAAGTCACGAAACAGACACTCGCAGAGTTCTCTGTTGAATTTAGACAGCGCGACGCCAAATTCACCGATGTCAAGATACTTGAAAGTAAAACTATACAACTTGTCGACTTAGAAAAAAAAGCGCTTGAAGACAAAATAGAAGCACTAGAAGAACAACAAGACGAAATTACAGAACAGCTGGGCAAAGCAAAAAAAGAAAATCAAAAGATTAAAATAGCAGCCCAAGAAAAACTTTTTGAAAAAGCAAATCAGCAATTAGATCTCGAAATAAAACTCAAAAAGAAAGATCAAAAATTAGCACACGCTTTAGCTGCTAAAAAGAAAATTGCCAACAAGCTAGCAGAAGAACAAGAAACTAAAAACGAACTTATTGCCAAGCTTGAAACGGCCTATAAAAACAATATTGACCTACAGCTGTATTTAAACCACTCTTTGCTAAAAGCAGAAGATGCCAAGCAAAAATCGTTCACACAACTGCAAAAAGAATTTGGCAACAAACTCGAACAAGCACAAAAAGATCGTATTAAGCTGGAAACGATATTACACACAACGTCACAAAAAGCTCAATTATTCAAAGGCGAAGCAAAAACGCTTGCTCAGCAAAACAAACGCATTCTAGAAAGCTTGAAAAACTTACAAGACTTTGCAAGCAGCTCACATGATGCCGCACACCTTGAAGCACTAAAGCGCATAGAAATCGAATCAATTAACAAACAATTACAAGAAGAACAAAAAACTCTTCAAAAAATACAGCATCGTATCAAAAAACCAGTAAAACGTAAAAAGAAGCTTGTAAAAGCAAAGCCTGCACCGGCTGTTCAAAAAGCACCAGTAATAAAATCAAAGCCAATACCAGCAATGGTGGCAAAGCCAGCAAAACCAATACCTGGAATCAAACTGGGAATGGCAAAAATGCCGGCTATCAAAACAATGCAAACAAAACCAATGCCTGGGGTTAAGCCAGGCATGCCAACGATGCCGGTTAAGTCTGCAAAACCTATACGCGTCGCTCAGCCAACCAAGCGAATAATGCCAGGAACATCTGGTCCAGCCATGCCAACTTTACCTGCAATGCCAACCATGCCTGGAAGGCCTGCAATACCAACAAAACCAATTCCTGGTGCCAAGAAAGCAATGCCAGGCATGCCAGCGATGCCTATCAAGCCAGCGACAGGAGCTCCTGCAGCAATGCCTATAGCGCCAATTCCATCGGCATAAAAAAAAGAGCGCTTTGCATATTGTACAAAAAACCAATTAAAACAAAATTTTCAGATGGTGCTAATTTTTTTTTACAAAGTAAAAAAAATGGTTACAATGATAGGTAAACTTACTTTTGGGAATTGAAATATGAAAGATAAGAAAGGAGAAGAGCATGAAGTGCCCAAAGTGCGGTGGTCTAATGGTAATGCAATCGTTCTTTGATCACTTTATTAATTTTGAAGGATGGAAATGCCTCAATTGTGGTAAAATTATAGAGAAACGAGAAAACACCATAAAAGATGACGCATTTAGTATGTTTTATCAACGGCAAAAAATAAAAAAACAAAATGGCTGACAAATCCTCTTCTGATTCTTACAGATCTAACAGCTCTTGCAATAATCGTTCTCGTAAAATTCACAGCTTTTGGTTAGGCATCCAGGGCAGTTATAAGCAACTCCAAATCGCCCTCTTCTCTCAAGAACACCAAAAGAAACAAGATCCTGGATCAAAATCTCTCACAGAAAACCAATACTCTTGTCTTGAAACAATCATAAAAAACGACACCAAAGCAAGCTCGCACCTAGTCCCATACATAAACGATCTTTTGATCAAGCATAATCTTACACTTGAAAATCTCGATTTTATTGCAATCGACAAGGGCCCTGGAGCTTTTACATCGCTACGCGTGTGCATTGCAACGGTTAATGGCATTAACTTTGCAAATAATATCCCATTAGTTGGCATCGACGGGCTTGAAGCACTTTATCAAGAAACGTATAACGCTCTTGAAAAAAAGCTCACAAAAACAGTGGCAACAGACCCTGACGACACGAAAGAGCAAATAACCAGCCCTACTATCGATACTATCGTATGCTTGCTTAACGCGTATAATAACGACGTCTATTACTTAATTCGAGATATACGAGATACGCAAGAACGACAAAAAGAACCTAGCAAAAATTCAGAACAAAATATCGCTCCAAAATCATGCAAAAAAATCGACTCGCTTTTAACAGAGATACTTCTTACTCGCCCAAACAAAAATATCTTTTTTACAGGCAACGCCGTAAGCATGCACAAAGATCTTATTCGCAAAAAACTGGGCTCACATGCACATATACAATATCCGTTACAAGAAATTTGCTCTGCAGAGCAAGTAGCCCGCATGGGGCTTGAGATTTACGAACGAAAGAACAACGATCCTGACAATTTACTCACGAACAAAATCGTCCCAAATTATCTTAAAACCCAGTATTTTTCGATACGAACATAAAATCTATCTTTTCTTTTTTCTCACGCTTTTGCTTTTCTCATTTTTTTGCGTTAATGATTTTCTCTTGATTCCTAAGCCCTCTTACAACTACGTGCAAATAATAAATTGTATCGAATATCGAAACGAAACAAACGTCAAGTAGCCCTCGGAAATCGATCCCCGTGCTATATTAAGACCTACACGCAAAACACTCACTTTACCTTGTATTTCCAACACAAAACACAAAGCTTTACTTTGGTTTTTATACATATCTATGCTATAATAAGTCTGGTTTTTATACATGAACGATTTAAAATATCGAAGGGGACAGTACATGAAGAGACTTATTGATTTTTTCTTGTTGGAATGGAAAAATGAACATTTTGACAGAAAACCCCTCTTACTTCGCGGGGCCAGGCAAGTTGGAAAAACATATGCAGCTAGAACGCTCGGAAAAACATTTACACATTTTGTAGAAATCAACTTGGAAACAGATGAAGATGCTCGTAAAATTATTTCACAAGATCTAGACCCTAAAAGAATCGTCTTTCAGCTTTCCCAATACCTAAAAACAGATATTACCCCAGGGGCAACACTTCTTTTTATTGACGAGATTCAGGCTGTTCCCAAAGCAATTACTGCACTTCGTTATTTCTATGAAATAATGCCCGAATTACATGTTATTGCAGCCGGATCTCTTTTAGATTTTGCAATAGAACTTGTTGGCATGCCGGTTGGCCGAATTTCAAGCTTGTATATGTACCCAATGTCATTTATCGAATTTATCATCGCACTTGGACACAAAAAATGGGTCCAAACAATTTTGAAACACAACATACACGAGCCATTGCTTGAACCAATACATGAAAAGCTTCTTCATATCGTTGGAACATATCTCGCTATTGGTGGAATGCCAGCTGCTGTTAAAGCATGGATACAAACACAAAAACCACGACAAGTAAAAAGAGTTCATTCAGATTTACTTGATTCTTATCAACAAGACTTTAATAAATACGCAGCAACACATCAACTTAAATATCTTGATACTCTTTTTAATCACGCCCTCGCACAATTGGGCAAAAAATTTATATTCAGTCGCGTCGGAGAATATCAAAAAAGAGAGCTTGCTCCCGCATTAGAATTATTACAAAAAGCTGGAGTTATTTGTCCTGTAATGCGCAGCTCTGGGCAAGGCATACCAATTGGAGCTCATGTGCGTCTAAACGATTTTAAAATTATTTTTTTAGACGTAGGACTCAGCCAAGCCTCCCTTAATCTTGACATAACATCATGGTTTATTGATCCGTTAGCAGCTTTTATCAACAAAGGAGAGCTTGTCGAAACTTTTGTCGGACAAGAGATACTTGCATATGCTGACCCAATAGCAAAAAATAAACTTTTTTATTGGCGTCGAGAAATTCGTAACAGCCAAGCAGAAATAGACTATCTCGTACAAATCAAAGAAAACGTCGTACCCATTGAAGTTAAGGCTGGCACAAGTTTAAGAATAAAAAGCATGCATATGTTTTTGGATTCTCATCCAAATTCTTTATATGGCATACGCCTGTCTGCACATAATTTTGTTCAAAAACATAAAATCCACACATACCCCCTTTACGCCGTTGCCAAAATTTTTTTTGATACAAACCCAGATATTCATGATGCATTAACGTTTTTAATTCAGAATAAAACATGAAAAACAAACTCATGCGCTTCTAATACTCGCCAAACCAGCTAAAACAGCATCTTGAACGCGTAATATCGTCGGCGTAAGCTTATATGGGCAAAAGCCATGTTTTTCAAGCAATGTTTTTTCTTCTTGGCTCAAGCCCCCTTCTGGACCAACAAGTATAATTATTTTTTGTACGCGCGCTTTATCATGCGCTTTACGTGTTTGATTTTGTGACAACTCGTTTAAGAGCTTTAAGATATCCTGCCCGTGCATATCAAAGTAAATTTTCTTAACGTGCTGGCAAGAACATGTAGCATGACACGTATTATCACAAACACTATCACTCGTGCACGTATCTTGATTAAGCTCGTCGATAGCTTTAGTAAAAGCAACTGGATCAGAAATTTCAGGGACAATAAATTGCTTTGATTGTTCACATCCTGCTCGCAAAATATTATGCAATCGTTCAGTCTCTTTTGGACCACCCCATTTTCGCTGCGTTTTTTGCGATACAAGCAATTTTATATTTTTGACCCCCATCTGAGCGCTTGAATAAAAAGCATCTTCACATGCCGTTTTTTTAGGCAAACACAAGCATAATACTATCTCGGGCAATAAGATCTTGTTTTGTTTGACTTCACATACCGTAGCAACAATCGTATGTTTTGGCGTATGCTTTGGCGTATGTTTTTTTAAAGATACTTTTTCACGCTTATTTTCTCGCTCGTTATTTTGTAACACTTGTTCTTCGACCTGTTCTTCAATACGCACAAGCACGTTATACGTATGATCGAACAAAACAACTTTGTCGCTAGGTTTTAAGCGTAAAACACGCATAACCCTGGTCCATAATTTTTCGTCACGAAATGTAATCAGTGTTCCAGAAAAAACAGACGAGCTGCCTAGTTTTTCAATAAGATTTTCTGTGTAAACAGCAAACACATGCTTATGGTCTAACGTATGATCGAGTCTATGATCGAGCATATTCTCTGTCATGACGTCTCTCGATTATTATTCGTTCTTTTTTTTCGTAAAATAAAGCATCAAACCAGTAAATACAGCTAATGAAATAAGCACCCCACCCAACGCGATATATTCAGCTTGATACTTCCAAACGTGGTCGACAACATGATCTTTTGCAACCTGTGCCTTATATTTCGCAAAAATATAGGCTATGTATAATTTCTGACGGTATGACATTCCCTCGGTTTGTTCTTCTAGTTCTTTTATGTCATCGTCTGTCAAGTTTGCAATATCATCCAGATCATCGTCATCTAATGCATCTAAATCACTCATCTCGTCCAACATATCAAAATCTTGGGACTCTTCTTCTGTCACATCAAGAATGACGTCTCTCGTCGCATTATCATCTTGCGCCCCGTAAATATTCGTTTGGAAAGAGACATTTATAATCATAGCAAAAGCTACAACCAATACAGGTAACACGGCAAACTTTTTTTGCATACAGCCCTCTTAATTTTATTTTACTTTATGTTATTGCATACGATTATACAGCAAGAAGATCTAGTATAGCGCTATTCCCCACAAAAACCAAGCTCGCAGGTGCTTGTAAAAAAACATCGCCTGCCTCACTAACCCAACTTGTCACATTGCCGCCAGGCATACAAAGCTTAAGCTTTTGGTTAACTTTTAGGTCAAAAAGCTTTTGTAAAACGGCAGTTACACATGCTGCGCCGGAGCTACATGCAAGCGTCATGCCACAACCTCGTTCGTGTACAAGCATGTTATACGCCAGGCTATTTTCTGTATTCAAGCCTACTTTTCCATCTTTATCTTGAGCATAATTTTGAACATACGGACACGCCCATACAAATTCAACGTTTGTCTTGTTCTTAAAAGCTTTATGGCACTCAAGGGCACCCCCATATTTCTTGAGCCAATCAGAAGAAACTTCTTGAAAAACAATAAAATGGGGATTACCAATAGATGCCCTGTGCCCCTCAAACGTTCCTGCGAGAATAGAAACGCTCGAACTTCCCAGATACGCAACAGAGCCAACATTTGTCGTAATTTCAGGGACCCCAGATATATTTAGGTTCACACAACATGAAACTTCTCTATCCCCAATTATAATCGTAAACGCTTGAGAAAAATTATGTTTCTGAAACAGATGTAACGCTACGCACCGTAGGCCATTTAAGCAAATCTCAGCCTGAGAACCGTCTGCGTTAAAGATCAAGATTTCTGGAATCTCTCTTTTTTCTCGATTTTTTCTTAAGACAAGAACACCATCAGCCCCTATCCCAAAATTTCTGTGACAGATAGCGCGAACAGAATTGGCCCATTTGGGCCCACGAACAAGCGTTCGAACTTCTTCATGCTCACTCTTATCACGACAATAAGAGAACAGATCGAATAAAACAAAATCGTTGCCAAGCGATTGGTACTTAAAAAACGTCTTAAGCATACTAACTTTCTATACTCACTAAATATTCATCCAGAACCTCAATGCCTCAAGCAGCCACATCATTTCTATTTGTAATACAACCATTTGTTTCATAAAATATACCATGATATACTATATTTTTAAGTAAAATTTCAAAATAGGAGGTTATATCATGAATACGAATTTCAGAAAAATCATTTTGGCGCTTTTTACTATTGGCTTCTGCCTTTCTGTTCAAACTAATGCTATGAACCAGGCACAACGTCATAGTCAAGAAATTATAGGGCCTGAAGATATTGAAACAGCAAAATTACAAAAAATCGCGTTAAGGCAACTTCGCGATGATTTTGAACAAAGACAAGCAAACAGAAACCGAGAAGCATTAAGACAAAAGAAACTTCGGGCTAGACAAGAAACTTTAAGAATAGCACAAGAAAAACAACAAAAAGCAGAAAACGTTAGGCCAAAACACATCCGGCTAACAAGCCTTGCGCAACTTGCTCCACCACAAGAAATAACTACTTTTCTTGATAAATTTTTTGCCAATCCAGACGTAAAACAGCTTATCCTATCTTCCCATATCTTCACACCAACAATCCGCACAAAATATGGCATCGAAAATTTAGGGCGTAATAATGTCTTAAGATTTACTCAATTACCAGGTTGGATCATAAAATGCTGTCTTCATTTAAACGATAAAACTTCAAACTATAACCGCCAAAATATAAGCCGAATCTTTTATAACGAAAAAATTAAAGAAATTATAGAAAAAGAAGGTTTAACACACATTATGGTCGTCCAAAAATTTCTTTATCATATCCCAGGAAGGCCAGATGAGCTATGTGATGCCAATTACCTTGTTGTTGTTAAAGAAATACCTTTCCTTTCTAGCCCTACAACAAACGCCACTCAATTCAAAAAACTAACCTTTCGTGTTGATGAAGAAATAATGGAGCGCTCCGCTGGTGATTATGTTAAACCAGAATACGAAAACCTTCTTATTGAGATTATACAAGTAGTAACTTATACAGGATTATTTGATCTTCATGAACAAAATATATTTCTCATCACTCAAGAAGACGGTAGTTATAAATTTCTCATCATTGACACAGAACAACCGCCACTTGATAAATTGCCCACACTACCGAAAGAACAATTACAAGTCATACAAAAAATTCGTACTGCTCATGATACAGCAAAAATTACATCTTATCCCGACAAATTTGACCTACAATGTCTATGTGATTTAGACTTATCTGGATGCAAATCAGAATTCAGAAAACTTAGCCCTAAGGATAGGTCTACGTTAAACAAAGAAATTAACGTGGGAGAACATACTACCAGAATAATTTGGCACATAAACGATATAACTCTTTTTCGGATGCTTTTAGTAGAACCAGTTGCCCCCCATCAATAGAAAGCCAATCATGCAAAATACACACAAAATTCTTGTATTCGCATTAGTATCACTATGGATCTCAGGACTTATCCCAGACGCCATATATCCAATGCGTGCGCACAAAAAATGGGTTCGCAATAACAGGGGCCGCCTTGTCAGCCAAGACATCCCTGTTCCAGAAACATTTTCACCTGAAGCCCTTGAGCATATACTTACGAACAATCAAACTTTTTTAAATAAATTCGCACTTGCTAAATCTCGTTACTGGCTTACGTTTTTAAACAGATCAAAAATAGAAGAAACAGATCGTATCCCTTATTCTCGTTTTTTTCATTGGACCATTCCAGCATGGATCGCATATCCATCAGAATGGACCAAAATGACCAAAAAATCCCAGGTTCCCTTTGATTTAGGATTTGTCCGCAGAGAACAAATTTTAAAGCAAAGCGCTACTATTGACCCAGAACATAACATTTACCCACATAATATTTTTCCTGACAACTATCCTAAAAACCCATTTTTGCCAGACAATAAAAAATACTATTATCGCTATGCTAAACCGTATGATCAATGGGAAAATCAAGATTTTAAAAAATTAAAACAAGAAGCATTATGTGCTATGGGGTGCCGCTGGAAGATACATCTACAAGTTGCTCCAAAATATCTTATCCCGTTTATGCGTGATTTTGTAAATCTTATTCAAGATGCTCAATGGTCTAAAAATATTTGTACGTTCAAAGTTGTAACACGATATTTTCCAAGTAACTTTAAAACAACAGGAAACGCTATCCCGATAATCGTTCTATACGTACAACCGTTTTTTAGTATTCCCGGGCCAACAGGGCTAAAAAAAAGAAAGCAAATATTAGATCCAATTATTACGGCACTTGTAAATCGATATGCACATATTACTTCACCTATTGCATTGCGCGATCAAAGCAATAGGCTTATTCGGCCACGCTGGAATCACAAAATTAACGACCTAATCTATATTGCAGGCGGCGATGGTGATCAAAAGAAAGCGTATCTCGAATTTTTAGATCGTTACAATCAAGCTCATCCTGATAAAAAAGCCCCCAATACCGTTTTCACACCTGACTTTGCGTTTATCAGTGGGTACGAGTATCGCTTTGCCCCCAAACAATAATTACAAACCCAATCATGCGACCCACAAACATTACCCGACACAAACAAAACCCTAATAGAAAATACGCAAGGCATTTGTTATGGCATAAGTAACATGATATATTTAGTATACGTAATTTACGTTATTTTATTTGTTTTAAATACTCTATCCGGGGGGATATATCTTATGCAAGACATACGAAGAATTATTTTTCTCATTGTCGCAGCAATCGCTGTTTCTTGCACAACGACAAACGCTTTTTGGAAACGTCTTTTCACAACAGAATGGGTTCGTGGGGATGACGGTCGATTAACAAAAGTAGAAGTACCAGGACGTCTTGTTAGTGTAGACAAACCAGAACCTGAGTTTGAAGATCAAGAAGATATGGGTCTCGAAGAAGATTACTTTGAAAACGATTACTTTGATGACGGAATCCTCGATGAATCCCCAAATAAACATCGTAGCAACGCATGGATCTATGCACTATGTACATGCTCTTCAAAATATTTGCGAGAAGGCCATAGTAGATGTCAACGTTAATTGCTAAAAAATAACTTTCAGGGACCAGCAAAACACTGGTCCCTATTTTTTTTCTTTTCGAAGCCCTAACGTCATAAACCAACCAACACGATTAAACCCAAACAAACATGCCAAAAAATAAGCGATAAATTGCACGGGCTTACTCTTGTAATACAAAAGATCATGCTTCGTTACCGTCGCTTTATGTTCAAGAACACGCACAGGCAACCCTGTTAAAAGCTCACGGGCTTCTTTAAACGTATAAGCTTTTGTACCGGGGCTTTCTTGATCGTAAAAAAGCACCCGTTTTATACTTCTTAATGGCTTGCCCTTAAGTAACGCACACATAACATAACGATAAAAAGCAAAGAGCGAGCGCCTATTATAAATCATGATTTTAATCGTCCCACCGGGCTTACACACACGAACTATTTCACGCAAACATTGTTTCGTATCAGGAGAATGATGAATAACCCCCCACGAATATACCAAATCAAACGAATTATCTTGATACGGCAACGATTCTGCGTCAGCTACTTGAACTTTGGCCTGTAAATTATACAAACGTAAACGATTTTTTACGTTATCGATAGCTTCCTGCGTTAAATCAATCCCATAAACATGAGCCCCTGCCCGCACCCATTGCAAAAAATCAGATCCCGCCCCTATCCCAACTTCTAAAACTTTCTTTTCTCGAAAGCGCGTAAATTGGGCGAACGAAAAAATCTCAGGCTCTATCGTGTACCTAAAATCTTCTATCGACTCAAAATAATCCCTAGAAAACTTTTTTTGCTTAATAAATTCTGTCCCACAGCTTGCTTTATTCCAATATGATCGTACTTTTTCTTTGAGATTTTCTTGCTTCATGCTCACTCTCTTTCTTTAAGTTTCTTTTACACGGTTTTTGCTCGCACATACACGCTCTTTTTGAGCTATAACGCGAGTATAAATCCCATCTATTTTTTTAGATTGTTCTTGCAAGCTAAATTTTTTCGAACAAAAATTATATGCAAATTTTCCCATTGTGGCGCGAAGTTCATAATTTTGCAAAAGCAAACATAATTTTTCTGCCCACAAGTTTATATTATTTGGGTCAACTAAAAAACCTGTTTTGCCATCAAGTACTAATTCGTCCAACGGGGGCAAACAAGACGTAACAACAGGTTTACTCATAAAACCTGCTTCTACAACAGGACGAGCAAAATGACCAACCGTTGCTGGAAAAACGATAACAGAACTCGCGCTCATAGCCTCTGGCACGTTATTAATCGGACCAAGTAATACAACGTTATTTCCCAGATTTTCAAGTTCATGAAGTTCATGCATAACCCGTGCATAATATTTACTCGCAGGAAAAAAGTTTTTTAGTGTTCTGGCCATGCGCTCTATTGTCTCCTGTGAAAATTTACGTGCATGTTCATGTGTATGCACATCACGCTTGTTGCCAAAATAGCCTGCTATTAACAACTGTGCTTCGGGTATTTTTTTAAGCACCTGTTTAAACGCACGAAGAATAACAAGTGTCCCCTTTTCTTGCGATAGCCCACCCAAAAATAAAATTTTAGGCGCATGACTATCAAGCCCATGCTGGGCTAAAAACATATCCCCCGCAATCGATTGGTCAAATTTCTTTTGGCTCGCCACGTTATAGATTACGTGTGTTTTAGGGCTATCACACCATGGACGCGCATCGTTTTTACAAATGGGGGTAATAGCACTTGCATAGCGCTTTACGCATATTTTTACAAAAGCTTTACGTACGCCTAAATACCCATCAGCAAGCGGCTCGCGAACATGCCAGACAATGGGAATATTCTTTTTGCGTGCTGCTAGTGCCCATGCTATAAGCGAGCTCGTATTCAAGTGTATAATATCTGGCTTGATTTTTTGTAGCCAATACGGAGCACTAGAAAATCGTGTTATGAGTGTATCTAAAACAACTCGAGCACAAGCACGGACATGATACCAACGTAACCACCAAATTTTTGTATGCGGGAAATCATAACGATTAACCGGACCAATAATCTCAATATCTTTGGATCGATATAGATCTAGCACTTCTGAGTCATGCAAAAATAATACAATGGGCTTGTACTTAGTCTTATCAAGCCCTTCGATTAAATACAAAAGACTCAAAGGGGCTCCGCCAAGCCCCTTGCCATGATGAACGTATAAAACTTTTTTCAAAGCCATTTTTTAAGCCGTATGTAACTATTCTATAAACCGGGCTATAAACTTGTTATCTGTTCTTTTGTTTTTGCGTTTGTATAACATGTATTACACATATCTTGATCTTGTTTTGCTTGCTCAGACAAAACGTTACGACCAACAGTAATATATCTTATACCGTGTTGTGCCATTAATTTTGGATCAAAGCAATTTCTCCCGTCAAAAACTGTTTTATCGCGCAAAAGTTTAAATTTTTCAAGATCGTACGCTTTAAACTCAGACCATTCGGTCAAAATAATAAGAAAATCAGATGACAAAAGATCGCAACTTTGTGAAGCATATGAAATTTTATCACCAAAAAGCTTTTGAATATTTTCTTGCGCTACAGGATCATACGCAACAATCGAAGTCCCTTTTTCTAACAGTCTCGTTATCACATCAATAGACGGGGCACAACGAATATCGTCTGTCTCTGGCTTAAACGCCAGCCCCCAGATACCAACCTGTTTATTTTTAAGCTCAGGGCCATAACTCGCGATTATTTTTTCGATAAAATACTCTCGCTGTCTATCGTTAACATGATCAACGTCTTGAACAATAGACATAGGCTGACTATACTCTTTGCCCGTTTGAATAAGCGCTTTAACGTCTTTGGGAAAACAGCTGCCACCGTACCCAATACCGGCATTTAAAAAATATTTGCCAATGCGTCTGTCTGCAGCCATACCCATTTTAACATCGTTAATATCTGCGCCAACTTTGTCTGCAAGTAACGCCATTTGGTTCATAAAACTTATACGCGTTGCAAGCATGCTATTCGATGCATACTTTGTAAGCTCTGCTGACGCTGTGTTCATAACAATAAACTGCTCTTGTGTCTTTAAAAACGGTTCATAAAGCTTGCGCATAACAGCTCGAGCTTTTTCTGTCTCTGTCCCAATAACAACTCTGTCTGGTTCCAGGAAATCTTGTAACGCATCGCCTTCTTTTAAAAACTCTGGGTTAGAAACAACATCAAACTGTGCCGAACTTAAGCGCTTATCAAGCTGATCTTGAACAATCGCTTTAACTTTCCCAGCCGTCCCAACAGGAACCGTCGACTTGTTCACAATCACACAATAGTGATCTAAGCTTTTTCCAATTTCTTTCGCAACACCCCAAACATACGACAGATCTGCTGACCCATCTGGCAACGGCGGTGTACCTACGCATGAAAAAATAATCTCTGGCTTTTGCACTAACGCTTTATCAATCGTATCAACAAAAACAAGTTTCTTATTTTTTATTCCCTGAGCAACAAGCTCGTCTAAACCTGGCTCGTAAAATGGCACTTTGCCTGCAAGTAACGCGTCTATTTTTTCTTTATTGTTTTCAACTATTATCACCTGATTATTCTTTTGGGCAAAACATGCACCCGTTACAAGCCCAACATACCCTGCTCCGACAACTACTATATTTATCATACTCTTTATCTCCTACTATTTTTTATAACTTTTTTATAATTTTTTCCAAAAATCATACGTCTTTTGCGCAATAATCTCATGTGAATACGATGTATGCACACGATCATAACCCTTTTGACCAAGTGTTTGCCGCAACCCCTGATCCCCCATTAACGTTTTTAATTGCTCCGTCAAAGCTTCTATATTTTTTTGTTCAAATACTAACCCCGCAGATCCAACAACATTAGGTATTTCCCCGCCAGTACTTGCAATAATTGGCACTTTACATGCCATTGCTTCTATAAGAATATGTCCAAATTGTTCTTTCCAATACGGCGTATCATACGATGGCAAAACCAAAACATCAAGCATCTGTAATATTGGCGAAACAGATTCATGCGTAACCGGATCTCTAAATTCAATGCGATCAAGCATCTTATGCGTAATAACAAAATCAATTAATTGTTTTTCAAGCGGCCCCGTTCCAACAAATAACAAACACCAATCAGGAAATTTCTCAGCTAGACGCATAAATGCTTTGGCTAAATGCAAAACGCCCTTCTCTGACGTAATACGCCCTACATAGCCAATATATTTTTTTTCTTTTTTTACGTACGCTGGCTGAAAAATATCTGTATTGACACCCAACTGTGGCAACACATCAATCTGAGACCGCAAGCCTTTTTCCCGCAAAATCTCTTTTGCATCATGATTACCCGCAATTGCACCATGCGAAAAGAAAATATTAAAACGCTCTATCCATCGCCACAACAATCGATATTTCATAGAATGCTTCGGACGCCAATTAACCCACGTAAAAAAAGAAAAACGAGATTTAAGCCGTAATAGCTTTGCACACAAAATTACCTGGAAATAACTAAACGCGTTAACGCCTTGCTCAACGTGAATAATATCAGGGGTAAAATCTTTAAGTAATCGCATAAGCGATCGTGTATTATAGCCATAACGAACTTCGTTACCAACAAAAAAAGCGCCCAGAGCACAAAAAGTACAGTTCCCTGTATTCTCACACGCCATATCACCTGCTTCATGATTAAACAAATGCGTTGGCCATTTTGTAGGGAAAATAACTTTCAGCTCAATATCGTTATGCTTTTTGGCAAACACCTTCCATTTGTCTCGGTTAATACGAGAAATGTAGGTATGACTAATGACTAATACGTTCATGGACTCGCTCATATTTTAAAACAACAGAACCATCACATGTACTAAACCAATCTTTCAACTCAGGATACACACGGGCTAAACCATACTTAAAACGGGCATAAACAATTGCACGTGAAAAATTTTCTTGAACAAATTTTCGGGCATTACATGATAATTTTTCATGAAGCTCCAGTGACGACATAATCGCATGGGCTTTTTCAACCATAGATATATCATCGTTAATCGCAACCCGATACCCCGTTACATCGTCTATCACAAAATCTCGCACACCACCACACTCTGTGGCAATAACAGGAATCCCATGAGCTAGCCCCTCAAGCGCGCTAATACCAAAACCCTCTTGGTACGACGTTAAAAGCATAAGACATGCTTGATCATAATATTTTTTAAAATCACAGGTATCAATCGGCCCAGTAAAGATAATATTCTTAAAGCTCGCTTGATCTTTATACGCTTCACACTGTTCTTGCGTAGGCTTTTGGCCAATAACATAAAGCTTAAGATTACTGTCTTTTTGATGCAACGCATCAAATACGCGTAAAAGCATGTTAATATTTTTTCGCGGATCACTAAAACGCCCAACAGCAACTATTACTTTATCTTGTACTTTATCTCGAGTTTCAGCATATTTTTCTTGTTTGCTTTTCGCCCCCGGATTAAGAACATCAATCGGGGTTTCAAGGGGAGTATCAATAGGGTGCCCGCATAAGGCAAAGCGCGCTAACTTCTTGCCTAAAGTTTTCTCAAATTGTTCTTTTGAATACGAACTTAATGGCCAAACAAACGACGCATTTTGCAAAACGCTTTTTTCTATCGCTCGCATTCTTGGTTCGGCCAAACGATTGATAACAGAACGAATACCAGCAAGCCGCTTAACTCGCTCTGTCCGATCACCGTCATACGGAGTCGAGATCCAGATGGCAAATTTTTTATTCAAAAGTACCAATGGATGCCCTGCAATTGGCGTTGCGCTTACAACAAAAAAGTAATCATAATCTTTAAGTGCTTGCTCCCATTGATCTTTCGTAAAAGCATAATGCCCTGGCTCCCAAAATGCCCAACGTGCGCCAATTTCTACGCTCTTCATAGAACAATAATCTAACGGCCGATTACACGATGTACGAGAAAAGCCTTTAACACTTGCACTAATCTCTTTATCAAAGCCAAGAAAGAAAACAGTTGGATCAAAATACTCAGAACAAAAATCGTGAACTATTTTAAGCGTCGCCAGAACACCTCCATAGCTGTACGTATTGCGAATAGATAAAATAGCAATCTTGGGCTTACTTCTCTCTCTCATTGTCTCACGTCCCCTCGCTTTTCGTCACGCAGTCACCTACTCTCGCTTACACTTTTTTTGCGCTCAAGATTGCTCTCAAGATAACGAATAAACTTACTAATCTGCTGCGTTATACCATATTCTTGCGACATCATAAAACCACGGTGTGCTATCTTTTTTCTTAAGATATCGGTTTTTAAATAAAACGCTATTTTTTTCGCAAGCTCGTCAAGATCTTCAAAACATTCGATGTTCTTTTTTTCTTCAAACGGCTTACTCGTTTGTTCGTCTGTACGCTGCGTAAGCAAAAAAACATTACTCGCTAAAACTTCCCATGTTCGCATGTTATGTGATGTCATATTTTGTGTACGAATAAAATTCAAAACAATCTTTGAACTCGTAAAAGCTTTAATCATGTCGTGAGCATAAATCGCCCGCCCCCGTAACTTTTTTCTTAAAACAGATTTTTTATCAAGCATGTCGTGCCAACGATTACCCCAAATTGCTAAATCAAGATCAGGCATACGCTCACATAATTTTGTTAACCAAATTTCACGTTCTTTATCCCATGTTCCAATAAAGCACACACTTGAGCTATATTTTTTCTTGTCCTGCTCACAAATATAATTTTGTTCGCACTCTCTATTTTTACTTTGCTGGCTCTCACTAAATATGTGCTGCTTTTGCCCAAAAATCTCCTCGTCATACGCGAACGGAAAATAATAAACATCTTGTGCCCCGGCAGAAAATAATGCCGGCATGAGCATTTTTGACCAACTTAAGAAGCAATCATATTCGGGCAAAGAACGTAAAATATCTTTATTCGAATTCCCGTTCCAGAAAACAAACGGGTTATCAGGGTAAAAGTTCACAAGCAAGCTCGTATTTTCACACGTCTTTCCAGGCTCGATCTCAACCCCATCTAACATGTTTTGTATTTGCCCCACCTGTTTAATCTTACGTATTGTTTTGTACGCAATATTCTCAGCTTTGACAAAAAAAACAAGATCGTACGTATTATCACGTATATGCTTAACTAAATCTCGATTAACAAAAAACGTATTTATTTTTTTTAAAGCAAACGGAAGCCCATCATGCTGCACCCCCAACATAGATTTTAAACCCAAAAAATTTCGTTTGCAGTTAAACGTTTTAACGTCATAGCCCAACGTATTTAATCCCCGAGCAAACGACGTTGCATACGTGTAAACATTTGGATCTTCACTAAACTTACTGACGATAAGAATCTTTTGAATCTTCACGAACTTCTTCCTGCCTGCCTTAAAATATGCCCGCATCATCAACCTATGTTATTTTACCTCAGTTTCGGAACAAAGTATACGTGAATCAATTTTGCCGAAACAACAACACCCACGATTTTAAAGATTATTCAGGATAGACTTCGAAACAAAATTCAACAACAAACCAACACGCAAGACTTAAAATTCTTAATAAAAAATCTATCCTGAAAAATCATACAAATCCTGGACATCCTGGTTCAGACAAACAAAAAAAACAGGCCCCAGAAAATTCTGGAGCCTGTATCAAAATCAAGTAATTCAAAAATCTACAAATTAATAATATACTGTTTCCGACTTGCCTGCACCACAAATATCACAAGCGCAATATTCTGGATTATTCTGATAAGTACAATATCTACATTCCCAGTTTGGCTCATACACTTCAACTACACAAGCAGCAGGAGAAGCCGTCTTACCTTCCTTAAGATTAGGACTTTTTGCGCCACACATATCACATTTCTTAGCAGAAGCCTTATTATGGGAATAATCACACGTAGAACAGTGCCATAAAGTACTCGGACATACACGACACGTTTGATCAGAAGCTTCATTCAGGTTAGTACACTGTGTACAATGCCATGAACCTACAGGCGAAGGTTTAGGGATATCACACGATCCGCAAATTGGAGCTTCACTGTTATTCAAAAAAGTACATCTAGCACACGCCCATTTTTCAGAAGCAGATGCTGCAGAAACGTCTTCTGGCCTTTTTTCCATTGCAAAACTTGAACCACCAACGGCCAACAAGCTTAACGATAAAACGATTATTTGTTTTCTTAGGTTTTTCATAATAAACCCCAATTTTGGTAAAAAAAACATTAAAAATAGTCTTTTTTTAGATATTCTCAGGTGTTTTGCATAAAAAACCCTATTTTTTGTAAAACTTAACGCTTTTTATGCTTATGCCTCCATCATACCAGGGCTAAAGTAATTGTCAAGTAGAAAATTATAAAAAATAAGATTACCCACTTTTTAACGTACCAGAGGGGCATTACGCAGAAATACTATCGATTGTTTCGGCTGTCTGAACCCAGGCTTCGCATAAAGCTTTGCCGGGCATGGCCACGATTGGCCACGATTGGACGGATTAAGAGGATTCTGATGGCAAAACATAGAGCAACAAAAAAACATTTTCTTGTTACCTAATATTACGCCTAAAGAATCTTCTTAATCCGTCCAATCCTGCCGTGCCCGTCGTAGCCTTGGCGAAGACTGGGGCCAATCGTGGCCATGCCCGGCAAAGCTTTATGCGAAGCCTGGGTTCAGACAGCATACACCATACGACAAATCAAAATGTTTCAAAACACAAAAAAAATCGAATTCACGCTACATAAATGGGAGGGAATCAAGCAACCCATCAAAAATATGGATCCCAAGCATAGACAAAATATACAGAATAAAGCTCTTGCCACCCATAACAAACAGCAATAACGCACCTAAAAGACAAAATAAGCCAAGTAAAATAAATATTTTATGGCGAGATCCTGATGCAAAGTAATAAATCGACGCTGCAAGCGCTACTACGCCATACAAGAGCAATATAATATGGGGTTCAAAGAAGTTTTGTAAAAAGTACACGCATACGGCAAGCATCGCAAAACCCATGATTTTTTTCGTTTCCTGCATCCACATGCCAGCCCGTGGCAACATGGCAAGAGCTCCCGAGAACGTGCCAATGAGAATTAACAAAACACCCATACCAACAGCAAAGACAAAAAGCGTTAAAAAGCCAATTAATGGGTTGGCTTCTTTGGCAACAAGCGCCAACAAAACAGCAAGGGCTGGGGTCAAGCATGGAGAAGCAACCGTTCCAGACAAAGCTCCCAATAAAAACGTTTTTACGAACGACCCTCGTGCTTTAACATCACCGTGTTTGCGTGTTAAAAAACCAGGAATATAGATTTCATAAAAACCGAACATCGAAAACGCGAGATACAAGAAAAACAAAGCTATAAAGCCAATAACCCAGGGGTTTGCCATCCAACTGCCAAAAATAAAAGACGCCGTTGCCGCAAAATAGCCTAGTATCGCATATACACAGGCTATACCAAGAACATACGAAAAAGCTGAAAAGAAATTCTGTAAAAACGATTTCGAGCCCTGGGCATGTAAGATCCCAATGGTAATTGGTATCATAGGATACACACAGGGGGTAAAGCTTATTAACACCCCGGCAAGAAACGCTAAGAGCAAAAAGTATAAGAGTGAGCTTCCCGATGAAGATGTTTTTTGCAGCATGTCTTGTACGTTTTCAGACAAGCTCTTTTTTGCAGTGCTCGCAGCATCTTGGGTTACTTTACTGTCTTTAACTCGATCAAGAAACACATGTTTTTCATGTTTCTCTGGAGCCGTCGACACCAAACTTTGGGCTTTATTAAATACCCCTAATGCAACAAAGCTTATTGCCAAAACTATACACGTACGGACAGCATACAAACGGAGAGTCGTCTTCATACCCCTATCCCCTTTTATAAAATAGGTTAACGGATCACAAATACGATTTACAAATACTACGCTTGTGATTGTAGCAAATCACTATCAGGCAAAACAAGAATAAAATTGAAAACACTATTTATGCGTATGAGCCAAGCATATTTAACATGCTCAAGCATAATTAGCATGCTATTGTTATGTTACAAAATAGTTTGAATCTGTCTTTCAAGTTTTTCCATAGGAACTTCAGAAACAATTCGGTCTATCTCTTTTCCATCTTTGATAAACAAAAATGCAGGGACAGACTGAATGTCATCGCCTTTAATAAATGATGTTATCTTTTCAGGATTAATCTCAGGATTACTCATGTTTATTTTCAAAAACGTTACTTTCTGAGAAAACTTTTTATCAAGCGCATGAAAAATAGGCTCCATGTTTTTACATGAAATACACATGTTCGCGTACAGATCAACAACAACGGGCTTATTACGCTTTTTACTTTCTTGTACTATTTTTTCAAACTGAGCATAACTTGTCACGGTAATAACCTGATCCGCAAGATGACTTTGAAGAATCGTTTGTGCATACTCATCTTGTTTTTGCGTTCTTGAAGCTACTAACGCACTATCTTTCTTTTCTCGTTTTTTTTCTTGTTCGCTTAATAATTTTTGTTCTGCTTTTTTTTGCTCTCGTGACAATTGCACATCGCAACCAATTTCATCCAAAAACTTTTGAGCTTGCAGCGCAGCTTTACATCCATCGCTCGCAGACGTAACGGCCTGTTTATACACAGGGTCACAAATATCCCCGGCAGCATATATACCAGGCTTTGATGTCTCTTGGCCATCGTGTAAAACAATATAACCATGGCTATCAAGCTCTAATTGCCCAGCAAATAATTTTGAATTCGGCTTTGCGCCAAGCGCCAAGAATAACCCGTCAAACAAAATTTCTTGTTTTTGTTTGGTCTTATTATTGTACACACGCGCACCTGTCACGTGTTTCCCATTACCAAGAATCTCTTTGACTTCTGTGTTAAAAACAACTGAGACGTTTGGTCGAGCAAGCACTTCTTCTTTTTTACGTTTATCTTTTGCTCTAAAATAATCTTTACGAACTAATATCGTCACCTGCTT
>CAZFHP010000014.1:0-33245 GCA_964519365.1 uncultured Pseudomonadota bacterium
TAGTGCCAACCCATGCCAAGGCTGAAAGCCGCAGCCATGGGGTATTAACGAAACTCCGTACACCCTTGCCGCTCCGGGGCGGGAAAAATATAGACAATTTTTATACCCACAGCTGCGCCTAATGAGGCTTGCAATGGGCTACATTACTACACCCGCTTCGCGGGTTTAATTTCCGGATTTACTTATGTAATATCGTAATTATATTTTTTTTGTGCTATTATTTTTTTTTAAAATTTTTTAAAATTTAAAAGTATCGGGGAGCGTTATGGAGCTATCAAATTTAGTTGAAAGCGTGTTGAAGAAAGACACGCGTTTTATTGTTATCACGGGTGGGGTTTGTTCTTCTATTGGCAAAGGCGTTCTTGTTTCTTCTCTTGGTGTTTTACTTAAAAATGCTGGATATTCTGTTTCTGTTGTAAAGTGGGATCCGTATCTTAATGTTGACCCGGGGACAATGTCGCCGTTAGAGCACGGCGAAGTTTTTGTGACAGCCGATGGGGCTGAGACAGATTTGGATTTGGGGCACTATGAAAGACTCTTGGGTGAGAAGTTAATGCGTGATTCGTCTGTCTCTTCGGGTCAAATATTTCAAGAGATTTTAGATGGCGAACGGCAGGGGGAGTTTTTGGGGCGTTGTATTCAGCTGGTACCTCATGTTGTTGATGCGATAAAAAAACGCATGCTTAACTTTGCGTGCAATCATGATGTTGATTTTGTTTTGGTTGAGATTGGTGGGACTATCGGTGATATCGAAGGTAAGGGGTTTTTAGAGGCAATACGCCAGATAAGAATAGACATTGGGTCGTCGCACATTTTTCATGGGCATTTAAGTTATGTGCCGTTTTTAGAATGGACCGGGGAAATTAAAACCAAGCCAACGCAGCATAGTGTTAATGCGCTTAAACGAGAGGGGCTTGTGCCAGATTGCTTATTTTTGCGAGCAGCTGGAGATATTCCAGAAAAGCCATTACAGAAGGTTTCTCGTATGTGTGGGGTGAATAGAGATTTTGTTTTTCAGGTTCCGACAGCTGATCCCATATATGAGTTATTCTTTGATTTGAAAAATCAAAAAGTATGTGAGCGTGTTCAAGATTATTTTGGGATGTCACATATTAAAGAACCTGATCTTTCGGGTTGGCAAAAACTTGTTAGCACGATTAAGGGGCTTAAGAAAAAAGTAACGATTGCGCTTGTTGCCAAGTATGTTGGGAATAATGATCCGTATATTAGTATTGTAGAGGCAATAAAAAGTGCGGGATATGCGTGTAATGTAAAAACGAGTGTTATTGTTATTGATGCTGAAAAACTAGAAGAGCGAGATACGCAAGAATCCCGAGAGTCTTGGCGATTATTAGAATCTGTAGACGGGGTTATTGTTCCAGGTGGCTTTGATAATCGTGGTGTTAACGGGAAAATCTTAACGGTGTCGTGGGCACGGGAGCATAAGATCCCATACTTGGGGATTTGTCTTGGATTGCAGGTTATGCTTATTGAATGTGCCAGGTCTCTTGTTGGGTTAAAAAAAGCTCATAGCACTGAGTGTGATGGCAACACTCCGGACCCGGTTATTGATTTGTTGCCAGAGCAGCGCGATATTAAAGAAAAAGGTGCATCGATGCGTTTGGGTGAGTATGCCTGTTCTGTGGTTAAAAATACGAAAGCGTATGATGCCTATGGGCAAGATACGGTATTTGAGCGCCACAGACATCGTTATGAATTTAATAATGCGTACAGAGATGCGTTTGAACAAGCAGGAGTTGTCTTTTCGGGGATTTATCAAGAGAAGAATTTAGTTGAAATTGCAGAGCTTAAAGACCATCCGTTTATGGTGGGTGCGCAATTTCATCCAGAATTTTGCTCATCGCCGTTGCGAGCACATGGATTGTTTAAAGCGTTTTTAGAAGCTGCGCTTAAGAAATAAGCGAAATAGACTTTCTATTTGACCATCATGGGATTTTGTTCTAAAATTACCTGTACTATGCGAAGATTATTGTTTTTACGTGATTTACGAGGATTTGACTCTTATGGACATGAATAAAAGTTTTGTATTGAAAAAAGAAGCTCGTGACCCTCAGTGGCATATTATTGATGCTACAGATATGGTTTTAGGACGTTTGGCAACCAAAGTGGCAGATATATTGCGCGGAAAAGATCGTCCTGAATACACGCCACATACTGATTCTGGTGATTATGTTGTTGTTACAAATTGTGAAAAGATTCGCTTAACTGGTGACAAGTGGAAAAACAAAATGTATCAATCATATTCTGGTTGGCGAGGTGGTTTAAAAGAGCGATCAGCTGAAGATCTTTTTAAAAAGAATCCAGCGATAATTATTGAAAAAGCTGTTAAAGGGATGTTGCCTAAAAATAAGTTGAACCGACAGGTTTTTAAAAAGTTAAAGGTGTATGTGGGGAGTGATCATCCACATAAGGCTCAAATTTCGTAATGCGTACGTTTTGTGCGTAAAGATCGTAAAGATTATGGTATTATTGGCAGGGACTGTGTTTTTATGTCCCTGCCATTTTTATTTGTAAGAGAGATGCGACGTGAGTTGTAAGCAAAAGACGATACAAAGAGAGTGTCCATTTTCTGGTATAGGTGTTCATACTGGTGCATATTCTTCGCTTGTTCTTAAGCCGGCGCCTGTGAACACGGGAATTGTTATCCAAAACGAATGTTTTCCTGAAGAGATTATTAAGATTGGGTCTGTTGTTCCTGAGAGTGCATTACATGCAACAGTTATTAAGCAGGGGCATTGGGCTATCAGTACGATTGAGCATGTAATGTCTGCTATAAGTGCTCTGGGTATCGATAATCTTATTATTCAGATGTCGGCACGCGGACCTATGGTTGAGGTTCCGATTTTTGATGGGAGTGCGTTGCCGTTTATTTTGGGAATACGTGATAGTGGGATTGTAGAGCAAGAAGCTTCAAGAGTTTTTATTACGCCAAGAGTAAAGCTTGTTTTTGATGATCAAGAGGGGCGTGTTATCGAAATTTTACCCGCTAAGAAACAGGTAAAAAAAGATGGATCGTATGAGCGTGATTTGTTTGTGAATTATACGGCGCAGTTTGAGCATCCGTTGGTGGGGTGTCAGACGCTACAGGGTCATGTGACGCAAGATTTTTTTGTTAACGAAATTGCTCCTGCTCGGACATTTGGTTTTTTGCAGCAGTTGCCAATTTTAAGAAAGCATGGCTTGGCCCAGGGATCTTCTTTGGGCAATACTGTTGTTCTGGGCTCAGAGGGCTTAATGAACGACTTGCGCTTTCCTGATGAATTTATTCGTCATAAATTTCTGGATCTAGTTGGAGATTTAAGTTTGTTGGGTAAGCCGTTAATTGGGACTGTTAACGCATGTAAAACTGGGCACAGTTTTAACAAGCGTGTTGTTGAGTCGTTTTTAACCGACCCTCATAAATGGGAACTGGTTTCGTGAAGCTTATTTATGTTTGTAGGGTTGAACCGCTAATTGTAATCCCAAGGCATTGAGAACAGGAATAATGCTTGAAATTTTTGGATTTCCTTTTTTTGAAAGCATTCGATATAGGTTTTCGCGATTGAGTTTTGCTTTTCTTGCAAGGGTTGCCATACTTTGATTTTGAGCTTCGATTACATTTTTAAGTGCAAGTAAGAAAACTCGAGGGTCGTCATCAGAAAGGGCTGCGTTTAAATAGGCTTCTGCTTCTTCAGGATCTTGTAATTCTTCAAGGAGTTTTTTTTGGTAGTCCCTTAAATTTTTATTTTCTTCCATGGTTTGATTCCTTACATTTAAGCCAGTATAATTTTGCCTTTTCGATATCACGTTTTTGGGTTGTTTTATTTCCACCGATTAAAAGAACGATGATATATTCTCCTTTTTTCCCAAAGTAAATTCGATAATTCCGTTTCCATGTCGAATTTGTTTACAGCTTCCAAAATTTCCAAGTCGAACTCTATCTATTTTTGTTCTAACAATTGCTCTGGTATTCAGATCAAGCTTTTTTTGCCATGTATGAAATGGAGATTTTCCGGTGCTTGTTGTATAGTATAAAATTTTAATAAGCGCCATTTAGTGCTTTCTTGATAAGCGTTCATAATAGATAGTATAACACGATTGTAGTATAAAAGCTACAGGTGTGAAGTACTACTTAAACAGAAGTAAAGCTTTCTTGTATACGCCTGCAAAGAATTTTCCAAAAAGTGTTGCGACATCTTTATAGGTTAAATAAATCGCCAGGAAGAGAAAGAGTCCAATTGAAACGACATTGACAGCTAGGCGTATAACCTCTGGAATAGGCCTGCGTATGATAGCTTCGATTGTTGCAAAAACGAGTTGCCCTCCGTCGGTGATGCCTAATGGTAAAAGATTAAACAGTGCTAGATTTATGCTCATAAACGCAAGGAAGATAAAAAGCGGGATTAGACCGCTTTGAGCGGTTTTAAAGGTCATGGCAATAATCATGACGGGCCCGCCGGCGCCTTCAAGGCTTTTTTTAGCAAAGAGTGATTTGATTGCGTTGGCAATCTTGGCAATAACAAAGTTTGTGTAGGAGACCCCGGCGCTTATTGCTTGCATAAAGGGGAGCTTTTCGATAGGGCTAGAAAATGCAGCTCCAACCATGCCGTTTTTCCCAACAGTTATTGGAACCTGTATTTCTTTATCTTTTCTTTTGACCGTAAACATAATTTTTTTGCCTGGGTTGCCCTTTATTTCTTTTAGCAACGACTCTCTTATTTCAGATAGGCGTTTTTGTTTTGACGGGATTAAGCTGTGATTGTTTATGCTTACAAGTTGGTCGTTAAGTGTAAGTCCAGCGTTTTGAGCGGGGGATTCTTTTACTATATGTGTGACGGTGATTCTGGGATGGGAGTTGCCGATCATAAAAAGAGAGCAAAAGACGAGATAGGCAAATAGAAGATTGAATATGATTCCGCCGCATAGAACAAAGAATTTTTGCCAAAATGGCTTGGCGGCAAATGATGTTTCATCTTGTGATTGAGCATGTTCTTGGTCGCCTTGGCCTACTTCTGCAAGCCCTGATATTTCGACGTATCCTCCGAACGGGATTCGTGCTATTTGAAAATTTGTTGAGCCGATTTTTTTTTCGATGATTTTTTTGCCAAATCCAATAGAAAACGTTGGCGTATGGATATTAAATACTTTGCAAAAAAGAAAATGTCCAAGCTCGTGGACGACTATTAGTAAGCCAAATCCAACGATTGCGAGAAAGAGCGGTAAAAGCTTTGCTGTTATAAAGACGGACAGATTGTTAAATGCCATGATTTAGATCCTTTGTTTACGATAGAAATTTGTAAAAAATCTTTTCACACAGTAATTCAGTATTAACAAATTTTATTAAAAAGACTATTTTTTTCTGTAATTTTATTTAAATATCTTGGTTAGGGGGGCTTTTTAGAGGTTGATGGTATGTATCTTTTTGAATAAAATTATCCAGAAGAGTCATTAATCGTATTTTTTACTTGAAAAAAAAATAAAAAAATATAGAATATAGCTTACATGTACCATCTGTGATTCGTCCTAAAGTGTGCTTCTTTCCCTAAAATTTAATGAAAATTTTTGTAAGAAGATGACAACAAGGGTTAGAAACGGTCAAAGAATATGGTATTTATATTTGATAAGAGTATTAGGTTTATTTATTATTTTGTTGTGTAACGTGGGATTATAAAATATGCCAACGATAAATCAGCTTGTCCGCTCTAAGCGAAAAAAAGTACAAGAGAAGACAAAGGCCCCAGCATTAGGCGGGTGTCCTCAGCGGCGTGGAGTATGTGTGCGTGTTTATACGCAGACGCCAAAAAAACCGAATTCAGCATTGCGAAAGGTTGCTCGTGTTAAGTTGACAACGGGTAAAGAAGTGACGGCGTATATTCCTGGAGAAGGTCATAATTTACAGGAGCACTCAGTTGTGTTAGTGCAGGGTGGGCGTGTAAAAGACTTGCCAGGTGTTCGATATCATATTGTTCGTGGCGCATTGGATACGGCAGGGGTTGAGGCAAGAACGCAAAGCCGGTCTTTGTATGGTGCTAAGCGTAAGAAGGGAAGTTGATAATGTCTAGACGCAAAACAAAAGATTTTACAAGAGATATTGGGGTTGACCCTCGGTTTAAGTCATTTTTGGTTCAGAAGTTAATTAATGTCATTATGTCTTGTGGTAAAAAAAATATTGCCCGGGCTATTGTTTATGAAGCTTTTGATATTATAGCAAAGAGGACCGATGGGGATGAAAAAAAAGCATTTGCTTTATTTGAGAAGGCTCTTGGGCAAGTGAGGCCTCATGTTGAAGTGAAGTCAAGAAGAGTTGGTGGGGGTGTGTATCAAATTCCTACAGAAGTGCGTTCAAGTAGAGCTGTTGCGCTTTCTTTCAGATGGCTTATTGGTGCGGCGGCAAGCCGATCTGATAAAACAATGGGCAAGCGTTTGGCCGGGGAGTTGCTTGATGCAGCAGAGGGGAATGGAAATGCTGTTAAAAAGAAAAATGATATTCATCGCATGGCAGAAGCAAACCGTGCTTTTTCGCATTATGCGTGGTAATAGGAGGGATGGGGATAGCACATGAGTAAAAAATTAGAAAAATATAGAAATATTGGGATAATGGCTCATATCGATGCTGGCAAAACAACAGTAACTGAGCGTGTATTGTTTTATACCGGTGTTTCTCATAAAATTGGTGAGGTTCATGAGGGTGAAGCCGTTATGGACTGGATGGAGCAGGAGCGTGAGCGTGGTATTACGATTACATCTGCTGCGACAACATGTTTTTGGAAAGATCATCAGGTAAACATTATTGATACACCTGGTCACGTTGATTTTACGATTGAAGTTGAGCGGTCGTTGCGTGTTCTTGATGGAACGGTGGCTGTTTTTTGTGGGGTTAGTGGAGTTGAGCCACAATCAGAAACGGTATGGCGCCAAGCTGATCGATATAAAGTTCCTCGGATTGCGTTTGCAAATAAATTAGATCGTATAGGCGCTGATTATTTTACAGTTGTTGAAGAGATTGACAGTAAGTTGCATGGCAACCCGCTTGCAATGCAGATACCTGTCGGAGAGTCAGAAAATTTTAAGGCTGTTATTGATGTGCTTACTCGAAAGATGGCAACGTTTGATGATGTTGGGAATATGGAAATGGTCGATGTTCCTGACGAATATCATGAGAAGATGGAAGAAATGCGTAATGCCATTGTAGAGCGAGCATGCGATTTTGATGATGATTTGGCTGAAAAGTTTTTAGAAGGTCAAGAGTGTTCTTTGGAAGAGATAAAGAAGGCTCTTCGTAAGGGTGTTTTAGATCAAGAAGTAACGCCGGTTTTTTGTGGTACTGCGTTTAAAAACAAAGGGGTACAGTTGCTTTTGGATGCAATTGTTGATTATTTGCCGTCGCCGTTAGATGTTCCTCCGATAGAAGGGATCAATCCAAAGACAGAAAAAACAGAAGCTCGGCCGCCTGAGGATGACAAGCCTTTTTGTGCATTAGCGTTTAAGATAATGGTTGATCCGTTTGTTGGGTCGTTAACGTTCGCTCGTATTTATTCTGGATCTCTTGCCGCTGGGTCGTATGTTTATAACGTAACTAAGGGCAAAAAAGAGCGTGTTAGCCGTATTTTGAAAATGCATTCAAATAAGCGAGAAGATGTTAAGGTTGCGGCTGCTGGAGATATTGTTGGGCTTGTTGGTGTAAAAGATGTTACAACGGGCGATACCCTTGCAGATGAGGCAAATCCGATTGTTTTAGAAAGTATTAGTTCTCCTGATCCTGTTATTCATGTTGCAATTGAACCAAAAGGCAAAGGCGACTATGAAAAAATGATAATTTCGTTGCGTAAAATTATGCAGGAAGATCCGTCATTTAAGTTTTCGTACGATGAAGAGACGGGGCAAACGATTGTTTCTGGTATGGGTGAGTTGCATTTGGAAATTATCGTTGATCGTTTGTTGCGTGAGCATAAAGTTGATGCTAATGTTGGTAAGGCACAGGTTGCGTACAAAGAAACAATACAAAAAGACATTCAGGTTGAAGGAAAGTTTGTTCGTCAATCTGGTGGTAGAGGTCAGTATGGTCATGTTTGGTTAAGGCTGGAGCCTTTAGAAAGAGCTGCTGGATTTGTATTTGAAAATGAGATTAAAGGGGGATCGATTCCTCGAGAGTTTATTCCAGGGGTTGAAAAAGGTGTTAAAGAGGCTTTAAATGCAGGAGTTTTGGGCGGCTATCCTGTTGTTGACATTAAGGCTGTTGTTTACGATGGAAGTTATCACGAGGTTGACTCTTCAGAACTTGCGTTTAAGATAGCAGCATCGATGGCTTTTCGTGATGGATGTTCCAAGGCATCACCGGTAGTTCTAGAGCCTATTATGAAGGTCGAGGTCGTTACTCCTGAAGAATATATGGGTGATGTTATGGGTGACTTAAATTCTCGCCGAGGACGAATCTTAGGTATGGAAGAACGAAAGGGAATGCAGATTGTTACAGCAGAAGTTCCGTTGGGAGAAATGTTTGGGTATGCAACATCTTTGCGGTCTTTAACAAAAGGGCGAGCAAATTACTCGATGCATTTTGAGATCTATAGAGAAGTGCCAAAGAATGTTCAAGATGAAATTGTAAGTAAAAAATAGGTTAAGTAAAAAGTTAGGTTGATTAATATTGTTAGGTCTGGAAGGAATAAAGAATGGCAAAAGGAAAATTTGACCGATCTAAAATGCATTGTAACGTAGGGACAATCGGTCACGTTGATCATGGGAAAACAACATTAACAGCTGCTATAACAAAAGTTTTAGCAGAAAAAGGGGGCGCTGATTTTCGGGCGTTTGATCAGATTGATAAAGCTCCAGAAGAAAAAGCTCGAGGGATTACGATTGCTGTTTCTCACGTTGAGTATGAAACAGATAATCGACACTATGCTCACGTTGACTGTCCGGGCCACGCTGATTATGTTAAAAACATGATTACGGGTGCGGCTCAGATGGATGGAGCGATTCTTGTTGTTTCTGCCGCAGATGGTCCTATGCCTCAAACAAGAGAGCATATTCTTTTGGCTCGCCAAGTAGGTGTTCCTGCTATTGTTGTTTATCTTAACAAAGTAGACATGGTTGATGATAAAGATATGGTTGACCTTGTTGAAGAAGAAGTTCGAGAGCTTTTAACGAAGTATAGTTTTCCTGGTGATAAAGTTCCTGTTGTTCGTGGCTCAGCGCTCAAGGCTCTTGAAGGCGACACAAGTGAAATTGGAGCAGGATCTATAGTGAAGCTTGTTGAGCAGCTTGATGCATATGTTCCTACTCCAGAACGAGATACAGAAAAGCCATTTTTAATGCCAATAGAAGACGTATTCTCTATTTCGGGTAGAGGAACTGTTGTTACTGGTCGTATTGAACGTGGTATTGTAAAGTTAGGTGACGAAATAGAAATTGTTGGTTTGCGGGATACGCAAAAGACAACAGTTACCGGCATTGAGATGTTTAATAAAGAGCTTAATGAAGGGCAGCCTGGTGATAATGCTGGAATTTTGTTGCGTGGTGTTAAAAAAGAAGATGTTGAGCGAGGGCAAGTTCTTTCTGCTCCAAAATCGATAACGCCTCATAAGAAATTTAAGGCAAAAGTTGTTGTTTTAACAAAAGACGAAGGTGGTAGACATAGTCCGTTCTTTGGTGGATATAGACCCCAGTTTTATTTTAGAACAACAGATGTGACCGGTTCTGTTACGCTTCCTGAGGGGCGTGAAATGGTAATGCCTGGGGATAGTGTTGAATTCACGGTAGAGCTTGTTGGAAGCATTGCTATGGATAAAGACTTGAAGTTTGCTATCCGTGAAGGTGGTAGAACTATTGGTGCTGGTGTTGTTACAGAAGTTATTGAATAATTCTAAAAGTTTGGGTTCATAGAGAAGAAAAATATGAAAAAGCAAAAAATACGCTTAACATTAAAGTCATATGATCATCAACTTTTGGATAATGCTGTAAAGCAAATTGTTTTAACGGTAAAAAGAACCGGGTCCCAAGTTTTGGGACCCATTCCGCTTCCTAATAGAAGAAAGTGTATTACTGTTTTGAGATCTCCACATGTTGATAAAAAATCTCGCGAACAATTTGAGATTACAACGCACAAACGTATTATTGATATTGTTTCTCCTGTTGAGCAGACAATTGATGCGCTTATGAAATTGAATATTTCCGCTGGCGTAGATGTTGAAATTAAATAAGTTGAGGCGACTATGGTCAGAGCACTTTTCGGTAAAAAAATAGGAATGACGCAGGTTTTTGATAAAACGGGCAAAGTTGTTCCTGTTACAGTAATTAATATTGCACGTTGGCTCATTACGCAGATTAAAACAGATGAAAAAGATGGTTATAGATCTTTTCAGCTTGGGCTTTTAAAGAATAAATGTGAAGAAAAAGAATTTTCCTCACAGTGGCTGAAAAAACGTAAAAATTATTTCACTCTTTTTAGAGAAGTTCCGGTAGAGAAACAAGATGGTTTTTCTGTTGGGCAGAAATTGACGATTGAAGATGTATCGCTTAAAGAAGGTGATACTGTTGTGGTTACCGGTAAAAGTAAGGGCGCTGGGTTTCAAGGTGTTGTTAAACGATGGAACTTCAAAGGGGGACCAGCATCTCATGGATCTACGTTTCACAGGGCTCCTGGTTCTATAGGGAACATGTGTAGTCAGGGAAACGTGATTAAAGGGAAAAAGTTGCCAGGGCACAAAGGTAATGTGTGTGTATCGGTAAAAGGTTTAGAGATTATTCGTATTGACAAAGATGCTCAGTGTTTGTTTGTTAAAGGAGCAGTTCCTGGGAAAAAAAATACGATAGTTGAGATTAGCAAGCAGGAGGCATAAAGAGCATGGCTGTCAAAGTGTTGGCATATGGGGCATCAGGCGAAGCATTAGATGACATTTTGCTTGACGTAGATGTGCAAAAAAAAGACTTCAGTCCGAAGACATATTCGTGTGCCGTAAGGACGATGTTGCAGAACTGGAGGCAAGGAACGGTTAAGTGTAAAGATCGTGGCGAAGTTTCTTTTTCGAATAAGAAGCCATGGAAGCAGAAAGGTACGGGGCGAGCTCGTGCTGGAAGCGCGCGATCGCCGTTGTGGAGAAAAGGGGGCGTTATTTTTGGGCCTCAGCCAAGAACAAGAATGTTGACGATTAATAAGAAGCAGAAGAAGCTTGTTTTGAATAATGTTTTGTTTTCTGCTTTAGAGAATAAAGCGGTTTCGTGTTTAGACTTTCTTATTGGCGAGAAACCAAGTACAAAGAACGGTGCTCATGCTTTACGGTCGGTTGGTTTTGACAATAAAAAAGTTATATTGTTTTTACCATTTGATGACAGTGTTTCGCATGCATCGTTTAGAAATATTCCGAATGTGAATATTTTGTTTTTTGATCAACCAAATGTATTTGATTTAAGCGATGGTGAGTGTTGGGTGTTTTTTAAAAGAGATTTAGATTTATTTAAAGAGATGGTTTCACGATGGAACTAAATGATTATGATGTTATAAAAAAGCCTGTTGTTACGAGTAAAAGTGTTGAGCTTTTTAAAAGACTTGGGCAGATAACGTTTGAAGTAAATAAGCTTGCGAATAAAATAACGGTGCGCCGTGCTGTTGAAAAAATATGGGATGTTAAGGTTGCGCGCGTACACATTATTAATATATCTGGAAAAAAGAAAACGTTTGCTCGGCGATCGTTTAAATCATCAGATAAGAAGAAAGCGATAATAACGCTTAAGCAAGGGTATAAAATAGATATTCCGGGAATGTTTGAATCGGTTGGTTCTGTTGGGGCCAAAGAAGAAGGAAGGTCTGCATAATGGCTATAGTAACAAGAAAACCGAGAAATTCTTCGCTGCGAACTCAGCAGTATATTGTTGATGATAGTTTATCAAAAAAAGATCCAGAAAAGAGTTTGCTCGCACCATTGCATAAAACTGGTGGCCGTAATGTGTATGGTCGAATTACAAGTCGTCGTCGTGGTGGTGGTGCAAAGAAGCGATACAGGATTGTAGATTTTAAACGAATTCAAAAAGATGTTGTTGGTATTATTAAAGCGTTTGAATATGATCCAAATAGAAATTTACCAATAGCGTTGGTTTTCTATAAGAATGGGGCAAAAGGATATATTTTAAAACCTGAAGGTCTTTCGGTTGGGTCTGAGATTATTGCAAGTGTTAAGGCTGAAGCAAAGGTTGGTAACTGTATGCCTTTAAGAAGTATACCGATAGGTTTTTTTGTTCATAATGTTGAACTGTATGCTGGTAGAGGTGGTACTTTTGCTCGAAGCGCTGGGTGTGCTATACAGCTTGTTGCAAAGGAAAATGATAAAGCAGTTTTAAAGATGCCGTCTGGTGAATTGCGGACTGTTGTGCTTGACAATTGGGCTACGGTAGGGACTTTGTCTAATGCTGATTATAGAAATATGATGCTAGGAAAAGCTGGTAGAAATAGAAATCTTGGTCGTCGACCAAGTGTTCGAGGAATGGCCATGAATCCTATTGATCACCCTCATGGTGGTGGAGAAGGTCGATCTAAGTCGGGTTCTCATCCAGTGACCCCATGGGGAAAAAGTTGTAAAGGTGCAAGAACTCGTCGTAAAAAGGATTCTGCAATTTTAAAAAGACGAAAGTAAGAAATTATGACAAGATCAATTCGAAAAGGCCCTTATGTTGCGCCATCATTGTTGAAAAAGGCCGAGAAGGCGAAGATTTCTGGAAAGCGCGAAACGATAAAAACCTGGAAGCGAGCGAGTATGATTACTCCAGAGCTTGTTGGGCTAACGATTGCTGTGCATAATGGGCTGAAGTTTGTTTCGGTTTTTATTACGGAAAATATGGTTGGACATGCATTAGGAGAGTTTGCACCCACCAGGACTTTTCGTATGCATAGTGGTCAACGTAAAGCGGAAAAGGCTAAAGGGTAGGAATATTTGTGATATACGAAGTAAATTTTTTTTGTTATGATTATTAAACGAGGTTGTTGCGATGCTTTCACGAGCGAAAAGTAAACATATTCGCGTTTCACCGTATAAATTGCGGCCTATTGTAAATGTTATTCGTGGTAAGGCTGTTGATGATGCGCTTGCTTGGTTAAAAGCTTATTCTGTAAAAAGAGTTAGGCCAATTACAAAAACATTGCTTTCTGCATATGCAAATGCAAAAAATCTTAATGCAGAGATAACATCAATGGATATGCTCTTTGTTAAAGAGATTAAGGTTAATCAAGCGGCTGTTATTAGTTACTATAAGCCTGGAGCAATGGGGCGCGCGAGTACGCAGCGAAAAAGATTGAGCCATTTGGAAATTGTTTTGGATAGGAAAAAATAAGTACTAATGTAAATTATGTTAACTTTTATTTAATAATAGAGGTATTGCGTGGGACAAAAAGTTCACCCTTTAGGTTTTAGATTGGGTATTTATGAAGATTGGCAGGCTCGTTGGTTTGCTAAGAAGTCTTATGGAACAGAGTTGCTTGAAGATTTTCTGATAAGAAAATATTTGAAGAAACAGTTGAATAGAGCCGATGTTTCAAAGGTTGTAATAGAAAAAGCTGCAGGAAATGTACGGGTTGTTGTATATTCTGCTCGTCCAGGAATGGTTATTGGTAAAAAGGGACAAGGTATTGAGCGGACTAAGCTAGGTCTTTACAATCTTCTTAAAAAGAATATAGAGATGTCTGTTCAAGAAGAGCGCTCCCCAGAGGTTAATGCGAGCCTTATTGCGCAGGGAATAGCCGAGCAGTTAGAACGACGAATGAGCTATAAGCGCTTAATGAAGCGAGCAGGTTTTTCTGCTATTAAAAGTGGCGCCAAAGGGATAAAGATTTGCTGTGCGGGTCGTTTGTCTGGTGCAGAAATTGCACGATCAGAATGGCTTCGCTTAGGATCTGTTCCTTTGCATACACTGAGATCGAAAGTTGATTTTTCGTTGGCTGAAGCAAAAACGACGTATGGAATAATAGGGGTTAAAGTTTGGGTTTGCAAGGGCGAATATTAAGCTTAAAGGACAAATATGTTAATGCCGAAAAAAACAAAATATAGAAAAGTCCAAAGGGGTCGCTTGAAAGGAAAATCTAAAAATGGTCGCACGGTTTTATTTGGCGACTATGGATTGGTAGCAGTAGATCCTTCTTGGGTGACGGCTCGTCAAATTGAAGCGGTTCGAGTTACGGTTAATAGAAAAATTAAGAAAGTTGGATCGGCTTTTTTGCGTGTTTTCCCCCAGAAGCCAATTACAAAAAAACCAGCAGAAACTCGAATGGGTAAAGGTAAGGGGAACCCAGAGTTTTGGGTTTGTCCTGTTAAGCGTGGTAGAATTATTTTGGAGATACGTGGTGATTTTGATGAAGCTTTTGCGAAGCAGGTTTTGAGGTCTGCGTCATATAAACTTCCGATGAAAACGAAATTTGTTATAAAAGGTGAGGAGGTTTAGACCGTGGATAAGACAGAAATGAAAAATTTAAGTATTGTTGATTTGAAGAAAGAGGGAGAGTCGTTAAAAAAAGAGTTGTTTAATTTGAAATTAGGTATGATTTCTGGCCAAGTAAAAGATGTTTCGCAGTTTGGGAAGTTGCGAAAGAAGGTTGCGCAGGTTTTGACATATCTTAATCTAAAAGTGAAAAACGAGCGGACAAAATGAAAAGTTCAAATAAAAATAGCTCACAATGTGTACGGGCTCTTGTTGGAGAAGTTGTTTCGGATAAGATGGATAAAACAATTGTAGTTAAAGTTGTAAGAACATTTAAACATCAGCTTTATGGTAAAACAATTAGACGGCTTAAAAAATATAAAGCACACGATGTGGAAAATTCCTGCAAGATTGGCGATGTTGTTGAAATTGTTGAATGTCGTCCTTTTTCAAAAACGAAGCATATGATATTAAATCGTATTGTTTCAAAGCAGGCGTAAGATAGGCGTTAAGAAAGGTTGAACAATATGGTTCAAGAAGAAAGTCTTTTAGATGTTGCCGATAATTCGGGGGCAAAAAAGGTAAAGGTGATACGTGTTGTTGGGAGCACGGGTAAGCGATATGCGTATTTGGGAGATATTGTAAAGGTTACTGTTAAAAAAGCAATTCCCGGGGGGAATGTAAAAAAGAGTGATGTTCTTAATGCGGTTATTGTTAGGACTCGTAAAGAATCGCGACGCGTTGATGGTAGTTATGTGAGGTTTGATGATAATGCCGCGGTTCTCCTGGATAAAGACAAGCAGCCTATTGGTACGCGTATATTTGGCCCTGTTGGCCGAGAATTAAGAGCCGCAGGGTATAGCAAAATTATTTCTTTAGCTCCAGAAGTTTTATGAGGCTTGCGTATGTTAAGTAGAATAAAAAAAAATGATACCGTTGTTGTTTTATCTGGAAAAGATAAAGGAAAACAAGGACAGGTAATTGCTGTTGATTATAAAAAAAACAAGGTTCTTGTAAAAGATGTTGCAATAGTATCGCGTCATGTTAAGGCTCGTAGTGGTGGCGAAAAAAGTAGGATAGTAAAGGAAGAGAGTCTGGTTCCTTTGTGTAAGGTTATGCCTGTTTGTCCTGCTTGTAAGAAAGCTTGTCGAGTACGGGTGAAGTTTTTAGATGAGAAACAAAGCACAAAATCGAGGATATGTAGTCGATGCCAAGAGTCTTTTTAACCGTTAATGGATAATTGAATAGGTAGATGTTTTTATGAAATCGCGATTGGAAGAATTATATAAAACTCAGTTTCGAGAAAAGCTCCAAAAAGAGCTTGCGTGTAATAACGTTATGTTAGTTCCTAAGATTTCAAAGATTGTTTTGAATATAGGGGCAAAAGATGCGGTTGCTGATAGTAAAGTTATAGCAGGAATAAAAGATATTCTAAGTAAAATAGCAGGGCAAGCCGCAATTCCTGCACAAGCAAAAAAATCGATTGCAGGATTTAAACTGCGTAAGGGTATGTCTATTGGGGTTATGGTTACATTGAGGCGTGCACATATGTATCATTTCCTTGATAAGTTGATAAATGTTGTTTTGCCTGCAGTAAGAGACTTTCAGGGGGTAACGACAAAATTTGATGGCTGTGGTAACTATAATTTAGGTATTAAAGATTGGATGGTTTTCCCTGAAGTTGACTATGATAAAGTAAATAAAAGTCGTGGTTTAAATGTTACTATCCAAACAACAGCTCGGTCGGATGAAGAAGCCTTCGCGCTTCTTAAAGCGTTTAAAATGCCGTTTCGAGAGAAATAAAGCTTATTGAAGGGTTATATTAATATGGCAAGAAAAGCTCTTATTGAAAAATCAAAAAAGATACCTAAGTTTTCTACACGAATGCGGAATCGATGTAAAATTTGTGGTCGCCCACGTGGTTACTTGCGTTTGTTTGCATTGTGTAGGCTTTGCTTTAGGAAGTTTGCATTGGAAGGTTTGTTGCCTGGGGTTAAAAAAACAAGTTGGTAAATGTAAGGAACGTAAGAAATGTCAAAAGATACTATAGGCGATTTTTTAACGGTTATTAGAAATGGATTAATGGTTCGCAAGCGTCGCGTTACTGTTCCTTCTTCTAAAATGAGAGAACGAATTGTAACGGTTTTAAAAGACGAAGGCTACATTAAAGATTTTGCATTAAAAAATGAAGATCAAAAACAGTCGTTAACTATTTTTTTGAAATATGTTGATGGGCAGCCGGTTATTCATGAGATTAAGCGGGCAAGTAAGCCGAGTCGTCGGGTTTATGAGCGATGCGATAAAATTACACCAGTTATTGGTGGATTAGGTACGGCAATATTAACAACAAGCTCTGGGATAATGACGGATCGTCAGGCCAAAAAAAGTGGCATTGGCGGTGAAGTTATCTGTCGTGTTTGGTAAAAAGGGGGATACTATGTCAAAAATTGGAAGATTACCGATACCTTTTTCATCTGCTAAAATTGAAATAAAAAAAAATATTATTGAGATAAATGGCCCAAAGGCAAAGTTTGCACACGAATTGCCTGAAGCAATTAAAGCATCAGTCGAAGATGAGAAATCGTTGAAGCTTGATGTCGCTGAAAAAACGAGAAAAAATAAAATGCTTTGGGGATTACACAGGGCTTTGCTTGCAAATAAAGTTCAAGGTGCAGAACGTGGTTTTGAAAAGAAAGTATCGATTGTAGGATTGGGATACAAAGCAGTGCTTGCTGGTAAAAAGATGACGTTTTCTCTCGGGTATTCTAATAAAATTGAATATGAATTGCCTGATGGTGTAAGCGTAAAAATAGACAAATCAGGTCAGCAACTTGTTTTTGAGTCAACAGACAAGTTCTTGCTTGGAAGTGTATGTGATAAAGTTCGATCTTTTCGACATCCTGAACCATACAAAGGAACAGGAGTTATAAGAGAAGGTGATATTATAATTAGGAAGGCTGGAAAAGCGAAGGCCGCATAATTTTATTTGTTAAGGATATATTTGTGAGTTTACAAAAAAAACTTGCTCAAAGAACAAGAAGACGGATTTTTAGAGTAAGAAATCGCTTTATGAGCAAGGGCGAAAAGTTACGGATTTCTGTTTTTAGAAGTTTAAAGCATATTTATGTACAGGTTATTGATGATAAAGGTCAAAAAACGCTGTTAACAGGTTCGTCTATGAGTTTAAAGGATCTTTCTGGAGATAAAAAAGATATTGCTAAGCGTGTAGGGCTTGATGCTGGGAAGAAGCTTGTTGAGCAAGGCGTAAAGGATGTTTTTTTTGATCGTGGTAAATATTTATATCACGGAAGAGTTCGTGCTTTAGCCGATGGCTTGCGCGAAGGAGGATTGAATTTTTAATGGAATCGAATGGTGTAAAAACTGTAGGAATTAAGTAATGGCTGAAGAGAAAAATAAAAAGACCTTGCGTCCAAAACATAAACAAACTTCTGTTGACGAGTATTCAGAGGCAGTTGTTAATGTTCGTCGGGTTGCAAAAGTTATAAAAGGTGGAAGACGGTTTGCATTTTCTGCTCTGGTTGTTGTTGGCGATAAAAAGGGAAATGTTGGTATTGCTTTGGGTAAAAGCCGTGAAGCTTCATCGGCTATTTCTAAAGCATTAAAACGAGCAAGAAAAAGTATGATTTCTGTTCCTTTTTATAAAACAACAATTCCGTTTACGGTAGAGGGTCGGCATGGTGCAAGTCATGTGTTAATTCGTTCTGCTTCAAAAGGTACTGGAATAATTGCAGGTGGAGCCGTAAGAACCGTTTTGGAATCTCTTGGGGTACGTGATGTTCTTGCAAAATCGCTTGGCTCACCAAATGCTCAAAATGTTGTAAAGGCAACATTTGATGCTCTTAAAAAATTACAGTCGGCGAAACGGTTGGCAAGCATGAGAGGAAAAACGTTACAAGAAATATTTGGAGACAAAAATGCTGCGGCTTAATACGTTAGAATCAATTACGAAGAAAAGAAAACGCGTTGGAAGAGGTGGTAGCCGAGGTGGGCAATCTGGCAAGGGGCATAAAGGGCAAAAATCTCGGTCTGGTGCACCTGGCGAATTAAAACCATTTTTTGAAGGTGGACAAATGCCTTTGTCTCGACGACTTCCTCGTCGAGGTTTTACCAATAGGTTTAAAAAGGAATTTGTTGTGATTAACACACAAGAACTAGACAGAGCTTTTGCTTCAGGAGACACCGTCGATAGAGATGCATTACAGGCAAAAGGTTTTCTTAAAGGCAAGAAAAAGTTTAGTGTTAAAATTTTGGGCAAGGGAGGTTTAACCAAAAAGTTAACAGTGACGGCTGATGCATTTAGCAAGTCAGCAATTCAAATTATTGAGAAAGCAGAAGGTGTGGCACGATTGACTAAGGAGATGAGTAGTGGTGGTATTACTTCATAATTTTAAAAATATCTTTGTTGTTGAAGAGTTAAGAAAGAAGTTATTTTTTACGTTGTGTATTTTTGCTGTGTATCGGTTTGGGGTACATGTTCCCATTCCCGGAGTTGATGTTGTTGCATTAAAGAATTTCTTTGCCAGCGCCGGAACTGGGTTGCTTTCTTACTTGGATCTCTTTTCTGGTGGCGCATTGCAGCGGTTTGCAATATTTTCTTTAGGAATGTCGCCATATATTAGTGCATCTATTATGATGCAACTATTGACCGTTATGATTCCTTCTTTTGAGCAACTATCCAAAGAAGGTGAATATGGTCGTAGAATTATCGGGCAATATACACGTTATTTAACGCTAGGTATTAGTTTTATTCAAGGACTTGGGATTGCTGTCTATATTGAACGGCAGCCAGGGCTTGTTACCAATCCTGGATGGTCTTTTCGTTTGCCAGCGGTGTTAATTTTAAGTGTTGGAGCTCTATTTATTATGTGGCTTGGTGAGCAAATTAATACGCATGGGCTTGGAAATGGAAGTTCGATGATTATTTTTGCTGGTATTGTTGCGCGGTTTCCAAATGCGATAATGCGTATTGTGAAAAATATTCGTTTGGGACAAACAGATTTTTTGATGATTGGTTTGTTGTTGATTATAACGATTGCGCTTATAGCGAGTATCGTCTTTTTGGAAAAAGGCGAGCGGAAAGTGCCTGTTCAATATGCTAAACGTGTTATTGGAAATAAGATGTATGGAGGGCAGAGTTCATATATCCCATTAAAGCTTAATCCGTCGGGTGTTGTTCCGGTGATTTTCGCGAGTGCTATTCTTGGTATGCCATTAACGATAGCTGGTATGATTGCTACTAAATGGCCGGCAGCCCAGACTGTCATAATGAATTGGTTTGGTTATGGAACAGCGTTTTATAATGTTCTTAATGCTGGGCTTATTATATTCTTTGCTTTTTTCTATACGGCGATTATTTTCAATCCAGTTGAGCTTGCTGATAATATTAGAAAGTCGGGAGGGTTTATTCCTGGCATACGACCAGGTAAAAAGACGGCTGAATTTTTTGATTATCTTTTGACCCGTATTGGTTTGCCTGGGGCTATGTATTTAGCAATATTGGCTATTTTACCAAGAACAATTCAGTATGCCTTGAATTTTCCTACGATGTGTGATGGTGTTAGCCTTTTGATTGTTATTGGGGTTGCGCTTGATACTTCGGCTCGTTTAGAGTCACATTTGATTGAAAGAAAATATGAAGGCTTTTTGTCAACAGGAAGAATGAAAACACGATGGGGAAGATAGGTTTATTTTTTATTTGGAAATATGTCGAAAATAATAATAAAAAATAAAATAGCAATTGAAAAGATGCGTTTTGCAGGTAAAGCGCTCGCCCGGATTATGGAAGAAATTAAATCCTTGATGGTTCCTGGGGTAAGCACATGGGAATTGGATGCTTTTTTTGAAAAGAAAATGCGATCTGCTGGCTTGATCCCTATGTGTAAGGGGTATGCTGGGTATAAGCATGCAACGTGTATATCATTGAACGATGTTATTGTTCATGGGATTCCATCAAAAGAAATAGTTTTAAAATCTGGAGATTTTGTTAAAATAGATGTTGTAGGTGCTTACAAAAATTATTGTGCCGACATTGCTCGATACTTTTTTGTTGGGGATGTACGGCCTATCGTAAAAAAAATAGCATCGGTTGCACAAAAGGCTTTGGATGGTGCTATAAGTATTATTAAGCCCGGTTTGAGGCTTTCAAGTGTATCTGCGACGATACAACAGGAAGTAGAAAAAGAGGGGTTTGGGGTTGTGCGAGATTTTGCTGGACATGGAATAGGAAAGAGTATTCATGAAGCGCCGGAGATTCCTAATTATGGACAAGCCCATCAGGGGCCGGTGTTGCTGGCTGGAATGACATTAGCTATTGAACCAATGATTACTCAAAATCGATATGATGTTCAAGTTATGGATGATGGATGGACGGCAAAGACAGTTGATGGTGGGTTGGCTGCACATGTTGAAGATACGATTGTTGTTACTCAAAATAGTGTTGAAATTCTTACAAGAATGTGATGATTATGAAAAAAAAAGGTGATGTTATTGTCATGGATGGCGTTGTTGAAAAAGCTTTGCCAAATGCAGTGTTTCAGGTAAAGTTGATCGAAGGGGAGCATGTTATTTTAGCACATGTTTCTGGAAAAATGCGGATGCATTATATTCGTCTATTGCCTGGAGACAAAGTTGCAGTAGAATTGTCACCGTATGATTTGTCGAAGGGTAGAATTATTTCACGTTATAGAACATAAAGAGAAGATTATGAAAGTAAAAACATCTGTTAAGAAAATTTGTAGTGATTGTAAAATTATTAGACGGCATGGGGTTGTTCGTGTTTTGTGCAAAAAAGTTCCTCGGCATAAACAGCGACAGGGTTAAAGAAGTTAAAACGTTTGTATCGTTATGTTATTTTATTATAGAGGTTGATTAATGGCTCGTATTGAGGGTGTCCTACTTCCAAAAGAAAAGCGTGTAGAAGTTGGTTTGACATATCTTTATGGTATTGGGTTGCCAACATCAAAAAATATTTTAGCAGAGACTAAGATAAGCCCAGATGTTAGAATGAAAGATTTGACGCATGAACAAGTGGCTTCAATTCAAAAGTGCATTACTCGTAATTATAAAGTCGAAGGTGAGTTGCGCAAAGAAGTTACATTAAATATAAAACGGCTTCAAGAAATTGGATCATATAGAGGTCTAAGACATAAAAGATCGTTGCCGGTTCGGGGTCAACGAACAAAAACGAATGCACGAACTCGTAAAGGTCCAAAGCGTCCTGGCGGAGCTGTAGCGCTCAAAAAAGCAATTGCGAAGAAATAGTTTTTTTATAAACAAGGTTAATGATGGCATATAAAAAAAGTAAGAAAAAGCATCTTAAAAATATAGACTCAGTTGTTGCACACGTGAAGTCTTCTTTTAATAATACGTTGGTTACTATTTCAACAACAAAAGGGGATGTTCTTTTGCGTGGAAGCTCTGGGCAGCTTGGTTTTAAAGGTGCGCGGAAAGGTACGCCGTTTGCGGCAACGCAAATTGCAAATAAATTAGCAAAAGAATTAATAAGCCTTGGTGTTCGTATGGTTGAGGTTAACATGCAAGGGCCGGGCTCATCTCGGGATTCTGTTATTAGAGCTTTGCAATCGTCTGGTTTGGCGATTACGCTCTTAAGAGATGTAACCCCTCTTCCTCACAATGGATGTCGAGCTCCGAAGAAAAGACGGGTGTAGTTTGTGTTAAGTTTTAATGGAAACAAATTAAAAGCATAACGAAGAGAACTAAAAGATTATGGGAAAAAAATTATCTGGATGTAAAAAGTGCCGTCAAATTGGGGCTAAACTTTGCTCAAAAGGTCCGAAGTGTGTTATTGAAAAAAGAGCATCTTCTCCGGGGCAACATGGGAAAAAAATAGGCATAAAGAAAACATCAGAATATGGGAAGCAGCTTAAAGAAAAACAAAAAGTGAAGCTTTTGTATGGTGTTTTGGAAAGGCAATTTAGACGCTTTTTTGATATTGCCTCACAGCAAAAAGGTGTTACGGGGGAAGTATTGTTATGTACGCTTGAGCGTCGGTTAGATAACGTAATTTATCGATTAAAGATGGCAACATCTCGCGTGCAGGCACGACAAATGGTTACGCATGGACATGTTTTTGTTAATGGCAGCCGTGTGGAGTCTCCATCATATATTGTAAACATTGATGATCTCATTTCTTTGTCAGAACGTTCATTGAAGAAAAAAGATTTTTTAGAGCATGTTGTTGATAAAAGATTAAACATGGGGATTAGGGTTCCCGAGTGGTTGGAATTGAAGAAGAAAGAACGGAATGGGGTTATAGTTCGCCTTCCGATTCGTTCTGATATTACGGTTCCTATTGAAGAACATTTAATTGTTGAGTTGTATTCTAAATAATAGTTTTTAAAGGGATCTGAATGCAGAAGAATTATGCGCCGTTAACACTTCCGAAATTGAAATGGGAAAAAAAGGGTTGTTCGCAATCGTTTGGTGAGCTCATTGTGCAACCGTTAGAGCCAGGTTTTGGGATAACATTGGGAAACGCCTTGCGACGAGTTATTTTGTCTTCGATTGAAGGTGTTGCCGTAACGTCAGTAATAATTAAAGGCGTTAACAATGAGTTCTCATCTCTTAAAGGCGTCGTAGAAGATGTTTTGCATTTACTGCTTAATATTAAAGAGATTGTTGTCAAGAGTGAGACTGGCTTAGGTGGAAAAATGACCTTGTCTGCAAGCGGCGAAGGAAGTGTGACTGCAGGTCAAATTGAAGCAGACGAGCACCTTGAGGTGATTAATAAAGATCATGTTATTGCTAATCTGGCTCATGATGGGGAATTTGAGGTTGAATTTTTTATTGAAGCTGGTCGTGGCTATTCGCCTGCGCAATGGCCAATTGGAACAGCGTTGCAACAAGATGGTCGTATTTATTTAGACGCAATGTTTTCTCCAGTTAAAAATGTTGAGTATCATGTTGAAAAGACTCGTGTTGGGCAAGCTATTAACTATGATAAGTTGACAATGCGTATACAAACAAATGGTGTTATTGCACCGCCTGAGATTGTTCATTATGGGACGTCTGTATTACGTACACAGCTTGAACACTTCTTAGCAGCAACAGAGATTCCGTTTAACGAGATATCTAAAGAATTGCAAGGAGAACAAGAAGAAGAAACAAGTAAGATAGATATTAAAGGACCAACAAAAGGCCTTCCTGTTGAGCTCTTTTTAAAACCCATTGATGAACTTGAGTTTTCTGTTAGAGCACACAATTGTCTTGTTGGCGCAGGGATAAAAAGAGTAATAGATCTTGTTAATCTCAACGATGAAGATATCTTGAAGATCAAGAATTTTGGTCGTAAGTCATTGCGTGAAGTAAAAGAAATACTTACTGTTTTTGGTTTGCATCTTGGTATGAATGTAAAAGAATTGGATTTGAAAAAGGCTCTTCAACAACAAGAGGATGCGAAAAGATCATGAATCATCAAAAAGGTCGAAAGAAATTAAATAGAAAGACTGGTCATCGTACTGCTATGTTGCGAAATCAGATTATTCATTTTATTAATCACGGTTGTTTGCAAACAACAAAAGTTCGTGTCAAAGAAGTACAAAGATTGACAGAAAAGATCGTTACGATTTCTCGTAAAGGCTATGACTTTAATACAATCAGACGTGTTAAGCAGTTGTTGCCATATGACGACAATGCTGTTAAAAAGATGATCAAAGAAATTGCTCCAAAATATGCGGGGCGTCCTGGTGGGTATACCCGTGTTATTCCGTTGGGAAAAAGAGAAAGCGATACCGCTACAATTGCCCGTCTTGAATGGGTGTAGTAAAAATATAAAGCTATTATTGATGTTTTAAAAGCAGGCACGCGTGTAAACGCGTGCCTGCTTTAGTTTTTGGTGGGGGCAAATTTTTGTCTGAACCCAGGCTTCGCATAAAGCTTCCAGCCTACGCCCTACGTGGTTACGGTGGACAGGTCGCCGGGCACGGCCTTGCCTCAGAAGGGCTTCGCTCAGGGCGAACGGATTTTAGAAACAGTCAGGGCGAACGAGCCTTCGAAGCAGGTTTGCCATAGGGCATTTTCGTTTAACTTGCTTAAGTCGAACTTGCGTTATCTTAAGTCCGGAGGTTTCCGGAGGGCGCAGGAGAGTAGCCCATTGCACAGGTGCCATTCAATTTCACGGTGATTAACGACAACTCTTCGCCCCCGGATCAAGTCCGGGGCAGGCTCCGCTGTGGGCGAATAGTCGAATTAATTTTAATTTTCGAACTTGCATTTATCAGACAATTCCCCCTTTTAATTTTTTCAAAACAATCTATGCTTGTCCTAAAAACTTAGGAGAAGTTCTCATGCATAACACGCAACGTTTGTTTTCGAAAAAAAAAGAGCTTTCGTTTTCAGTATATTCGTGCTCGAACGTGTTAGAATTTTTAGAACAAGCAGGCATTCTTGTTCAAGACGAAATAAAAAAGAGATTAATTAATTTACACGCAGAATCGAAAGTGCATCATGTGAGTAATGGGTGTGATGGGCAAGCTTATGAACGTCATCTTGACGAGTATCTTTATAAGCACATGCTTGATTACCCCACTCGTGGGGGCAAAAAAGCGCGAGCAGGTTTGGTTCTTCTTTCATGCCAGTTATTTGGGGGGAATATTGATCAAGCACTTGCAAGTGCTGTCGCGTACGAGTTTCTACAGAACTTTGCGTTAATTCACGATGATATAGAAGATGGTTCTTTAATGCGCCGTGGCAAAAAGACCTTGCATCGTATTTCTGGTATTCCGTTGGCAATTAATACCGGCGATTCTATGCTAGCGCTTGTTTTTAAAACACTTCTTTCGAACAATCTATTATTGGGTGAACGTTTGACGTTTGATATCATGAGCTATTTTCATACGGTTATCCAACAAACACTTGAGGGGCAAGCGCTTGAGCTTGGCTGGACCGCGTACGATGTTATGCCTACACGAAAAGAATACGAAACAATGGTAGGCAAAAAAACAGGATGGTACTCAGGCAAAGGTCCATGTCAATGTGGTGCGCTTATTGCAGGTGCTTCTGAAACACAAAGAGATTTGCTTGGGAAGTTTGGGTATGCTTTAGGTGTCGGGTTTCAAGTTCGTGACGATATTTTAAACTTGATAACGGGAGAGTATAAAAAAGAGTATCGTGAAAACGCGTGTAGCAAAAACGCGTGTAACAAAAAAGAATGTACAGGTGGGCCAGCGCAAAAAGCCCGGGCTTATGGCAAAGAGCTTGGTGGTGATATAGCAGAAGGCAAGCGAACGTTAATTGTCATTGAAATGCTTGAACGACTTTCGACACATGACGCACAGCGCGTGCGTGATATCTTATGTAAGCCGAGTGATAAAACAACAGAAGAAGAAATTATGTGGGTGGTTGAGCAAGCTAAAACATGCGGTGCGCTTGATGTTGCTATAAAATATTGTAAGCGTCAGGCGCAAGAAGCGCATGATGTTTTAAAACGTCTTGTCGATAATCCCCACGACACTCAAACACATAGTCCCATAGATACTCATGTTATAATATTACTTGAAGAGCTGATTTCTTTTTTAGCAATTGAGCGCATGCATTAATCTCAAAGAATTTAATCTCAAAAAAATTATTTTTTTTCTTTGTTGATTTTTGTTTTTTATTTTCGTTACGCTTACTACTATCGTAAGCGTGTAAAAAAATAGTAGTAAATCTAAGAGTTGCATATGGCAAATAATAAAGTTGCAATTATTGGGGCGGGGAACGTAGGAAGTACTGCTGCGTATACGCTGATGCTAGACGGGGCAGTTTCAGAGATTGCTCTTATTGATCGAAACAAAGACAAAGCTGAAGGCGAAGCGCAAGACTTAAACCATTGCATGCAGTTTACAAAGCTAACGAATATTATTGCTGGTGATTCGTTTGAATTAGTCAAAGATGCAGACGTCGTTGTTATTACGGCAGGAAAAGCACAAGAGCCTGGGCAAACACGCATGGACTTGCTTAAAACAAACGCACAGATTTTTAAAGAAATTATTCCGAAAATTACACAGTACAATAAGACCTGTATCTTGCTTGTTGTAACCAACCCACTTGATGTTATGACGTATTTAGCATGGAAACTTTCAGGTTTTGACTCATGTCATGTATTGGGGACCGGGACGGTTCTTGATACAGCCCGGTTACGCTACTTGCTTGGTAAGCATTTTAAAATAAGCCCAAAAGATATTACAGCATATGTTTTAGGAGAACATGGAGACTCTGAATTTGTTTGGTGGAGCAAGTCGACTATCGCAGGGGTGCCATTAACTTCTTTTACAGAGTATACGAGTAAGGCGCTTGAAAAAATTTGCGAACAAACACGCGATGCTGCTCGAGATGTTATCGAAAAAAAGGGATCAACGTTTTATGCGATAGCCATGGTGATCAATAAAATTGTTCGGGCTATATTGCTTAATCAGCCGCGAGTTTTTACCGTTTCTAATGTTATTCGCAATATCTATGATATTAATGATGTGTGTTTAAGTTTGCCAATCGTTGTCAGAAAAAGTGGTATATGTCAGACACTGGATGTTACTTTAGACGAAAAAGAACAAGAGTTACTACATATCTCTGCACGTAAAATTAAAGAAAATATAAAACTAATTATGCCTGTGCCTTAGATTGTTTGGAAAAAAGTTGAAAAAAAGTATGTATTATTTCTTTACAAAAAAAATAAGAGGGATTAGAATCAATTATCAGTGTTTGATAAAAATAAGAGAAAAGAGAGTATCGAGAGTATAATGGTTGTTCTTTTTAAGGGAGCTTTGTGAAGGAGAGTGTCATATGAGAAGAGTCTGTAGCACTATAGTCAGTGTATTTTTTCTGAGTTTTATTATTGGTAATCTTTTTGCAGGAGTTAAGTTTGGAAGTCGTGACTCAGCATTTAAAGTTGCATCGGGAGCAACACTTAATGTTGGTTCAAGCAATCTTAATGTCGATGGAACGATAGCAGAAGATGCGGGGGCGTCTATAACAGGAAATACATTTACATTTAGCCAGGGGGTTTTTAGTCGTGATGGCCTACAAGCGTTATTAACAGCAACGTTTGATCCTACAGATGGAGACACAATAAATTTAACCGGAAACAGTAAAGCAACGGTTGACCCAGGGACAACAATCCGTGATGTTACGGTTGCAGGAACAGGTAACGAAATAACAGGCGGCCCTGTTTTTAGTTCACCTATTGAGTTTGCTGATGGTAGTACGGGTCTTAATCTGGGATTACATGAAGCATTAAATCAAGATGTTAATCTTAACGGCGGGACGTTAACGTTAGTTAACCAGTTGCGCTTAGCCGATGACGTTAAACTTAATGGTCCAGGAACAGTTGTTCTAAATGACCGTCGATTAGACCTTGGAGGTTATTATTCAAGTGCATGGACAAGTAACTTAACGTTTATTGGTGCAACCGATGTGGTTCTTAATGGCTACACAGAGCTTGATGGAACATGGACATTTAACGGAACAAGTAGAGTAAACGGTAACGGAGCTATTCTTAATCTCTGTAACGGTGGCCAAATAAATGTTGCAGCTGGTGGAACGCTTTATTTAACAGATGTTTATATCAAAGGCGTAAGTGATATACACGGTGGCTTTACTTTTGGTGATGCAACATCGCAAGTTCGCTTAAACAATGTAACGATTGATTTAGCCGGTGATTTTTCGATGTCATTAGGGCATGTCTATATCGAAGGCAAAACAACGTTTATCTTGCGAGATAAAATCTGGACGTTTGACGGCAGTGCGCTATTAACAGTGTGTTCTGAATTATGGCTCGATGTTTTTGATTTTGATTATGAGCTTGAACCACTATCTCCTCCTCCTGGAGAATTACGAGCACCGTTAAGTATTTTTAAAGATCATGTTTATTCTCAAGTAAACGTAGCATCAAATATTGCTGCTGGTAATCTCGCTATTTGTGAGACAACGCCATGTCAATTAGGACAAATCAGAGAAGTTTCAGATCGTTCATTTGAATTTGAAGAACCATTATTCCAGATCGTTAATTGTAATATTGAATTAACGCGAAGTGTGCATGTGCCACCTGGAAAGATAGTTCAAATAGGGGTGCCAGCTGATTTCTGTGCTGAAGTTACACGTACCTGTGGATTTGATGGAACGCCTGCTGTAACAATTGATGGTCATGGTGCAACAATTATTTTTGCCGATACAGACCATTCACAATTTGTTGTTCCTGCAGGAAGTGCTGTTTATTTAACGAATATCGAATTGTCACGAATTAACAACAAAACGTTTGACTTACAAGGTGATCCAACCGGTGTGTTACCTCCTGGCAGAATTTGTATTGGACCAAACGTAACATTTGAATTAAGTGAAGATACCGTTATTCCTCGTGATCTTTACAATGAAAAACATGAGCTAACGGGCCAAGATGAAGAAGTACCAGCACTTATTATTGTCGAGAACGCCAGTGTTAATGTCTTTAGAATTCGTGGCCTTGCAGGTAAAAAGCGTTTTGTTATGCGAGCTCGCTTAGATGCTGAAACAGATACAGGGCTTATTGATTCTGGGCCGTTCTATTATGACAATACCGTTAAGACGCTTAATCTTTATAGACCAACAATGCATCTTGGGGCAAACTCAATTATGTTACAAAACGTAGAATTAATTGGTCTTGAATATATTAGAGCTGAGTCAGCAAACATCGATGGGGAGTTGATAGATCCGTCTATTGCATTGGCTGGTAACTCTACCGTTTCTGTTACGCGTGACACGAGTATGGCTTTTGATGCAGAAGATATAAACAACGAGCTTATGCTCAAACGTGATGCTCTTCAACTTTCAGGTTCAATATCGTTTTTAGGTAACGCAGAGCGTAACGAGTTATTAATCAGTACTGCTTTGATTGAACCAAATGACGCAGATCAATTTACGATTGATCAAATTGCCAATCGTAAAGTTGGTGTTGGTTCTTCAACAGGGTCTCCAGAAGATGATACGAATCCATTAATTATCTTTAATGGTGACACGGGTATTTATCTAACAAACACTGATGAAGATCTTGGAACCAATGGTATCGCGGGATTAATTTTTGATGATCCAACGATATCTATAAGAAACACAAACAGCAATGCGTTTGTTATTGAAGAAAACTCGTTCCTGCGCGTTAAGCGTATGGAAGTGCTTGATAATCCAATTAAGCAACAATCTGTAGCATTTGATTTAGAAGCAATCGAGTTTTATGGTGAAGGGATAGATCAGTCATTTATTCGTTCCAGAAGTAAAGCTATGACTGCTAAAACGCCTCATACGTCGTTTATCAAGATGCGCAAAAAAGAACGTGAAAAATATGCAAACAAAGCTTCAATCACTCCCGTCGTCTATGGCGGTATAAGTAAACCTGGAAAAATCCATCGTCCAAAACCAGGCAAAAAAGTAAAGCGCAAGAAAAACAAAAAGAAAAAGAGAAAGAAACGTGATCTTGAACTACGTGATGTAGAATTAACAGATGGCGATACACGAGAAGAAGACTTCGAGTATTACGAAGAAGAAGAACTCGCTCGTGGAGACGAGTTGCATCGAGCACTTAATCTTCCTCCAGGAGGCTTCTCTTCAGGTGAAACGCGCAGAGGTGGAACGTACATCGAAGAAAAAGCGTTAAGTGAAAACCATCGCTTGCAAGGTGCTCGCGTTAATAACTTCTTTGTTGATCCATTGCTTCCTCTTAATGTTTTGCTTGAAGGTGGCGGTAAGCTTTATCAATCGCTGACACAAGACGTGACGCTTGTTCAAGATATACATGTTGTTAACGTCAAGGGCGTAGGTAACGTTCTTTTTGTTACAGGAAACATGACTATACCAGCCAACACGCTTTTCTTAGATCAAAACTCAGAATTGATTGTACGCTTTGTTCCTGTCGGTGGCAACATTCCTGTTCTGACATTCCAAGAGGGAACATATACTGTCGAGAAAAATGCAACACTTATGTTTGATGGCCCAGGTAAACTTAAACTTTCAGACGGAACAGTTATTTATCTTAATGGCGAACGAATTTTTACAATAACTGATGGGCAAAATGCTCCTGGTAAAATAGAAGGTCGAGCAAATTTAACATTTGATAATGGTGCAATCTGTGAGATACAAGAAGTTCCTGAAGCTCCAGTCGCTGCTCGAGCGAAGAAAAATAAAAATAAAGCTCGTGCTAAACAAGCAGAAGCATTTATTTCTGGACTTGGATATTTCAAAGTAGACACAGGTTCACGCCTTGATATTTTTGGTAACACAAAACTTACAATTGCTCCATCTGCTACGATAGTAGAAGATTTCTGGCAAAAACCTGGCGAAAAAATAAAACGCTTACGAGAAGACGATATTGACGTCTTTGTTGCTTCAACAGGAGAAATAGCTGTCGGTGCTAGTGCAAATGATTCTGATGAGTCAGTAATAGCAACGGGTAAAGGTGCAACGTCATGGACCTTTGAAAGCAATGGTAAACTTACCATTCGTGACAAAGGTGTACTTGCCTTTAACGATCAAGCAAGTGACGTGCCTGCTCGTGTGCAAGGTGATCCTCTTGGTTCCACATTGACACGCGGTCATATAAAAGCGATATCGTTTATGAGTGATGCTGGTATTTACATAGAAGAAGGTGGGCGTTGGACGATGGGAATTAATAGATTCCCTTATTGGGGTGCAGACGTTGCATTGAAACTTGATGTAACGCTTAACCCAATTACGGTTATTGCTGGTGGCGGGATAGTCGAGTATGTATCTCGAACAGCTGCTGACCGTCCACAACAAACATACGTTGGCTTTGAAGCGCCATTACTTGTTCCAACGGGAACGAAGTATATTGCAGAGCAAACAACGCTTGAAGCATTTGCACAGTTATTAACAACGGCGCCAGCAGCGTAATAAAAAAACACGGAAGTTAATCGGGGCTTGTTTGCGAGCGTAAGCGAGCCCTTGATAACAAGCGTCCGTGGTTAGTAAGTACGCGTGAAAAGCGTTTAAAAATTATAAAGTTTGTGTGATAAGTTTGTATAAGTTTGTAGGTATAAAGCGATAGCAAATGTGGAACATGTAACCAAAAGGGGAAGAAGAATATGAAGAGAATTGTTGTTAGCACGGTAGCGTGTTTATTGGTGATCAGCTCTTATTTCGGTGCTCAGGCACTTAAGAGCCGCCGCAATAGTCTTTATGAGATGAACAAGCATTCGCGTTTGTATGCTCAGAATCAAAAGAAATCAAAAACAATTGCTTGGAGCAAGTCTAAAAATAAAAAATCAGAAAAAAAAGTTTTAAAGAAAAAACAAAAGGCTCTTAAAAAGCGCGTTAAGATAGAGCATCAAAAGCGACGCAAGCTTGAAAAAGAAGCTGCTACGCAACAGAAGAAAGAAAAGAAACGCTTAAGCAAGAGCCAATGGGTAAGTCGTTTGGATAAAGCTGAAGATGAGATCGATCGTAAAGATCGTGAAAAGATGGCTAAAGTCAAAGCTGACAGAAAGCACAGAAAGACATTGATGGAACGCTGGAAGGGCGTTCATGCGCAGGAAGTTAAAGAAGACTGGCAAGCTGGCCGCTATGCCGATCTTTACAAATCACCTGCATGGCCTATTCATGCTACGCGTGTTCCTAAAAAACATATGCTTAACGTCGGCTTCTCGTTTGATTGTGCTTCGGATGCTTATTCTAGCACCGGCATGAATCATGATATTACCAAACTTGCTTTTGGCGAAGACGATGTTTATGTCAAAGACTTGTTACTCGTCAGCAAGCTCCTGGCCGCGGGAACAGGCGGGTTGGATACTCCCACTACAGAAGCATATCTTAAAGCGGAAGATGGTCTTGCCAACAAAAAAGTAGTATTTTTGGGCGAAACAAAATCTTATGGTGTTAACTTTGATTTAACCCGTTATATTTGGCGGCATAATATTGCTGTTGGGATTCACATGCCGATTGTTTATAAAGAGAACAAGTTAAAAGCTTTTGTCGGCGATCTTTCTTACGTTGATGTATTTGATATTGGTGGTGGTGGTAATAAATATCCGTTGGTGTATGGTGCAGATTCAGAGCGATTCCTCAAAGATGTCTTCAAAGCAAAAGGCATGAGCGAGTTGGGTGGTAGTTCAACAGGGTTAGGCGACATCGAATTCTTTGCCCACGTCAATTTCAAATCCCCACGCTTTGACAACATGATCGCTGGTATGCGATTTATTGTTCCAACGGCGCAAGAAGCTTCAACTGGCAAAGTCTGGGCGCCAGAACTTGGCAATGGCGGGTCGTTTGATGGTTCGTTTTTTGCCGGTGTAACGATGTACAAGAACTGGTACGTCAACCCGCATGTGTTTGTTGAAGTTGGTGGTTCGTTGCCTAATACGGTTGACCGTCGTGTGCCGAAGAAGATTGGTAAGACGTTTACGGGTGGAGTAGATGGTACCACGTTCTCTGGGAATAAAAAATTATCGGAGTTTTTAGCGGGAACAGAAGATAAAATAGCATTTTCTGATCGTGTTATTATTCCTGAGGCTTCCAGTAGCGACCCGGGCAAAACGCTTACGCTTGATATGTTCGATACAACGTTCAAGAACCTTGCTGACAACACAGCCTCGTTCAAGATTAACAAAGGGCCGCAGTTGTTACTCAGAGTTGGTAACATGTTTGAACGGTTTATTTTCAGACGTGCGTTCTTAGACATCTACTGGCAGTGGCGTATGAAGTGGGAAGACGAAGTAAGCGGCTTGCCAAGAGATGTATGGAACATTGACATTTATGAAAAGAACACAGAAGTTGTAGAACACAAGGTTGGGTTGCAGTGGAGTTATCAGTTTGATGAAGCGACACGCTTGAAAGCTGGTGCTGAGTATGTG
>CAZFHP010000015.1:0-25271 GCA_964519365.1 uncultured Pseudomonadota bacterium
TGTCTTTTGATAAAAGTATTGGCGATGCTCAAAAAGATCTTATTAGAGCTCGATTAAAATATATAATAGATCGTGAAGTGCTAACTGTACGAATGATATTTCGTTCTCAGATACGTCTTTTGATTCCTGATTTTTTCACTCATGAGTCGCAATTAAAGAAAAATTCTTTTTTTCTGGGTATGCGAAATGCATTAGGACCTCAAGTGGTTCAAGATCTTTGCCATATCATTGTTGTGATTTTTAAATCCGACGAAGAGCGTGAATCTTAATTTATTGGATCAACGTGGGTATAATATTGGCTATTGGGCGGTTTGTGAAGTGATTAGTTGCTGGGTTGTTGTGAGGGCTCAGGGTGAATTTTTTTTGATTTTGAGGCAAAAGATGCTTTATTCATTACATATTCCTTCTAAAATGTGGTATTCTTGTCTTACTGTGCAAAGATCGGTATTCTAATTACCATCATAAGTATCGGTACTTGTTTAGTAGTATCATGGGTTTTATTTGTCATAAAAGATTTTTTGTAAATATGATTGTGTTTGCTTCGGGAAGGGGATATATCAATGCCTGTTAATAACGATGACCAAAAAAAAATAGTACCTGGGGTTTCGTCACTTTCAATTGAAAAAGAGTTAAAGACATCGTTTTTAGACTATGCGATGTCTGTTATTGTTAGTCGGGCGCTTCCTGATGTCAGGGACGGTCTTAAGCCGGTGCACAGGCGTATTTTATATGCAATGCATAAGCTTGGATATTATCACGATAAGTCTTATAGAAAATCAGCAACGGTCGTTGGTGAAGTTATTGGTCATTATCATCCACATGGTGATGCCGCTATTTATCAAACAATGGTTGGGATGGTGCAAGACTTTTCAAAACGTTATCCATTGTTAGATGGCCAGGGTAACTGGGGATCGGTTGATGGTGATAACGCAGCTGCTATGCGTTATACTGAAGTTCGCATGGCAAAAATGGCCCGAGATATATTATCTGATATTGAAAAAGATACGGTATATTTTGTGCCCAACTTTGATGAATCTCGCTTGGAGCCAACGTTATTGCCTGCGCGTATACCAAATTTATTAGTCAATGGTTCAACTGGGATCGCTGTTGGTATGGCCACGTCTGTTCCGCCTCATAATTTGGGTGAAGTTGTTGATGCGTGTATCGAGCTTTTAAATAATTCTGATGTTTCAGAAGAACGTTTATTTGAATTAGTTCCAGCTCCAGATTTCCCAACCGGTGGGATTATCTGTGGTCGAGCAGGAGTAGTAAAAGCATATCGTACGGGGCATGGGCGTGTAGTTATTCGGGGTGTTGTTGAAGTTGTTGAGAACAAAAAACATTCTGCAATTATTATTTCTGAGTTGCCATATCAGGTAAACAAAGCCGATCTTATAATAAAGATAGCTGATTTAGTAAAAAATAAAGTTATCGAAGGAATTTCAGATATTCGTGATGAATCAGATAGACGTGGTATTCGTGTTGTTATTGAATTAAAACGATCTGAAAATCCGCAAGTTGTTTTGAACTTGCTTTACAAGCATACAAACTTACAAACGTCTATGTCTATGATAATGCTTGCGCTTTATCAAAATAGACCAATGCTCTTTACGTTACGAGAAACGCTTGATCACTTTTTATTACATCGTAAAGAAGTTGTGACTAAGCGAACAGAGTTCGAGCTTGCAAAAAATAAATCGCGTGAGCATGTGCTTGAAGGGCTTATTATCGCGCTTGATAATATTGACCCTGTTATTAAATTGCTTAAGAGTTCTAAAACAGCTCAAGAAGCTGGAGAAGCTTTGCATAAACAATTTAAGCTTTCAGTAAATCAAATAAAAGCTATTCTTGATATGAAGCTACAACGTTTGACGGGACTAGAACAAGAAAAAATTCATACAGAAATTGCAGAGATCCGTAAGGTTATCGCAAAACTCGAATTAATTTTGAATGATGAAAACGAATTGCGCAAAGTAATTATCGAAGAACTAGAAACGATCAAGAAGAACTATGCCGACAAACGCAGATCGAGAATCGAAGGAGCAATTGATCTTTTAAGCGAAGCTGATTTAATCCCTGATGAAGAGATGGTTGTTACGCTTACACGTAAGGGATATATAAAACGAGTTTCACTTGATACGTATGCTGTTCAACATCGTGGGGGCAAAGGCAAGAAGGGTATGGCTGACTTAGGAGGTTCTGATGATGTTATGCAGGATGCGTTTGTTACCAAAGCACACGATGAGCTTCTTTTCTTTACAAACACGGGCCGCGTTTTTACGCTACCTGTTTTTCAGGTTCCTGAGGGCTCACGAACATCTAAGGGCCGAGCTATTGTTAATTTGCTTGCTTTAAGCGATGGTGAAAAAATTGTTCGCTTGCTTTGCATGCGTGACATGGAAAATAAATTAATTGTTATGGTGACGAAGAACGGCTTAATCAAAAAAACTGATGCTATGTCGTTTGCAAAAGTACGTAAAACGGGAATTCGAGCGCTTGGTTTAAAAGATGGAGATCTACTTGCATTCTGTGCAGTAAGTTCTGGTAACGATTCGATTGTTATTGGAACAAGTAAGGGCCAAGGCATTCGCTTTAGTGAGCAAGAAGTTCGTTCTATGGGACGCCAAGCAGCTGGTGTGCGTGGCATTAAGCTTCGCGAAGGAGACTTTGTTGTTGGGCTTGAGATTATCGAAAACGGTGGTGATATTCTCTTTGCTACGTCGCGAGGTTATGGAAAGCGTGTTAAAACAGAAAACTTTAGGCTTGCGCATCGTGGTGGTGTTGGTGTTAGAACTATTCCAACTACAAAGCGTAATGGCAATGTAATTGGTCTTGTTCGTATAACAAAAGAATCTGATGTTTTGCTTATTGATACGAATGGTAAGATTATTCGTCTTTCGCCTCAAGAAGTGCGTACGATGGGTCGCCAAGCAAGTGGTGTTCGTTTAGTTCGTTTAGATAAAGAACAAATGTTAAGTGCCATCGTTGCGTTTGAACCAGAAGATGAAGAAGAAGGCGAAAAGAAGCAGCAAACGAGTGTGACTGATGCGGGCTCTGAGAAGAAGAAGCAAGCGAGTGATACTACCGCAGATGCTGTTAGTGAGCTTTCTGATGATACAACTACGGGTACAGACGAAAAAGAGCCAAAAGAATCTACAGAGAAGTAATACATAATCATGACGGGAAAGACACTTTGAATAACATCGAGAAAAACAAGCAGGTTTTACTTCACTTATTTTTAATCGAAGATATTGGAATATCAACAGGGCTTAAGATTCTTACGTATCTGTTTTTTGAAAAGTACAAACAAGTATTAGAGAGTACAAGCGATCTATGTTTAAACATGGATCGCTTGCGTGCGTTAGATCTTACCCAGATATACTCGTACACAGAGCAAGACTTTATCGGGAAAACAGGGCTTACGCGAAAAAAAGCCCTTATCTTGCATATAGGGCTTAAAGATCAAAAAAGCTTAGAAGAAGAGCTTGAGCTCATTCAAAAATACAAAATCGATATTTTGACGATCTTTGATGATACGTATCCAGATTGTTTACGTAACATTCATAGGCCGCCCTTATTGTTGTATATCAAGGGTCGAGCGCTTTGTGAGTATGATAAGTCGATGGCAATTGTTGGTTCACGCAAAGCTGACATGTATGCCAAGCAAGTTATTATAGATCTTGTCCCATCGCTTGTTAAGCATAATTGGGATATTGTCAGCGGTGGTGCGTCTGGCGTTGATACCATGGCGCATGCGCAAACGCTTGAAGCTGGAGGGAGCACAATAGTTGTGCTTGGAGCAGGCCTTATGCAGCCGTATCCACCGAGAAATAAAGATCTTTTTAGAAAAATAGTTCGTAACGGAGGAACGCTCGTCTCGTCTTTTCCGTTACGTAATCATCCTGAGCGAAAAAACTTCCCGATGCGCAATCGTATTATTTCTGGCTTGAGCCATGGGTGCATTGTTGTCCAAGCCGCGCAACGTAGCGGTGCTCTTATTACAGCACATTATGCCCTTGACCAGGGTAGGCAAGTGTTTGCTGTTCCAGGCTCAGTGCATCATGAACTAAGCATGGGGTGTCATAAGCTTATTGCACAAGGGGCAAAGCTTGTGAATAACGTAAACGATATTTTAAGTGAGTTTGGTGAGCGAGCGAGTCAGCAGACGCTTATTAATTTTTCGGGTGCCCGTGCGTCTGGTTCTCAAGATATTGCACAAAAAAATACGCGAAATTTTTGTACAAAAAAATCGGGACAACGTATTTTGCAGAAAAAAGATCGGGTTCAAGATCCCATTTTACAGTTACTTGAAGCTTCAAGTACGCTTGACGAGTTAAGTTCTAAGTCTGGCTTATCTTTGTCAGAGCTGCAAGACAAATTATTTGCCTTGCAGCTTGACGGAAAAGTTCGGCAAAATTTTACCGGTGCCTGGGAGCTTGCCGCTTAGGAGTCTAAATATGCGGACTAAGCGCTTAATAGTTTTAGTTTTAAGTATTTTTTTAAAAACATCTTTATTATTTCCCAATTATTCTTGTTTAGACTTAATTTCTAATTTAAAACCAGAATCACGTACACATCGATCAATATGTGACAATCAAGATAAGTATTTGAATAACAAACGTTTGCAAGAAGCTCGAGAACTGCGAATAAATACTGCGTACTCAAAGTCGTATGCGATAGAAGTTGTTCAGAAAATGTCTTTGGCTGAAATAATCAATTATTTTTGTAACACAAACTTATCACGTCTTTTTGAATGCTATTATCTTTACCATATTCCAAACTATCGAGATTATATACGTTCTCTTCCTGGGTATGAAGATTTTATACTGGAACTTTACGAGAAGCTTGAGAATAATTATAGCTTCAGGAAAAGTCTACGTTATATTGACGGCTTTGATGGTAAATACGGTTTTAAAGATTTTGTTAGTCGTGAAGCTCGAAGAATAAGAAGCGAGCAAGCCGAGCGAGAAGCTCGGCGTCAAGAAGCGTTACGCAAGCAGCGCTTAGAAGAAGAGCGTATTACGCAAGAAGCACAGCATGCTTTAATTATAGATCATACTGATACTTTGCTAGATCTTCGTGATAAATGCTCAAAGCAACTGGAGATTTTTCAAGAATCATGCGATCAAGAGCTTCTGGATCGTTATCATCAAAGAATAATTGCTTTGAACAAAACGATAAAAAGTAACGGGAAGTTTTTTGATTATTCGAAAGCAGTTGAAAGCTACAGGTTTACAGATCCATATAGAATACCATTTAAGCATCGTTGTGGGACGGCGCTTGATAAACAGTTGCATCAAGAGCTGTGTGCTACACGAGCTGAAATAGTAGAACTATTAGTTTCCCATCGAGATAACTTTCAAATTCAGGATTTATATCGTGTTGTTAATTATTTTACAGCGCTGGCTAAAGAAGAACAGAATCCCGTTATAGCGTTTAATCTTTCTGACTTTACATATTATCTGGTAAAAGCAGCACAAGGTTTTGGGAGGGCGACAGAGATTGTTTTTAAGGGTACCATGCGGGGGGCAAAAAATCTTTTTAAGCATAATCTGGCTTTCTGCCAGGCGCTTGTTACACATCCCATCGACGATATTGTCAAACCGTTAGCACAAGCAGGGATTGCTTTGGGGCAAGCTTTGTATGAAGGGGTAAGCGTTGCTATCAACAACCCGTATGCGTGCCCCCAAAAAGCTCTTTTGTTGACGAAAGGCCTGGCTGACGTAGTTGTTAAAGATCCAGAAAAAGCCCTGGCGACTGTTGTCGAACTGTTTTTGTCGTTTAAAGCTACGTCGGTTCTCAAGCTTAAAAACATTCAGGGCTTAACGCGATTTTTTTCTCAGCAAGAACGATTAATCAAGTGCCTTCGAACGTATCCTGAGATTGTTGAAAAAATTACGGTGCCCATAAAGCATGTTTTGTTTGAAGCCGTAGAACTTGTTAACGTTGGTATTGAGCACGGCAAGAATGCTATGAAGAATCTGATTAACGTTGTTCGAGAGCAACCAGAAGTTATTGCTATTGGCGACATTGCTGCTTTGAAATTGGGGCCTGAGTGTTACAAAGATGTTGCGAAGTTGTCGAAGGAGATTGTGGAGCGTTGTGAAAAAGTTAGAGGAAGTCAATTTGTAAAACAAACAAAAAAACAACTTTTCAAATCTAAGGTATCCTATGAAGCATTGATTCGAGAACATGAGGCAAAGTTGGCAGCTTACATACGTAATCCAGATAAGTATGATCATTTGGGAGTATTAAAAAATGTTTCCTCAAAAATTAGGCAAAAAATAATTAAAGGGAGGGTAAGCGAGCTTCAAAGACAAATAAAACGACAAAAAAAAGATTTATACACGATAAACGATTTACTTCCATAGAAGGAATAATTAGATTATGAAAATACCAATTAATGATTTAGAAGTTTTGTGTGAAAAAATTTTGAATAAAGCAAAACAATCAGGACTAAAAGAAATAGAAGTTAATGTTGATTACTACAGGATTTTTGATAATCCATATGATTTAGATGTTGAAAATCCTAATTTAATGATAGGCTCTTTTATAGATGACTGGGAAAGTTTGCAAAAGATTTTGCATGATAAAAATCCTGCAACAACACTTGATTTAGAACGACTTGGCAACGTTATCAAAATAATAGGAGATTCTATGCACAAATCAGGAAAAGTTCTTTTTTAATCAATAAAATTGCTTCGACAAAAGAAAGAAAAGACAGAAGTTTTTTTATGGATTTCTCAAACGGGAGTTGTAGCTATTGGCGATATTGCGGCTTTTGAGTTGGGTCTGGAGTGTTACAAAGATGCTGCGAAATTGTCGGAGAAGGTTGTTGGCCTTGTTAAAAATAAGACAACGATTTCTCAGCAAGAACGATTAATCAAGTGCCTTCGAGTGTCTACTGAGATTGTTAAAAAAATTACAGTGCCTATAAAGCATGTTCTCTCTGAAGCCGCAAATCTTGTTAATGTTGGTATTGAGCATGGCAAATTTGCCATGAGAAATTTAATTAACGTTGTTCGAGGGCAACCAGAAGTTATTGCGATAAGTGATATTGCTGCTTTGAAGCTGGGATCTGAATGTTATAAAGATGTTGCGAAGTTGTCGAAGAAGATTGTAGATCAAGTAATTGTAAAAACTAAATCTGGTTTTACGAGATTATTATGAATCTTAAGTTAGGATTGTCTTTGTCAGAGCTGCAAGACAAATTATTTGCCTTGCAGCTCTGACGGAAAAGTTAGGCAAAAGTTTGCCGGTGCCTGGGAGCTAGTATTTTAGGCAAATACTGCGATTTCAGGCAAAGCTGTTTGTATTTGTTCGACGTCTTCTTGTTGCATATCTTTTTGACGCACATCAAGTGTTTTTGTTTGAGGCGATTGAAGTTGTGCCCAGAATTCTAAAAATTGTTTAACTGCTGGATTGCTTGTCATTTCATGTGCCATTAAGCCATCATGATTGCGAACGGTTGTAGATGCATTGTATTGTGTAACAAGTATATAACAGAGATTAATTTGATCTTGGCTTAATTGATGGTCAAATCGGAACATTTCAAGAAGCGGCGTGTTGCCGACGTTGTTTGTTGCTTCAAGGTTAGCGTTAGCATCTATGAGTGCGATAGCAATATCTTTATACCCATAGTACGTAGCCCAGTGTAATGCTGTGTCGTTGTTTCTGTCTTTTGAATTAGGATTAACGTTATCTGCAAGCAATTCTCTAACTTTTTCTATTTGATTATTTTTAACGGCGCCGAGTAATGTTTGTTCGTATGGGCATGGTGCGTGCTCAGGATGCCACCATACTACAGCTGAAGCATTTTGCGCAAGCATTGTTATGACGGTAAGAAATACCGCAGTACGGATAGATTTCATAAGATTCCCCCTATATGAAATAAAAAATAAGAATAAAATAAACGACAACTGGTTTTAACTGTAAAGTATTTTTGTTAAGAGCGCAAAGGCCCCGATTTTATTATGGTTTTGAGTGTTTGCTATGTATGGGAGATGAGTTGCGGGTTGCTTGCGATGCTTAAAAGAAGATAGCAGTTGCGCGGATTCTTGGCCTTCTTTTCCTATGAAATTGCGAATTAGGGCTCGTCTTTGAGCCATTTTTGCCTGGAAATCTTTAAACAGAGCTAATATTTTTGGACGCCCCATGCGACTTATATCAAGAGCCGTTTGCCTGTGTATGTTGGGTGTATGTAGAACATCGCCTGCGCCATGATCTAAAAGAATTTCACACAGTACATGATTATTGTGATAGGCAGCATAGTGTAATGGTGTCCATAGATTTCGGGGATTTTTTACGTAAACAGATGTTTCTTTTCGTTGGAGTAAAAAATTTACGGTAGGCGTATTTTGATGTGCACATGCGCAGAGCAATGCGCAACTGTACAGTGCTTTTAAGACAAGAGGTGTTGTTGTGATTTTTTTTACGCTTTGCAGGGCATGAGCCAATTGTAGAGGGGTTCCATATGATGCTTGGTCAAGTAGGTTTTTCGTGATGTTTGATAGCATTTGTAGTTGTTTTGTATTGTGAGTTGTCGGTGGCGGAGGGCCAAGTAGCTCCCACGTTGGATATTGCACTTTTTCTTGTATGTGTACTTCAAGTAACGTGACCATATCTTGATAATTATTTGTTCGTGCGATAGCCAGAGCTTTTTTTAAAGCATCAGTGGAGATTTTTTCTTTGCGTGCTAAGTGTTTTTTGATTTGGGTTATGTTGTTTTCTTTAACGTAATCGATAAAAATGGTGTCGGTAAGAGATTGCATTTTTTGTTGTCTGGTGAGCATGCATGATGTTTCTTGTGTAAAGACAAGCGTAAGTGTTAGAACGATGTATGTGAATTGTAATATCTTTTTCATGAGTTTTTTTAATTCCTGAGAAGTTGTTTTAATCTGTATTCTCAGTAATCTAGCATATAGTTGAAATAAATAAATGTGAAACAAAAAAAGAAAAAATAATAGGGTTTTTATGGATACGTTATTGTTGGCGTCGCAGTCTCAACCCAGACGTGAGTTATTAAGACAAGCAGGTATAAAATTTAAAACAATTGGGCATACTAGTGACGAGAAAGTTAATCTCGCAGGCTTAGATTTTTTTGCGTATGTGTTGGCCATTGCGCAGGATAAAATGTCACATGTGTTATTGCCAGAGCACTCGCAAGAAACCGGCGAATATGTTTTTGTGCTTACAGCTGATTCGTTATCACGAACGATAAAAAGTAACAATATTTTTGGCAAGCCAAAAGACAAAGAAGATGCCAAGCGTATGATGCGAATAATACGAGAAGAGCCCGTTGAAATTGCAACTGGATGTTGCTTAGAAAAAAAAGTTTGGAAAAATAATGCATGGCATACAGAGCAAAGCGAAGAGTGGGTGACTGAAGGGGTTCTTGAATTTTGCGTAGAAGAAGCCTGGCTTGAAACGTATTTTGAAAAAGAACCTGACGCGCTTTATTCAGCTGGCGCAGGAATAATCGAAAATTATGGACAGAACTTTTTTAAATCGATTAAGGGGTCATATACGGCTGTTATAGGCTTGCCGATTTTTGAATTACGGCAAGCCCTTAAGACGCTTGGCTTTAGGTTTTTCGTGTGAATTTGTTAAGGTATCTTTCTTATCTATCTTATCCGTCTTATCGTGGTTATCCTGGTTCAGACAACTAGTTAGCAAGATCGTTTTTGGATGGATTCCAATTTTTAAGAATATGCTCAAACAAAAGCTTTTTGACTTCTTCTTGTGATGGCTCTGGCTGTGTATGTTGCTGCGATAGCGATTGAGAGCCTGTAGGTTCGAGTGTGCTTTGTGCTTGTTTTTGCGTATGATTTTTTTGTGTCTGACTTAACACTTCTTTAGTTTGCTGAATACTAGCACGCATTGTCTGAATATCAAAGTTTCCGTTATCCATTTTTTTAATCGCAGGCAAAATAGACCGTTCAGTTTCTTGATCAAGCGTTATGCTGTCAAGATTGTTAATAAGCGTGTCTTCGAAAAAAACTAAGAAATCAAGAATAGTTGTATAAAATTGATCTGCTGTTTCGGTATGATTGTGATCGTTTATTTTCTTTAAATCGTGAGCAAACCCATTTTTTATTGCATGCTTAACCAGGGCGTTAAGCATTTTCTTCTCATGCTGTAACAACCACTTCATGAGGTAAACGAGTTCAAATGATAGCGAAAGGCTCGAATTCATTTTGGGACCCCTTCTGCTAAAAGTGTTATTGTGCTTATACAAACGTCTTTTATTCAAACTTTAGTATAGATATTTTTTGTGAAATTTGAAACAAAAGAATGAAATTAAGAGCCAAAAACTCTTAATAGAGCGATATATGTAGTTCGTATGCCTGGAAAAATCTTATTTGTATTTTTTTGCTGCTTTTTTGTAGTTATTGCGAATAGCGCACATAGTTCTTAATTCCCTTGCAAATACCATGGGCAATTATATTTTGATAAGAGTTTTTCAAGAGTCGTTTTGTTTCAATTGGGTGTGTGATAAAACCCACTTCAACAAGAGCTGCAGGTATATTACTGCGTAGAAGGACTTGAAATGTTTCTGGTTTTATGCCGCGATTAACGATTGGTATTTTTTTGTATCGCAATAACGAGATAAGTTTTGTTTGAATTGCTTGGGCCAGGCTTTGTGATTGGTTATTTTTTGTTTTGAAAAATGTGCGTGCCCTATGTATGGCTCGATTATTTTTGGGTGTGTTAATAAAGACAAACGTGTCAACATATTTGGGATAGCGTAACGATGCGTTGTCCAGATAATAGGTTTCGATACCAGATTCTTCGGTAGATCTTTTTGGCGATGCATTAACGTGAATAGAGACAAACAGATCAGCTTTAAGCTGTGCTGCAAGTTCAGATCGTTCTTTGAGTGAAATTGTTGAATCGTCATTTCGAGTGAGCATTACGGTGTAGCCATTTTTTTGTAAAAATCTGCGTGTTTTGCGTGCTATGCTCAGTGCTATAGCCTTTTCTTTAATTCCATTGCTATTGATTGCGCCACTGTCTGTGCCCCCATGGCCAGGGTCAAGTATTATACGGACTTTTTTTTTTGGTCTCGTGTCTGGTTAAACGCAAAAAGCTGCGATGTGTCGTATTGGACAATCGTATGATAATTATATGCATGAAGTATCGTATCATTATTTTTATTGATTGCTTTAAGCGTATCAATGTCAAAAATATCTAAAATAAGCTTATTCGTATCGTCTATTATTTTGCTAAATTTTATCAACAGTTTTTGCTTATGTTTTTTTGAGTTGGGTTTGTATTTTGCAAACTTTATGGTGAGCTCGACTGGTTTGGTTTTATTTTTTTGGTGTAACGTGACGTTTTCAATGAGCCCTTTTTCTTTGAGCGTATTGAGTGTTTTGATAACGTTTTTTTTCTTGAAATTTTTAAGTCGGGTGCCAGGGAAAAACAATGTAAGTTGTGTTTTGTCCGCATTTAACTTTTTCTTGAGCTTTTTTATAGGTTGGGCAAAATCAAACATGATTTGTGTATACGTTTGAATATTTGCTACTTTCATCCAGTTTAATCGATTGTTTGGTATCGCTTTTGCATAAAGCTGTATCGAAAGTACGAGTATTACCCATAAAATGAAAATAATTTTTTTTACGTTTTTCATGTTTTTCCTCCCCCTTTTTGTGATTATCATGTATAGTGCTGTATGTGATATATTGCCCCTCTCTGTATTTTATATTAGTAAATTGTTTTCGTGGATGGCAAGAGAGTTCGGTATAAAGTGCAATTGTGCCCAGTTGGTAAATATTTTATATTTGAAAATCAAGCATAAAGATTTGTTTTCGTTATGAAGATTCAAGAGCATATTTCGTTACGTGATAAAAATTGGTTCAAAACAGGGGGCAAAGCACGCTTTTTCTGCCAGCCCGTGACAGAAAGCGATTATACGCAAGCGCTGGAGTTTGCCCGTACTCATGAGCTCGATATTGTTTTATTGGGCCAAGGGGCGAACGTGCTTATAAGCGATACTGGTATCGATGGGCTTGTTATATGCTCTAACATGCAGGATATAACTATTACGTCAGAGATTTCTGGTGTGCACGATATAGCTGTGTCTCGAGATATAGCTGTAACACATAACGATACGTGTAAAACACGTGATGTTTCGATTGCGCACGAAGCGCATGCGTATGTCACAGCAGGTTCAGGCGTTTGTATTCAAAAACTCATCGAAACATGTCTTGATAATAATCTTGTCGGGCTTGAAGAATTTAGTGGGATCCCGGGGACTATTGGCGGGGCCGTGTACATCAACATTCACTACTTTAATTTTTTACTGAGTAATTTTCTTGTTAGTGCCCGTGTGCTTGATAAGCAAACTGGTGTAATTCTAGACGTTGATCGTGACTGGTTTAACTTTGGTTACGATACATCACGATTACATGCACGAGAGCATATATTACTTTCGGGGACGTTTAAGCTCAAAAAAGTTTCTTCGAGCGATACTATGTATGCCCGGGGGAGGCGTGACGAAATGATACGTTATCGCAATAATCGTTATCCTGTGTCTCGTACGTGCGGGAGCTTTTTTAGAAATTTTCATGAGCACGAAATAGATTATCTTGTTAACGATAAAAAGATGATTTACGCTGCGTATTATCTTGATAAAATCGGCGTCAAGGGTAATTTATCTGTTGGCGGTGCGTGTGTATCACACAAGCATGCAAACATGCTCGTGACAAACTCTAGTGCAACATCTCAAGACGTTATTAATCTTGCCCGTGAAATGCAAAAACGAGTGTTTGAAAAATTTGGTGTCTTGTTACAACCAGAATGTCAGTTTTTGGGGTTTGAACAGCATCCTCTTTAATACCCCACAGCTGCGCATAAGAATGCTTGGTGTGGGTTAATATAAGCGTCACCTGTTCCACAGGTTCTAATGAGAATTACAAAAAAATTTAATCATCATATTATCTTTAATCTTTTCAATTGATCTGAATTATTGAATTGGCATTTTTTAAAAAAAATAGTTCATACAGGAACCTGTGGAACAGGTGACGTTTATGTTAGCCCACACCAAGCATTCTTATGCGCAGCTGTGGGGAATTTTATCCTGCGTAGCCACCTGGGCGTAGGAGGTAGCTACGTAGGGCGTAGGCGGGTTCAGACAAATTTAAAATTCTTGATTTTTTTTGGATGCTTTGAAATACTTTAAAACATCTGTTCGCGCTTTGCCGTGAGTAGTACTGGTGAGTAGTAAACGGTATAAAATAAAGGAGAAGTGTTTTAATGAAAATCCAAAAGAGCTTGAACTTAAGAGTTCGTCAGCTATTTATTTCTCTTCTGTTGTTATGTACGGTATCTTTTTGTCCCAAGAGTTTTGCAGGGTATAAAAGACTTGATGCTCGAACAGACACGAGTAAAATCTGGCAAGACACACGCGTGCTTTTTGATACGACAAATAATAGTGTTCCTGATTATGCTAAAGGGCATGTAAAATTTCGTGACGGCTTTGTTATAGATCCAGGGGTTACAGTAGCTCTTGATATCGTTGACCCAATTTGTAACGTCATAGATGCTGGACCTGGTGGGATTAACGTTGGGGCGACCGGTGAAATTCGTTTAAAGGCGCCAATCAAGCTTGCAGCAAATGCAACTATGCCGCATGGGGCAATTATTGATGGTCTGGGGCATACGATTGCGTTTGATGGCAATTTTGAGCTGCCAAGTAATAAGCGTTTACGCATCATGTCTGATACGGTTCTTGATGGCCGCGGGCATACTGTTACGTTTGGACAAGATTCCCAACTTATTCTTGATCACGGTGTGACCGTGACACTTAAAAACATGACGATTAAAAATACGCGTAACGGGTATTTTAAACAGATCTTTACACCCCTCGGGCCAACGTCGCGTGTGTGTTTAAGAGACGTTACTTTTGATTTGCATGACGATATTTATTTTAAACTCGGTCGCTTGTACGTACATAGCAATGTTATTGTTTCAGGCCCCCATACGTTTATGTACCGTTCAGACCAACCAAGTTATATCGCTTCGTGTGCGCAATTAGCGTTTGAAAACGATTCGGCGTTTAATTATAATCCAACGACAACTGCTGATAATTTAATTAAGCTGGTCGATCACAGTTCAAGTATCATGGTTAATGGTGCTAATCTGGCATCGTATGCTACGCCGTTACGTTTGACGGCGGGCACGCTTTACTTTGATAACGATGTAACATTGAGCAGTAAAATTTCAAGGCCAAATTATTGGGTTGGCGCCATGTCATATATGCTCACGCCAACCTCGTTAATTGGCGAAAGTAGTTTAACATCTGTTGCCGATACTTCTGATGGGGGTGCTGCTGTTAATACTGTTAGTTGGAGTTCTGACGGGAAATATCTTGCCGTTGGGTATGCGAGTGGGGCTACAAACGAAGTTCATGTGTATCAGTTTACAGGTTCGGGTTTAACATCTGTTGAAACGGCAAGATCTGATAATACAACGGTTAACTCTGTTGACTGGAGCCCAGACGGAAAATATCTTGCTGTTGGGTATGCGAGTGGGGCTGCTAACGAAGTTCGTGTATATCAGTTTTCGGGATTAGGGTTACTGGGTGTTACAAGTGTTCATGACAATAATACAACTGTTAATACTGTTACTTGGAGCCCTGATGGTAATTATCTTGCTGTTGGGTATAAGAGTGGGGCAGGAATGGATGTTCGTCTGTATTTGTTTGATGGTTTATGGTTGGCATCAGTTGGAACAGCGACTGAAACAGGGAATGCCAATTTTGTAAGTTGGTCACCATGTGGGTGTTATCTTGCTGTTGGGTTTGATACCGCTGCCGCAAATGAAGTGCAAGTCTATAGGTTTGATGGTTCAAGTTTAACATCAATAGTAATAGCAAGTGACAATAATACGACAGTAAATACTTTAGACTGGAGCCCAGACGGGACGTATCTTGCTGTTGGCTATGATAGTGGTGCTGTGTTGAGTGAAGTGCAGGTTTATGAATTTGCTGGTACTAGCTTAACGTTAACGGTAACGACTGCGAGTGATAATAACGCAAGCGTTAACTCCGTTCACTGGAGCCCAGATGGGAATTATCTTGCCGTTGGTTATGAAAGTGGAGCAACAGACGGTGAAGTTCATGTGTATCGTTTTTCGGGACTTGGGTTAATTGATATTGAAACGATTAGTAGTGCCAGTGGGGTGAGTGCAAATACTGTTAACTGGCCCCCAAACGGCTCGTATGTAGCCGTAGGTTTTGATACAGATGCAAGCGATAGTGAAGTACATGTTTATGCGTTTGATCATGAATTATGGACCAGTGTGCCAACGAGCAGCATGCTATTAGACAAGTACGATGTTGGTACGGTAGGCTTAGATTCTCGTGATACCAAAAGTTCAACACATGATGTTTCGTCGGTTAGTTGGACGTCTGATGGAAGGCATCTTGCTGTTGGGTTTAACGTATCAGGTGATACGAGTGCCGTGCAGGTATATTCGTTTGATGGTACGAGTTTAGGCACAGCGATTTCTTTACCCGAAACTGTCTCAGGAGCTGTAACGTTAGTTGATTGGTCACCAGATGGAAGTTGGTTAGCCGTTGGGTTTGCGAATGGTGCGACAAACGAAGTAATTGTGTATCGGTTTGATGGAAGTGAGCTTGTGACGCTTGGTGCATGGGCTGTGAGTAACAGTGGTAAGACGGCTTATTCTGTAAAATGGTCGCCATCGGGTGCATATCTAGCTGTTGGTTTTGAGAGTGGTACAGATGACGAAGTTGTGATTTATAGGTTTAGTAATAATGGTTTAATTACTACGGGTGCTACAGCCAGTAGTGCGAACGATTCAGACGCTTATTCTGTTAGCTGGACGCCCGATGAGTCTTATGTTGCTGTTGGCTATGCAACTGATGCAAGTGACGACGAAGTTAAGGTTTACGAGTTTACAGGAAATAGTCTAATTGACATTGGCGTTGGTGTGGGCTTGACTAGTGAGAGTGATGCGAACGTTGTAAGTTGGAGCCCTGATGGAAGTTATTTAGCTGTAGGGTTTGCCAATGATTTAAGTGACGAAGAGGTGCAGGTTTTTAAATATGAGTATGCAAGCTTAAGTTTAACCAGTTCGCGATCAATTACAGGTTCAGGGGGCAAAGGCGTCAAGTCTCTTGATTGGAGCCCTGATGGGGCATATTTTGCTGTTGGATATGAAAGTGATAGTGCGCATGATGAAATTCAGGTGTATCAATTTACAGAGTGGGGTCTTGTCGATATAGGCGTAGGCGTAGGCGATAACAATGCACGTGCAAATGCTGTCAGGTGGTCGCCTGACGGAGCGCATCTTGCTGCCGGGTTTGCTTCGGGAGCTGTGACCGAGGTGCATGTTTATTCGTTTGGCGATGCGGGTTTATTGAGTTGGGATTCAAACGGTTTTATTTTCGGCGACAGCTCGATTCCAAATGGTGCAGCTGATTTAGATGTTCGTGTATTAGGAAGAGCCCAGGTAAGAATATTAGGTCATGTTATTGACGACACTTTTTCTGTGTGATAGGGGATAGTAGGAGTTAAAAAGGAGTTTTATGAAGATGAGTAAGTCAAAGCAGTCGGGGAATAAAATAATCTGGGGCATGGGAATCTCTAAACACGTGGGGTTTCTTGTGTTTTTAGTATGCTTTAGTTTTGTTATTTCGAGTAACGTACATGCATGGTATAACTGTTTCAATACAACAAGAAGTACACTTACAGATTTGGCACTTATTGGACCGAATCAATACAACGAATACAAAGAACTTCTTGAAGCGTTAAATGAAAAATATCTTAAAAGTAAAGTAGATATGGGGAAGGTCTATGACAGTGTATTTACCGTGATAAATCACTTTAGAGATTACTATGTAGACAATGCATGGCAAGATACGCGTGTTCTTTTTGATACGTCGATCAAAATGTTTCCTGATTTTGCCCGAGGGCATGTGAAATTTCATGATGGCTTTATTATCGATCCTGGCGTTTCTGTTATGCTTGATATTGCGGACCCTGTTAGTGGGGTTATTGATGCTGGGCCGGGTGGGCTTAATGTTGGCGCGACAGGAGAAATTTCTTTGCTCGGGCCGCTTACTCTTGCGGCAAATGCAAGTATGCCAAATGGTGCAATGATTGATGGTCGTGGGAATACGGTAAGCTTTGAGGGGAATTTTGTTTTACCAAAAAATAAGCGCTTGCGCATAATGTCCGATACTGTTTTTGATGGGTACGGCAACACGTTTGCGTTTGGGCAAGATGCACAAATTATCGTTGACCATGGTGTGACAGTAACACTTATGAATATGACCATCACAAACACGAGTAATGGGTATTACAAACAGATCTTTAGCCCTCTTGGTCCAAAGTCACGTGTGTGCTTACAAGACGTTTCGCTTGAGTTGCATGACAATATTGTTTTTAGACTGGGACGTTTATATATCCATGGGGATGTTATAGTCTCAGGGCCGTACTCGTTTATGTATTGCTCTGATAGTCCAGGGTATATTCAAGACGGTGCATTGTGGCATTTTCATCGTGATGCTACGTTGTTGTATAACCCGCCAATTGATAACGATAACTTAATCAGAATGTTGGGGGCGTATGCAACGTTGAGTTTTGATGAGGCAACGCTTGCCTCATTTGGAACGCCATTGAGATTAAGTCAGGGGATGTTGCTTTTGGACAATGATGTGACTATTACCAGCCCGATGGTAAAGCCTTCTGCTAGTCGTATGTTGATAAAGCATGTTGTTAACCAAGATATATCATTACAGAGTTCTGCTAGCAGTTCTTCAGCTCCTGATAATGCACAATCTGTTGCATGGAGCCCCGATGGCAAGTATCTGGCAGCTGCGTTTAATGTTGATACTGACAATACTAACGTACAGGTTTTTCGGCTTGACGGGAGCAACTTAACTCATGTTGTAAATGCTCCAGCAACAACAAATTATGCACGGTCTGTTTCATGGAGCCCTGATGGCAAATATCTGGCCGTAGCGTTTTTTGTTACTGGTGGGAATAACGTACAGGTTTTTCGATTTAATGGGAACAGCTTAACTCATGTTGCGACTGCATCAACAACAGACAATGCACGGTCAGTTGCATGGAGCCCTGATGGCAAGTATCTGGCAGCAGCGTTTAATGTTGCTGCTAATAATAATGTACAGGTTTTTCGGTTTAATGGCAGTAACTTAACCCTCGTTTCAAATGTTGTATATGCTCCTGATAATGCGACATCAGTTGCCTGGAGCCCAAACGGGATGTATCTTGCTGCTACGTTTGATGTTGATGTTGCGCCAGTAGATTCTGAAAACCCGCGGCCATATCCGTTACAAGTTTTTTTGTTTGATGGAAGTAGCTTAAGATTGCTTACTCATGCCCCCTTAATTGCCACTACTGATTTTCTGAATGAGATAGGCGTTTCGAATAAAGCGCAGTCAGTTGCTTGGAGCCCCGACGGGGTGTATTTAGCCGTTGCATTTGACGTTGCATCAGATCAAAACCCCGTACAGGTTTTTCGTTTTGATGGTAATAGCTTGAGTGTTTTGAATTTGAGTGCAGAGCCTCAGCTCGATGATATTACCAATAATTGGACAGTTAGACATATTGATAATGCTCCAGCAAAAGCAAATAATGCTTTGTCGGTTTCATGGAGCCCTGATGGGGTTTATTTGGCTGCAGGTTTTTATTCTACAGGTAACGATAAAGCAGTGCAGACTTATAGATTTAATGGTGATAGCTTGAGCTTTGTTGCGACTGCATTAACAATGACGGGCAGTGTGCAGTCGGTTGCATGGAGGCCTGGAGGGACGCAGCTTGCCACTGCGCTTAATGTTACTAGCGGAAGCAATGTGAAGACTTTTGGGTTTGATGGCAGTGAACAGAAAACTTTTTCTGATGTTTTTAAATACAAGCGTTTTACTGCGGCAGGAAATGATAGTTTGTTGTGCCCCGATTATCGTATGGACTTGCTTTCGTGGAGCTCTGATGGGCGTTATTTGGCTGGATCGAATTGGGGGCAATTCTATATTTATTCATTTGATGGTAGTAACTTGACTAATATATTTTCACAAAACCTTGGGGCTGAAAATCGTATAAGATTTATTGTTTGGCATCCGTATGAGAATTATGTTGCGGTTGCTCTGGAATCAGAAGTAAAAATTTATTCATTTGATGGTTCTGGTTGTATAGAGGTTGATATGTTTTCGGACTCTTCTCAATTACCAGAATCTATAAACGCTATTTCATGGAGCCCCGATGGGACACATTTAGCGGTTGCTGGCAGCCCTCGGCGGCAGTATTTTTATAGGAACCTTTATCAGCTATTACTTTTGCAGCCATTTAAGGTAAAGATATGCGAGAAACCTCGAGAAAATGCTGTTGTTATTTTAACGTTTGATGGGGAGAATTTAAATTTTTGTGAAAATATGGTTTGGATTCCCTGGACTGCCAATGATGTTTCATGGAGCCCCGATGGAAAGTATTTAGCCATTGCTTTTGATAAGGATAACGAAAGTGATGAAGAGGGAGAAGAGCCTCGGGTGTTGGTTTGTCATTTTAAATTACAAAACAATATCATGACGCTTTTACGTCGCTATTTAAAAAAGCTTATAAATTTAAGGCCAAGTGTTGGCACGAATCTTCTAGAAAAGATTGCGTATGGAATATTGGATAAAACTGATGCCTACACAAAGCCTCTTTTAGATGCTTTAAGAATTGTTGGTGAGTTTAAGGGAAAAGCTGATACAAATGCTTTATCAGTTGCATGGAGCCCTGATGGTTCATATCTAGCTGCTGGGTTTAGCGATAAAACCCAAATTTTACGTTTTAATAGTACTGTTGTTCTTGATATGAGTTTGTTTTTGGAGCGGGTTGATCACTATGTAGGACAGATAGAATTTGATTTTTTGAGAAATTTTTTAAGAAGCATATTTAGAACAATACTCAATGTTGATAATTCTTTTGGATTACAAGATGTTTTGTTCCCAGTTGCGGAATTTTGTTGGGATGAACCTTCTCAATTTGGATCTACTTTTTCATTTGGATCTTTGTCATGGAGCCCTGATGGTGAGTATTTAGCTGATACTAAAATGATTTTGGGTGAAGGATATAAGTTTAGTGTTTTTCGATTTGATGGTAGTAGTTTAACCACTATTCCAAACATCCCTGATTTAACAGGAACAATTTATGGTGTCAGGTCAGTTGCATGGCGCCCTGATGGTGCGTATTTGGTAGTTGGTGTTGCTGGGGGATCAATGGGAATCTATCCGTTTGGAGATAATGGCAGTGAAGATGAGTGGGAGTCGACAGGTGTTATATTTGGAGATTCTTCTGTCTCCGATGGTGAAGGGGATTTGGATGTTCGTGTATTAGGAGGGGCGCACGTGAATGTATGTGGTCATATTGTTGACGAAGCATGATGATTGAGAGTATAAGCGTAATGTAGGTTTTTAAGGAGTTTTATGAAGAGCAAAAAATCAAAGCAAGTAAGCATTCAAAAAATATTTTTTACGATGATATTTTTTATGTCAGCTTTTTCGTCAATTGTTTATGCTGAATATCAAAATCTTGACACAACAAATCTCCCGGGTGTTTTTTGGGATTCTGGTATCTATAAGTGGGTTGATTCTTATCAGGAAGTGTCGTGGCAGGCTGATCGTGTTTTGTTTGATACAATAATAGATGGTGTGCCTGATTATGCAAAGGGGCATGTGAAATTTCGTGACGGCTTTGTTGTTGATACCGGTGTTACCGTAGCGCTTGATATTATTAACCCTATTAATGGGGTTATTGATGCGGGGCCTGGTGGCAACAATGTTGGAGCGACGGGGAAAATTCGTTTGATGTCGCCGATCACTCTTGCTGCCGATGCGAGTATTCCCAACGGTGCAATGATCGATGGCCGGGGGAATTCTATTACATTTGATGGTAATTTTACGTTGCCAAAAAATAAGCGTTTGCGAATCATGTCTGATACTGTTCTTGATGGACGAAATCACACGTTTGCGTTTGAGCAAGATGCGCAAATTATTGTTGACCACGGTGTAACGGTGACGCTTATGAATATGACCATCACAAATACAAGTAGTGGGTATTACAGACAGATCTTTACTCCCCTTGGTCCAACGTCTCGTGTGTGCTTACAAGATGTTGTGCTTGAGCTTTCTGATAACATTGTTTTTAGACTCGGTTGTTTGTACATTCATGGAGATGTTATAGTCTCAGGACCGTATTCGTTTATGTACTGTTTTGATAGCCCTGGATATATTGTAGACGGTGGGTTGTGGCATTTTAGCGGCGATGCAACGTTGTTGTATGAACCGCCAACAAATGATGATAACTTGATTAAAATGCAAGGGGAGCATGCCAAGCTCAGCTTTGATGAAGCAACGCTGGCGTCATGTTTAACGCCAATACGGTTAACCCAGGGTATTTTGTCTTTTGATAACAATGTGACTGTTTCAAGCCCTATGGAGCAGCCGAGTTCTGCTCGTAGCATGCTGATGAATCATGTTGTTAATGCTGATATATCGTTGCCGCTAATCGATAGTGCTCCTGGAATCAATAAGAGAGCAAATGCTGTTGCATGGAGCCCCGGCGGGGATTATCTTGCTGCAGTATTTAACAATTGCTCGAATAACATACAGATTTTTCGATTAGGTGGATCGAATTTAATTTCTGTTGATTCTACAGACATGGTGCAGAAGTATGGGGGGGATAAATATGGCAATCCGGTGTCAGTTTCATGGAGTCCTGATGGGACGCATGTGGCTGTTGCATTTAATTCTACTGCAAAAGATCACAAAGGGAATCCTCGATGGAATTCTGTGGTCATTTTTAAGTTTGATGGAAGTTCGTTAACGTATGTGAGTGAATTGCCGATTATTGATCCGGACGATATTGTTATTTCTACGGGACTATGGTTTTTAGATGACAAGATCGAAAGTGCTCGTGAAACCATTGCTAATGCTACCTCTGCTTCTGTAGGCCGGGCGCGTTCAGTTTCATGGAGCCCCGATGGGAAGTTTTTGGCCGTAGCATTTGATGACTCAGAATTTTGGAGCTCTTTGGGCTTACCTGAGTATGCGTTATCTATAGCCGTCATGATCTTTATGTTTGATGGTAGCAACATGATTCTTGTTGACAATATTATTACTGCCCCAAATATTGAGTGGTCAGGGGAGTATAACCAAACGTATGAGGGAATATTTCCATCAGCGAAAGATGCACGTTCTGTTTCTTGGAGCCCGGATGGTCGCTATCTTGCAGTTGCGTTTAATCATGCTGCAGGCAATAATGTCCATATTTATCGCTTTGACAGCGGCGTATTTCTTATCAGTGGATTAGTTCATGTTGCCAGCGCTCCAACGACAGTACAAAATGCTTCGTCTGTTTCATGGAGCCCTGATGGAACACATGTTGCGGTTACATTTAATTTCAGTAATTCTTTTAACAGAAAGTGTGTACAGGTATTTCGATTTAACGGGCAAAGCTTAACGCGTGTTGCAGATGCTTCGACAAATAATAATTACGCGTACTCAGCGGCATGGAGCCCTGATGGAACGTATCTGTCTGTTGCATTTGATGATAATCGTCCTGGAATGGATAACGTTCAGGTTTTTCGGTTTAATGGCAAGAGCTTAACTCATGTTTCTAATGTTCCGACAAATCTAAATGTTGCACGTTCTGTTTCATGGAGTCCCGATGGGGCTTATTTGGCTGCAGCATTTGGCCTGAGTGTAAACAATTCAGTTCAGGTTTATGGTTTTGATGGATACGATAGAAACGTTTTTTCTAACGTGTTTAAATACAGAGAGTTTGGTTCAGCTGGCGATGTGGTCAATGCCCCGGAAACATCTGATTATGTACGGTCTGTTTCATGGAGCCTTGATGGCGCGTATTTGGCTGTAGCGTTTTACACAGACACTGATAACGTAAAAGTTTATCGTTTTGATGGCCAGATCTTAACCCATATTGATACAGCGTCTATTGATTTCGGTCAAAATACTAAGTTGAAAGCTGTTTCGGTTTCATGGAGCCCTGATGGGGCATGTTTGGCAGCATCGTTTGATGTATTTATCAATGAAGTTGAATTAGGTAGTGGTTTGAGTTTGCTTGTTTTTCCCTTTGATGGTACGAATTTGTCTGATGGTATTGCTATTCCTAGCTTACAAATGAATGTGAAAGCAGTTTCATGGAGTCCTGATGGTGCGTATCTGGGGGCCGCATCTAAAGGTGGGTGGGTATGTGTTTATCCATTTGATGAGAATATTCCTCAGTATCATTGTTATGGTTATTTTGCTGGTAGTTTTGACTACAAGGCAATTGCGTGGAGTCCTGATGGCGCGTATTTGGCTGTTGCGAATAGCGATTCCGTTTGGGTTATTCGATTTGATAAGAATTCTTTAGGTTATGTTCAGCCATTAAGTTTTGTAGATACTGCGCCGACGACTATGAATGATGCTTCAAGTGTTTCATGGAGCCCTGATGGGACGTATTTAGCAGCAGGGTTTGATGTTGATGGTCCAGAAAACGTGACGGTTTTTAAGTTTGATGGAAATAGCTTGAGCTATGTTGTTAGCACAACAACTGCAACAGATAACGTTCAGGCTGTTGCATGGAGCCCGGATGGTGCTTATTTGACAGCGGCGTTTGACGCTAATAGCGGGAATATTGTGCAGAATTTTCGATTTGATGGAAAGAGCTTACAGTATTATGATCATGCTTTGACGACAAAACATAGGGCTCAGTCTGTTGCATGGAGGCCTGATGGGCAGTATTTGGCTACAGGCTTTAATGTTACAGATGCTGATAGTGTTCAGGTTCATAAGTTTGGGCATAATGGCAGTGAAGAAAATTGGGATGCAAAAAGTGCGGGCGTTATATTTGGTGACAGCTCTGTTGCTGATAATGAAGGTGAGTTGGATGTTCGTGTGTTAGGCGGGGCGCAGGTGCATGTGCAAGCGCATATTGCTGATGAAGCAGGATGATGGCGATACGTGTGAATATAAACGTAATAAGCGTAAGACAGAATTATGACTGGTGTGTAATTTTTTGAAAAGGGATAAGCGTTGTGAAGAATAGCGTTGTTAAAAATAGAGTTGCGAAGAATATAAGAATGCTTTTTTGTATGATTGTTTTTGTTTGCAATTATAGCATGTATGCGTTGCATATTGACGGAACAAATCCTGGTGGAACAGACTTGTTACGATGGGAAACAGTTCGACAAAATTTTAATGGCTCAAGTTATGATAATAGTGCTAAAGGGGTTGTTAAATTCAAAGACGGTTTTTATCTTTCTGGTAGTAATGCTCGTGTGACGCTTGATATTTCTAAAAGTGTTGAATCGTATATGGACCTGAATAATAGAACGATTATTCTAAATGGTCCGCTGACGTTAGCGCCAGGGCTTGAGATATATAGAGGTGGGTATATTCAAGGCCGTGGTCATACTATTACATTTGAGGGAGATTTGACGATACCGTCAGGAGAGTCGTTGGTTATTACATCTTCGACAGCGTTGGATGGGCGTGGGAACACGTTATGCTTTGAAGAGAATGCTTCTATTCTGGTTGAAAATAGCGTGACGTTGACGTTGCGTAACATGCGTATAAAAAATATACACAATAATGATGTTAAGCCAATGATTTATCCGTTGGGTGCAAAATCTATTATTGTTTTGCAAGATGTTGAGTTTGCACTGGCAGAAGATTTTACGTTTAAAAAAGGGCAGCTTTTTATTTACGATGATGTTTTTGTAACGGGAACGTGGGCTTTTGTATATGGGTCAGACCAGCCCTGTTGTATTTGTGATGCTTCGACATTTGGTTTTGATAAAGATTCAACGTTTTATTATAATCCGTCGTCATATGATAATAATTTGATTCAAATGCAGAGCAGGACTTCTCGTATGTATTTAAATGGGGCAACGCTGATGTCCTCGCCTGTTGGTATATGGTTAAGTAATGGTACGCTGTGTTTTGATAATCACGTTACGGTCAGTAGTTTTGCCCAAAGAACATTGACGTTATCGGGTGTTGCGAGTAAAAATCAATCATACGAAGCTGTTAATGCTGTTGATTGGATTCCTTCTGGAACATGTTTAGCGATTGGGGTTGGTCCAAATCCTGAGTCAGATGAAGGGGATGCGATTGGTAAGTATCATGAATTACGTGTTTATAGTTTTGATACAACATCACCAGAAGACATAACATGTACTGGCGTTACAAGTGACAATCAAGAGGCTTTAGCTGTTAATACGGTTGCTTGTAGTCC
>CAZFHP010000015.1:25281-31227 GCA_964519365.1 uncultured Pseudomonadota bacterium
AGCAATGGGAAGAAATCTTGGTGTGATTTATAATGGATACTTGAAGGTTTTTGTATTTGATGGTGAGTCAAAAACTTTAACACTTAGGGATGAAGTTGCATTGGGTTTGCTTACGTCTGCAACATCAATTGATTGGACATCTGATGGCAAATATCTAGCATTGGGAACAACGCAACATGGGATAACATATGAAGTTCGGATTTATAGTTTTGATGGTTCTAGTTTGACAGAGATAACGGGGCTTAATTTAGCGGGTTTGTTTGATTTTGGGGATGATGTTTTTTCTGTTGCTTGGACTGAAATTTCAGGGACAAAGTATTTGGCTATTGGAACAAACTTTGACAGTGAATTGCGAATTTATCGTTTTAATGAAAGCACTTTGACATCTGTAACAAATGCAAATCAAGGGGCATCTGCTGTTAAGAGTATAAGTTGGCATCCTGATGGCGATATAATTGCGATTGGGACTGAGCATGACCCGGCTTCTGGAAATCAGGGAGGGGTAGTAGATGAAGAAGAGGTTCGCATATATCGTTTTACAGGAACAGCGTTATCTGGTATTACGAGTGTTAATTTAGGTGATGATGCCAGGTCTGTTTGTTGGAGCCCTGATGGTACGTATTTGGCTGTAGGCAAAGGGCCTGTTGGAGAGAGTGAGCTGAGAATATATCGTTTTGATGGGACAAGGCTGATCCATGCTTTTGATGTACCTCAGGGTGATGGTGTTAACGCTATTTCATGGCATTCAGATGGTGATTATATAGCGATAGGAACAGATTCGTTGCCATTATTTAATGAAGATAATATTAGTGTCGGACATGCGCTGCGTATTTATAATGTTAATTATATTGAAGGTGAAGATTTACGAACGTTTGAAAGAGGGATTGTTTTTGGCGATTCGTCTATTGGTGATGGCTTAGGAGATTTAGATATAATTGTTTCTGGAGGGGCAAAAGTGTCGTACTTTGGAAATGTCTTTTATGATGGTGTTTAGAAAAAATAAAAAGAGAGAAGAAATAAAATAAAGAGATAAGGGAGTACGTGTTATGATATTTTTTAAACGTGATAGGAGTTGTATCCAAAAGATACGGTTTTCAAATAAGTTATCGAGGGGTATTTTTTGTGTGGGGCTGTATGCTTTTGTATTCTTTTGTATGCTGCTTGTGGGCTTTAATAATACGCTTAATGCGTTAGATATTGATGGAAGAACTTCTTTGCAGTGGTTAACCCCAAGGCAGGACTTTGGAGCTACAAGTAACAGTGCTCGGGGTGTTGTAAAACTAAAAGATGGCTTTGAAATTTCTGGGGATACTGTGACATTTGATATTACTGAAAGCGTTGAATCTTATATGGATTTGAATGATAAGACTATTGTTTTAAATGGTCCGCTTAATTTGGCGCCAAATCTTGAACTCTATCGTGGTGGCTTTGTTGATGGGCAGGGTCATACTATTACGCTTGAGGGTGATTTGACTATCCCGTATGGAGAGTCTTTGATTATTACGTCAGATACAGTTTTGGATGGACGGGGGAATACGCTCTATTTTGACCCATATGCCGTTATTGCAGTTGAGAATAATGCGACTTTAACGTTGCGCAATATGCGCATTAAAAACATTTTCAATGATTATTCTCGTCCAATAATTCGTCCATTGGGTAATCAATCTCAGGTTGCGCTTCAGGATCTTGAACTTGCACTTGGGTGTGACGTTAATTTTTTCGATGGACAATTATTTATTCATGACGATGTTATTGTGACGGGAACATCTGTTTTTTTATATCGCTCAACGCAGCCATGTTATATTTGTGATGCGGCGACGCTAGGCTTTGATAAAGGCTCAACGTTTTCTTATAGCCCCTATTCGCGAGATAAGCATTTGATTCAGATGCTCAGTAAAACAGCGTGCATGTATCTTGACGGTGCAACGCTTTACGCGTCGCCTGCTGGCATACGCTTGAGTAATGGCATGCTTTGTCTTGATAATAACGTTACGTTAAGCAGTTATCCAGAAAGATTAATAACGTCGTTCTCAGGGGTTACAAGTAAAGATCAAGGGGCTGATGCTGTTAATGCCGTTGATTGGATTCCTTCCGGTACCTGTTTGGTAATTGGGACGAGTGTAGATCCATCAACAAGTGAAACTAATATTACGTCTGGTGATGAATTGCGTGTTTATAGCTTTAACCCATCAACAGGAACGCTTACTGGTGTTACGAGTGTTGATCAAGATTCTTATACGGCGCAATCTGTTGATGCTGTTTCGTGGAGCCCTGGCGGAAATTACTTGGCAGTTGGTTCTTCCTATAGAAGTGGCTTTTTTGATATAGTGTCAGGGATTATTCGTGTTTATCGTTTTGATGGGTCGACATTGGTTTTAAAAGATTCTGAAGAAGTCGGAGATCTTGTATCTATTAACTCAATTGACTGGAGCCCTGATGGTGCTTATTTTGCGGTTGGGACGACGGTGCATGGAACAGATGATGAAGTACGTGTTTACAGTTTTGATGGTTCTGCAATGACACAAATAACGGGAGAGGAGTTGGGACTTACTAATGCTGCCTCCGTTGCGTGGACACAGATTTCTGGGATACAGTATTTGGCTGTTACAGATCAGTATTACCTAAGGATTTATAAGTTTAATGGATCTACGCTTAATAGTGTGGCGTCTCAATTTCAAGGGGTTTTGATTAATAGTATAAGCTGGCACCCTGGTGGGGATTTTGTAGCGATTGGAACGCAGCAAGATCCATCTTTAGCACATGATTGTGTTGCAAATAATGAAGAGGTTCGGGTATATCGTTTTGATGGGAGTGATTTATTTGGGATTGCTAGTGTTAATATAGATGATAACATTAGGTGTGTAAGTTGGAGCTCTGATGGGGCTTATCTGTCTGTTGGGAAATCTTCAGTTGGTGGCAATGAATTAAAGCTTTATCGTTTTGATGGAGCAACGTTGGAACATTTGTATGATAAGCCTCAAGGGATTGCTGTTAATACGTTTTCTTGGAGGTCAGATGGGTATTTGGCTGTTGGAACATATACTGGTCCAACTACAAGTGAGTCAGGTATAACTTCTGGACATGAGCTTCGTGTTTATCAAGTTGGTACAAGTTATATTGATCGAGCGAGTTTAGATACGTTTGATAACGGGATTATTTTTGGCGACTCGTCACAGGCCAATGGTGCAGGTGATTTGGATATTTCTGTGCTCGCAGGAGCAACGGTTACTTATTTTGGAAAAGTATTTGATGATAGAGCCTAGGGAAATAGGTGTGAGTACGATGATGATTTTTCTACCATTTCAAACAATTAATACTTCAATGGATCTTGTCATCCTGAACTTGTTTCAGGATCCATGCTCATATCGTCGTATTGGTTTTGAATGGTTGGGGTTCAATGTTTATAATCCGTTGGAAATGGGAGAAAACTTACAATCGATATATTTCTTAGTTGCGAAAGCATGGATCCTGAAACAAGTTCAGGATGACAAAAAATCAAAGCTTTTTTTGTTTCTATCGGAAATAGAACTTGTAATAAAAAGTATAAGGGTGTAAAGATGTCGTTGTATAGTATATGTTGGAGTTATGTGTTTTGGATGCGTTTACTTGGGCTTCTTGTATTGTCATGTAATTATGTCTGCGCTGATATTACGTTTGTGAGTAAAGAGTCAGCGTTTGTTGCGGGAGACGATCAAACACGATTTAAAATAGGGGCATTTGATGGCTTGACGGGGTGGCATAGCAATAAAGCATATTGGGGTCAAACGTCTTTTGTTGGCTATCAAGATCAAGATCCTGTGTCGTTGTGGGTGCTTATTGATAACAATGATCAAGATTATTATGTGATATCTACAGATGCTAGTCAGGGTGATATTGCTCCGTCGCGTTTTCATGTTCCTGAAGATAAGAAAGTGCGTGTAACCGAAGATACGCTTATTGATGGCCATGGTTGTACGCTTGTGTTTGAACAGGACGCATCTCTTGTTATCGACAATAACGTAACGCTTACGTTGCGTAACATGTCTATACAGACTACGCGCAACGATTTTAATAATCCAATTATTTTGCCCAATGGGAACAATGCTCAAGTAACGCTGCAAGATGTTAAGATAGTATTGGCAGATGATTTTTCTTTTAAAGATGGGCAACTGTTTATTCTAGGTGATGTGCTTATCTCTGGGCAGCATCTGTTTGCGTACCAATCAACGCAATCGAGTTGTATTTTTTCAGGCGCTACGTTTGGCTTTGACATAGGTACAACGTTTTTTTATGATCCACCTATTGCAGCGAATCATTTGATTCAAATGCAAGATAATACAGCAACGTTGTTTTTAGATAACGCAACGTTGGTAACAACGCATACGGGAATACGATTAAGCAAAGGGACGCTATGCTTAGATAACAGCGTAACGCTTAAAAGCTTTTTTACACGAAAGCCGGTATCGTTAACAAATGAAGATACTAAAACGATAAGCTCTAAAGGCATAAAAACAGTTGCTTGGAGCCCTGATGGGAATTATCTTGCAGTTGGTGTTGACAATAACGAAGAAGAAAGTTTGGGGATATTGCTGTATCGTTTTGATGAAAGTTCTGGCACGCTTACGTTAGTTGATAGTATAGACGAGGGGAGCTATCAGCGAATAGCTCTTGATTGGAGTCCTGAAGGAGATTACCTTGCCGTTGGAACAATGCCAGGTCCATCGTATACAGATACTGGCATTGAAGTGGGGCATGAGTTACAGGTTTTTCAGTTTAACAGTGGGCCAGAAACGCTTACAGGTGTTGCGAGTAAAACAGAGGGTGTGCGCGTTCGTACAATCTCGTGGAGTTCTAATGGTCAGTATCTTGCTGTTGGGACGAACATTGGTCCAAGATACTTCGATACAGAAATAGTTAAAGGCGATGAGTTACAGTTGTTTAGATTTGATACAACGACAACGCCTACACTTATTGGCGTTGATAGTAAAAACGAGAACGCGCATATTTCATCTGTTGCATGGCGGTTTGATAGCAAATATCTTGCTGTTGGAACAATAGATACGCCTATCTATTCTGATTCTGGTATTTATGCGCGTCATAAAATACAGGTTTTTGGATTTGACAACGATACGCAAGTTCTTGCAGGCGTAACAAGTTGGGATAACCTTGCTGATATCAATATGATACAATGGAGTGCTGATGGTAAGTACATAGCAACCGGACAATTTGGGCCATTACAAGTACATGTTTATCCGTTTGATGATAAGATAGAAAACTTTGTTTGGTATACAGAGACGCAAGCGTTAGATGTCTATGCTTTTTCATGGAGTCCTGAAAGGAATTATCTTATTGCTGGAGGCTTTTATAGCAACGGGCAAAGCGATAGTACAATCGAAGCGTTGTATTTTGATGGGGCAACATTAGTTCCTGGGTTTCAAGATGCGAGTTTCGATAGTCGTGTGTCAACTGTTTCTTGGCGATCAGATGGTAACTTTTTAGCTGTTGGTGCAGCTGAAACTCAAGATGCAACAGATGCAGATGTTCGTGTGTATCGGGTTAATTATGTGCCGCAGCCAATAGACACGGGAATTATTTTCGGTGACAGTTCAATTATAGATGGTTCGGGCAATTTAAATGTACAGGTGCTAGGTGGAGCACATGTCGATATTGTTGGTGTTGTGGCAGATGATTCGGTTTAATGAGCGCATTTAAATGCGAATTTGAAAATTTAGATTAACGGAAGATGTTTATGAATCAGCTGATAAAAAATCCGTTCGCCCTGAGGAGTCTCGTCGTAGCCACAGGCGAAGACGGACGTCTCGAAGGGTATCCCTTAAGAAAAAGAAGCCTGTTAAAATCAATGAAATTAAGTTTTTTTAGAAGAAATGAAACCCTTCGAGACGTCCGTCTTAGCCTGTGGCTTCGACGAGACTCCTCAGGGCGCACGGATTTTTTTTTTAGTGGTTT